>JAIXPW010000074.1 GCA_027485995.1 Verrucomicrobiaceae bacterium
AGGATGTAGAGTCCGTCGTCGGGCGAGGTGCCGTCGCCCAGCTTGCCAATGTACATGCCCGGGCGGAGTCGGATGTGCTCGCGCCAGTCGAGTGAACGGATGTCGGCTTCGGTGTATTCGGCTGCCATGTGGGTGGCTGAGAAGTACCGGACCAAGGCGCAGGGTGCAAGCACCGGGCGCGGCGGACTATTTCAGGCCCACGGCGATGGAATCCCAGCGCTTCTTGAACACGGTGAAATCGGTGGACAAGCGCTCGGCGGCCGCTTCCGCGCGTGAACGGTCGCCTGCGAGCCAATCAAAGGAGATGGCGGCCTCATGGCGGCGCAACTTCTCGAGATCGGATTTGACGTTCCGAACCAGCATCCGGTGAAGTTCGATGATCGAGTCCGGAGCGAGGTCTTTCCAGACCAGTTGCCGCTTCTGTCCATCGGCCGTGGTGGCTTCGAGAACCCCTGGACGAAGCACCGCCGCCTTGGTGAAGGAGGCAGTTCCGTCCCGGAGTTTCAGGTCGATCGGGCCGTCCAGATGGCCGAGGCCATCCTCAAGATCGGCCAGGAAAGTGGCAGCGGCCTCAGACAGCGCGAGAAGGGAGCTCCTCAGCGCCTTTTCCGAAGGGCCGGGCTTCAGTGATTTGAGCTTTGCGGCAGCTTCGGAGAATCTGAAGTCCTTGCACATCGCATCGATCTCCGCACGGGCTGCGGCGAGGCCAGGCTGATTCTGAGCAGTCGGCGGGGTCTGCTTCGAAGGCACATCGGGGCCGCGGTCCAATTCGTGGATGCGCCGGTTGAGCATCATCTGCCATTCCCTGACATTGAAACGGGAACGCCCCCGTGTTTCGAGGGATGAAAGGACCTGATTGAGCTCGGCGACCTTTTCCCGGCAGGCATCCTTGTCATCAGGTGGGTTGCCCAGCTCTGCCTTCCGCAGACGTTCGCTGTCGGCAATGTAACGCTTGGCAACGGTCTGGTAAAACCGCGCCCAGGCATCGGAGTCCTTGAGGGTCACGGCTTCGACGGCCTTGAAGAACTTCACCGCCTCGATTCCCCGACCTTGCTCCCAATTCTTCAGTCCACTGAGAAGCCACGACATCATGGTTGGAACCCCGATGTTTGAGGCATCAAGCTCCTCCGGCGAAATGGATGGCAGCTGCTCAAGGCGCGCAAGCGTGGGGCCCAGCGTTGACTTGATCGCCGGGTTCGCTAGGGCGGCCGCGTCGAGATGCTTGAGCGTCGCCCGGGCCTCCCGCCGGGCATCGGACGGCTGACCATTGAGATAGGCGGCGATGACCGACTCCACGCCTGCCCAGGTTCCGGTCGGCTCCTGGACTTCAGGGTCATCGCGCAGGGAGGCGAATTCAGTGGAGGCCTTTTCAAAATCGCCCTTGGTGAGCGCCTCGTGAGCACTGAGATACCGATGCCCAATCCTGGAGGCCACCTCGGGATTGCTGGAGCCCCCTGGATCCGCCGCCGGAAAGGCTTCGAGGGACGAATCGCCTGAAACGGCAGGCTTTGCCTCGGAACCGCGATTCTGGCTGAACAGGGCAATCACCACAATCAGGGCGACCACCCCAGCAGCGATCGAACCCCAGAGAGTCATCTGCCTGCGCTTCCTTTCCGCCCGCTGGCGGCGGAGAGCCTTGGCATCCACCACCGGCGCGGCAGGCCCGGCCTTCGCCCGCTGCAACGCAAGCCGCAGGGCCGCGATCATTTCATCATAGGAGCCGAAACGCTGATCCGGCTGGTAGGCCATCGCGTGATCAATCACCGCGCAGGTATCCGCGGAAAGCCAGGGCGCGGAGACGGCGAGCGGCTTCACGTTCTGCTTCGCCTGCCGCAGGATGGTCGTGACCATCGATTCCTCCGCACAGGACGGCACTCCCGCCAGCGCGTGGTAAATCGTGGCCCCGAAGGCATACACGTCGGAGCGGAAATCCTCTTCCAAGCCCTCGATCGCTTCCGGCGGCACGTAGTACGGCGTGGCCCAAATTTCCTCGGCCTGCGCCTTCCCGCCCTTCGTGACGAGGGATAGCCCGAAATCAACAATCTTTGCATTTCCTGCCGCATCCAAGAGGATGTTGCCCGGTTTCACGTCGCGGTGGATCAGACCGGCGGCATGCGCGGCCTCAAGACCTTCCGCGACCTGGATGGCAAGCGGCAGAACCTCGAGTTCCGGCAGAGCCCCGCGCTCGCGGATCTGGTGTTCGAAATGCCCGCCGGTCACCAGTTCCATGGCGATGTAGAAACGCTCGAACGCGCGTCCGGTGGTCAGCACCCGGACCACGTGGGGATGGCTGATCGAGGCCGTGATGCGGGCCTCTTCCTCGAATGCGGCGATTCTTCGCTCATCCGCAGAATAATCCTCGTTGAGGATCTTCAACGCCACCTCGCGATCGAGCGTGTTGTCGTGCGCCACGAACACCACGCTCATCCCGCCGATCGCGTGGCGGCGCAGCAGCGTGTAGGGGCCGAATTCCCGCTTCACCCGAGTGTGCTTGCCGCATTGCGGGCACTCCACGTTCGAAAATGGAGCCACCTCGGAAACGTCCATCGCCGTTCCACACGCGTGGCAGTAGGCAAGGGTCGATTCGGATTCCGGCATGGCGTCAGCCTAAATCTACGCGCGACCATTCTGCAAACTTGAAACTTTCTGCACTGCCCCCCAAATCTCCGCATGGAATTGCGTGTTGAGGATCTAGAAGGTGAACGTCTCGACGCCTGGCTCGCCGCAAAATTGCCCGATCTTTCGCGATCCCGCATCCAGACCCTCATCAAGGATCGGGACATCCTCGTCGATGGCCGCCAGGCGAAACCCCGCGACCCCGTGAAGATAGGCAGCCTGATTTCCGTGATCGTGCCCGAGGCCATCCCCCTCGAGGCCCCGGCCCAGGACATCCCGCTCGACATCCTTTTCGAGGACGAGGACCTCGTGGTCCTCAACAAGGCCCCCGGCATGGTCGTCCACCCCGCTCCGGGAAATCCCGACGGCACCCTCGTCAACGCCCTGCTCCACCACTGCAAAGGGAAACTCTCCGGCATCGGCGGCGTCGAACGCCCCGGCATCGTCCACCGCCTCGACAAGGACACCTCGGGCTGCCTCGTGGTCGCGAAATCCGACGCCGCCCACCAGTCCCTCGTCGCCCAGTTCTCCGAGCGCAGCACCATGGAGAAAATCTACCTGGCCGTGACAATGGGCATCCCGAAACCCGCCAAGGACACCATCTTCTCCAACATCGGCCGCCACCCGGTGAACCGTCAGAAAATGGCCGTCGTCAATCCGCCCGGAGGAAAGGCCGCGATCACCGACTACGAGGTCCTCTCCATCGATCCCTCCTCTCTAACAGCCCTGGTCCTCTGCCACCTCCACACCGGTCGCACCCACCAGATCCGCGTCCACCTGCTTTCCCGGAACGCCCCGCTCCTGGGCGATCCGATCTACGGAAAACCCTCGAAGCACCCCGGTCTGCCCGACCGCCTGATGCTCCACGCCTGGAAACTCTCCTTCAACCACCCGATCACCGGCGTCCGACACGACTTCGAGTCCCCCATCCCGCCCGCGTTCCCGCCCTGGCTCGGTCTGAGATAAGAGTGTAAAGGTCTCAGGGCTCAGTTTCAAGTCCCTCACTTCGAAGTTCAATGTCCGACGTTCGATGTTCGATGTTCAACACCCCCATCCAGTTCCTCTCCGGTCCCCTCATCCTCCGGCCCCTGACGCCGGAGGACACGCCCGCGTTGCTGGCCTTCTTCGATTCCCATGACGAGGAAACCATCCGCATGCGTTATGGGCACTACCGGAACGAGATGACCGTCGATGCCGCGAAACGCCTGACCTCGGTCGATCAATCGCGCGACCCCGCCCTCGCCCTCTTCACCACCGGCCGGCATCCGGAGATCCGTGCCATCGGCCGCTACTACCTCGATGATGCTGGCACCTCCGGCGAGGCCGCCTTCGTGGTCCATGAAAAGGCCCGCCGCAATGGCCTTGCGGGCTTTCTGTTAGGCGAACTCGCCGTCCTCGCCAGCGAACGCGGACTGAAGGAACTCTGGGGCACCGTCCTGCCCGACAACCATGGCATGGCCGCGCTTTTCCTCGCCGCAGGTGGCACCGAGACCACCTCGCCGATCGATGAGGAAAAGATCTTCCATCTCCCGCTCGACCGGCTCGTGCGCTGGCGGAAGCGTTTTCTAACAGCGAAGAAAATCCACTCCGTCTCGCCATGAGTTCTGCCCTCATCGGCGTGCACTACGATGCCGCCTACGAACGCCACGACACCGGCCCCGGTCACCCGGAATCCGCCCATCGATACCAGGTCCTGCGCGCCGCACTGGAAATCCTCCCGCCGGAAATCCTGCGCCTTTCCGGACGCAGGGCCCTTGTTAGAGAAATCCTCCTCGCCCACGACCACGACTACCACAATCTGGTCTATCACGACGTCGAGTCCTTTCGTGACACCCTCCGCACCGGCGATACCCATATCTGCATCGAAAGCTATGACGTCGCCCTCGAGGCCATCGGCGCGGTGCTGAATACGGTGGATGCAGTACTTGCCGGCGAGGTCATCCGCGCCTTCTGCGCCGTCCGTCCGCCCGGCCATCACGCCACGGCCACCCGGGGCATGGGCTTCTGCATCTTCAACCATGTCGCCGTCGCCGCCCGTTACCTTCAATCGAAACACGGCGTCCAGCGAATCGCCATCATCGACTGGGATGTCCACCACGGCAACGGCACCCAGGACATCTTCTTCGAGGATCCGGACGTCCTCTACATCTCCACCCACGAGCAGGGCATCTACCCCTACTCCGGCTGCACCACCGAGCGCGGTCACGGCAAAGGCGAAGGCACCACCCTCAACATTCCGCTCGTCGGCGGCACCGATGGCTCTGTCGTCCTGAAGGCCTGGGACGACCAAATCACTCCCGCCCTCGACGCCTTCAGGCCCGAATTTCTCCTCATCTCCTGCGGCTTCGACGCCCGCCGCGACGATCCCGTCGGCGGACTCGAATGGACCGATGAAACCTTCGCCTCCCTGACAGAACGCGCCGTTGCCGCAGCCCTCAAGCACTGCCGGGGCCGCCTCGTCTCGGTTCTCGAAGGCGGCTACAACCCCGAAGGCATCGCCGCCGCCGCGCTTGCCCATGTCAGGTCGCTCGTTTCCTGAGGACGTCCTTCAGCGTTTAACCGGCAAGGCCACCGGAACGGCCGCCGGGGTCGGAAGCGTGGGCAGGTTCCTGGTCGCATCGGCCGCGATCGCCGCCCGGTAGTTGGCGTAGGCCCGAAACAGCTCGGCCTGGGCATCCACTTCCAGAACCCGTGCATCGAACGAGGCCTGCTCTCGGATCTGAAGGGCCAGAAGATCGGTGGCTCCCTGTTTCAGCCGCTCGTTCTCGGCCGCCTCCAACAGCCCGGCCAGTTCCACGTTCTTGCGGGTCATCTCCAAGGCCTGATGCGCGGCGACAAGGGCGCTGAAACTGTCGCGCACATCGGCCGTAATCCGGTCCCTTGCGAACACGCGGTCGTTCTCAAGCCGGGCCACGGTCGCATCCGCCACTTCCATCCGCCCCTTCGCCTCGTTCCGTTCGAGTGGCACCTTCAGCTCCACTTTCGCTTCGACCTCGCTGCGCTCCAGATCCTTGGGCCGGCCATCGCCATAGAACTGGCCGGCTTCGATGCCCACATCCAGATTCGGCAGAAGGTTGTTCTTGGCCAAACGCCGGTCGATTTCCGTGCGCTTCACCAGCAGGTCGATCCGGCGCAGCTCGGGCCGCATGTTCAAGGCCCGCGCCAGATCGGCCGGCACCTGGGCATCGTGGACCTTCGGCAAGGTGCCGAAGGTGGAGGGGACCCGGGCGCGATCCACCAACACCGGCATCGCCTTGTCGCGGGTCCGCAGGAAAAGGGAAAGCTCGATCGTCGAGGCCTCGAAGCGCCGCTTTGCCTGCACCACCGCGATCTCCCGGCTCACCATCAGGCGCTGGTTGTCGATGCGGATGATCGGTGCGCTCGCCCCATTCTTGACCTGTTCGGCGATGGCTCCGTCACGGTCGTTGGCAATGCGCAGCAACTCCTCGGTCAGCGAAAGCCTCTGGCCCGCGGCAGTCCACTGGTAGTAGCTGATCGAGGCGGCACGGATGAAATCCAAGTACTGCCTGAGAATGACCGGATCCGCCAGCTCCTGGTCGATCTGTGCCTGCCACAGCGCGGCACGCCTGCGGTCGATCGTACCATCGCGCAACAGGGGAATCCTGAAACCCAGAACGCCCTCGCCATCGACGCTGGTACGATCCTTGTTGTAGTTCGGCAGGAAACCGCTGCTCAGCCGGTATCCTCCATACACGCTGCCGCCCCAGAAGGGCAGCGGTTGCTCAAGGAGGGCATACCCGGTACTACCATCGTAGTAGCCCGCCAGATTGAAGGTGCCACCGGCGTTCAGGTTGAGATCGAAGGCACCCGCTGCCTGCCGGACGCGGCCATTCGCGATGTCCTGCTCGATCAGGGCCGCCAGATAAGGTGGATACTGGCTCTGGACCGAGTTCAGCACCTCGGACAAGGACAGCGCCTCGACCTTGGCAACCGGTTTCGGCGCGGCAGAAGCCGGGAAGCCTGCAAGGGCCAAGCAAGCGGCAAGCAACCAGCGCCAACGACCGGCTGGATCAGTTAGGGAGAAGATAGTCCGCCGTGTCATTTTTTCGAGGGGTCAAGTTTCACATCCTCGTCCGGCTGCATCGGCGGGAAGCCGTTGATCTGTCGCCACAACTCAAACCACAGTGGAACCTGCTTGAGCATGATCCAGCCATTCGCGCGGGCTCCCTGCCGCAACCAATGATCCCGGTCCGGCCATTCCACGGTCACTGGTCCATCGCCTCGATCCACCACGTCCGGTGCCGGGCCAACCACCACGCGGAACTTGCCCTTGCCGTTGTCCGCCGGGTCCACGAACACCACTTCTCCGCCGAAGGTCCCGACCGCGAGCTGCGGCCACCCGATCATCTGCACCGCCGGCCAGCCCTCGAAGGCCAGACGCACCGGACTGCCCGGCGTGGTGACCCCGTTGACCACCTTGCGTGACTGGATCAGCGGCATGTCGTTTCCATCGACGAGGATCTCCACAAAGCGGCTGTCGGTTTCCGGGATGATGACACAGATCGGCGATCCCGGTCGGAGATAGGTCCCATCCGTCACCGGCACCTGAAGCACGATGCCATCGCGCGGAGCTTCCACGACCTGACGCTCGTTCTGACTGATCTGGATGCCGATCATCGCCAGATCGCGTTCGGCGGCGGCCACTTCGCCGAGCGCCGTTCCTTTGGAGGCCTCGGTGGAGGCGATCGACGCATCAAAGTCATTGCGGGTGCGCTCCAGGTTCGCGACCGACGACTTCAGTTCGGCCTCGGTCGAATCCCGCGAGAGCGTCGCGAGTTCAAGATTGCGCTGCGATTCCAGCTTCTTCTCGTGGAGGTCGCGGGTCCGCCGGAAGTTCAACTGGGCGGTCTCGGCCGAGATCTTCGCCGCCACCACCCGCTGCTCCGCCCCCGCGATCGCCTGGTTCTTCGCGAGCTGCTGCTGCGCCACCTGCGACGCCAAGGACTCCACCCGGCCCATCGCGAAATCCCGACGACTCGAAATCGCGGTCTGCTGAGCACGCAGGTTGATCATGAGGTTCGGATCGTTGTCCTGGATCTCGATGATCAGGTCTCCCTTCTTCACGCGCTGGCCTTCCATCACGTGGAGGCGCTTGACCCGGCCGGAAACCTGGGCCTCGACATTGATCCGGCGGTCAAGAGGGTCAAAGGCGATCACCCGACCGGATCCTGAAACGAACTGACGCCAGGGCAGCACCAGCACGGCAATGATCAACCCGATGAAGCCGATCAGCAACAAGCGGCTGAACAGACGGGTAAACTTCGCGGACCCCGCGAGCCCCATGGCGGGGAGGGTCGGGACGACGGTCGTCGGTTCCTGGGATTTCATGAAGATGGATTGAGGCGTTCTTTCTCGGATTCCGATGAGGTCCCGTCGTTGAGATGACACGGGGCCAACTGAATGATCTGATCACAGACCCGGGTGACGTCATGATCGCGGGTGGCGAGGATGACCGTCCAGGGACGGCAGGGATCGAGGATGGCGGTTTGAAGCAGGCTGAACGACTCCGGATCGAGGCTGTCGAAGAGTTCATCGATCATCAGCAGCCTGGGGTTCTGAACAATTGCCCTGGCCAGCAGGAGACGGGTTCTCTGGTTCCCGCTCAGCGGCGCACCGCCGACGGTAAGATGCTGGTTCATCCCCTCCGGGCGACGCAGGAGGACTTCCAGCAGCCCGACCTTGGCCAAGGCGTCGCGGATTTCATCCAGTCCGATGTCATCACGCCCCATTCGCAGGTTCTCGACCACGGTGCCATCGACGATGTCATCGCGTCGGAGCAGCATCACTCGCTCGCGCAGGGACTCCAGATGCCAGCTCCTGAGATCGAGCCCGTCCACGCTCACATGCCCAGCCGTGGGACAGCGGAGGCCAAAGAGGATGTCGAGCAAGGAACTCGCTCCAGAGCCATGCGGTCCGACGATGGCGACACGGCTGCTGGGCAGGATGACGAACGACTTGTCCTCGAAAAGGGATTCATGATAACCGAAGGAAACGCCGCTCGCGCGGATCTCAGCACCCTCACCGGTAACCACGCCCTTTTCTCCGGTGACACGCTCTGTTTCGAGATCGAAGATATGCCCAAGCTTGTCCATGGCCGCCATGGCGTCATACCAGGCTTCAAGCTTTTTCCCCATCTTGGCCATCGCGGCCACGATGCTGCTCATGATCAACTCGGAGGCCACCAACTGACCCAGGGTGATCTGCTGGCTCACCACCAGCCAGCCGCCGAGAACCAGCAGGATCGCAGCCGCAGCCACCGAAAGGATCAGCAGGGCCACGATCTGGCGCATCACCACCCTGAAATGGGCCGCGCGACACCGGACATACTTCGACGCAAAGTGGTCGGACCGCTCGGAGGCCAGCTTGTAGCCTCCCGGCCCCTTGAACGCGAAGGGAAAGGCCGCCACCTGCTCGAACCAGTTGACCAGATCATATTTGACCCGTGACTCGGCGATGCTGGTTGAGACGGCCCCCTTGCCCAGCAGCCAGAGGCTAAGGACAATCAAGGCCAGCAGCACCACCACAAACAACAGCATCAACGGATGATAAAGCGCCAGCAGCAGCATCCCGATCAGGCTGCCAAAGATCAGATTGATCCCATCCAGCAACAACAGCGACGTGCTCTTTTGGGCTGTCACTACATCGAAGAAGCGGTTCACAAGCTCCGGCGCGTGGATTCCCTGCATGGCATCCGCCCGCACCCGTGGCAGACGGTAGGCCAGGTCCGAGGCGGTGCGCACGAAGATGCGACGCTGGATGATATCGGAAAGATAATACTGAAATCCACTGACGAGCGCCTGCAGACCCAGAGCTCCAAAAAGGGCAATGGCCAGCACGATGATAGCCTGGACATAGGGCTGCGATTGGCCGCCGAAGGCCAGGTTGCTGACCACCGAATCCACCGCCAGCGGAGCCGCAAGATAAAGCACGCCCGACATCACGGAGAATATCAACAGGGTCACGATCTCCTGGCGCTCCCCCGTGAGAAGACGCATGAATCGACGGGTGGGTGAAACGGAGTCATGATCCCCATGGCCGTGCCCATGACCCGCACCGCCGGGCATGCTCGCGCTGGCCGCGATCGAAAGAGGCTGGGCCAGGCCGGCCTCCACCACTTCGTCGGGCCCGCTCAGCCCCAGCAATTCAACCATCTCCCGCCGACTCAGGCTGATCCGGTGGGTCACGTGGTCGCCATCGGTCACCCTGACCTTGAACCAACCTGCGTAAGTCACCACCACCCAGCGCGATTCCCGGGCACACCAGATGACAAGCGGCATGTCCTCACGTGCGTGCCACAGAACTTCGGAAAGCTGCTGGCGGATCGGAGTCACCCGGAATCCCGCCTCGGGAGCCACCGCCACCATCTGCGCCAGAGGCTCATCGTTGGTCTGCGCCATCTGATGCAGAATCGCGCCCAATCGCTCGGGATCGGCTCGACCTCCGGTGATGGCGACAAGTTGAACCAACGTAGGGATGGTGATGGCAGTGGGAATCATCAGCTGTCGGGTGATTTCGTCTGGCAGTCTCTAGAGCGCCGATCCCGTGGCTTCCAATTCAAGAAATTGGATCAAATGGATTGGAGAAGCTGCCCCAAGGCGACGAACGCATGAATCATGCCCGCAGATTCAACTTTGACAATTTCAATGTTTGGAAGCTATACTTCGATAAATTCAAATTACCATCCTGATGAATGAGCCCTTTCTGAACTACCACCACCTGCGACTCTTCTGGGAGGTTGCACGCGCTGGAAGCCTCCGCGTCGCGGCAACCCGGATGCATCTCTCGCAGCCGACCATCAGCACCCAGGTCAAGGCGCTTGAGCAGGCGCTTGAAGAGCAGCTTTTCGACCGCAGCGGACGGGGCCTGAAACTGACCCCGAAAGGCAAGCTCATCATGGACTACGCCTCGGAGATCTTTTCCCTCGGCTCTGAAATGCTGCGCTCGCTGGATGGAGGCAGCGCCGGTGGCGACCGCCCGATGCGGCTCAATGTCGGCATCACGGATTCCCTTCCCAAGCTCCTCGCCTGGCGTCTGATCCGCCCGGCCATCCAGGCCATTCCCAACCTCCACCTCTGCTGCGTGGAAGGCCATGCCCAGGAACTCCTCGGCTCCCTCGCGGGTGGACGACTCGACCTCGTGCTTTCCGACGAAGCTGCGCCCTCCACGCTCCCCGTGAAGGCCTTCAACCACCTGCTGGGCACCACGCCGGTGGTGTTCTGTGCCGAGCCGACCCTCGCCAAGTCCCTTGAGGCAAACTTCCCCGCCTCCCTCCGTGGTGCCCCGATGCTTCTGCCGTCCGGACGCACCGCCTGGAGACATGAAATCGACCGCTGGTTCGATGCCCGCGGCACACGCCCGCATGTCGTCGCCGAGTTTGATGATGCCGCCCTGATGAAGATCGCCGCCTCCGACGGTCTCGGCATCGCGCCGATCGCCGCATCCATGGTGGACGAGGCGATCACGCGATACTCGCTGCGACCGGTGGGGGCTCCGGTGAAATGCGGATTTCCCTGCTATCTCATCACATTGCAGGGGGTGATGCGCCACCCCGCGCTGGCGGCGATCACCATGCACTCCAGGGAAACATTCGACCCCGGCACAGCTCCCGCCGGGAACCGCACGAAAAAAGCCCAGGTCCGCAGCGCGACGAAGAAGTCAACCAGCCCTGGCCGAAAGGCCTAACGGACCACCGTCTCTCCGCTACGCTCGCTCCACCGGTAAATCGCATCGCCACCGCGCTCGGCCCTTACCTCCCACATGAACCAGCCCAGGCTGTCGTTCCAGAACAGGTCATAGTAAACCAGCCGCCGGACCTTGATGCCCCCGCTCACGACCGGATGGATCGCCGCCACCCGTCGGACATGCTTCGTTTCAAAGCCATCCTGGTTCTTCGTCGAACCATCCACCACGAAGGCGATCTCCACCCGATCCGGCATCTGGTTGATCCTCTGGCAAATCAGTTTCACCGCCACCTTCGGATCGAGGTCATTGGCAGGTTCACCGGCAAACACGGCGGTCGTCATCAGCACGACCGCCCCAATCAAGGAACGCA
The DNA here is from genome assembly GCA_027485995.1 of Verrucomicrobiaceae bacterium. Classification (GTDB taxonomy): domain Bacteria; phylum Verrucomicrobiota; class Verrucomicrobiia; order Verrucomicrobiales; family Akkermansiaceae; genus Luteolibacter. Next base: position 11,690 of record JAIXPW010000074.1, read on the forward strand.
GGATCTTTTCCATCCCAAATGGACGAGAAAGCCCGGGAGGGTATTCAAAGTGTTTTGAAAAGAATCGGGCATTGGGGATTGGCCCCCAAAGAGAGCCTCGAGTGGCCCGCCCGCCGCAATCAAGCAAGACATGCCGGTCCGAAATCCGAAATCCGAAATCCGAAGTCCAAGGTCCAAGGTCCAAGGTCCAAGGTCCAAGGTCCAAGGTCCGAAGTCCGAGGTCCGATGTCCGAAATTCTTCCTGATATCTGCCCCGGCAGGTTGTCGGGGCGGACCACGTCCCGAAGGCCCTGATATCACCACCTCACTCCAAGAAAATCGTTGTCAAATCAAGGATTCCAGCCATCCTGAGCTCAAGTTGGATTGAAGCCATATCAAGCGGCTAGATCCTACGAACAAATGCTGTTCTACTAAAAAATGAAACCCGAAGACGCACGATCCGCTGACGACTTGAAGACTATCGTAGCTAGCGGCACGCGTCCCAAGTATGTATTCTTCTGGGGACACACACCCAAGGTTCGAGGTCTAATTGATCAGAGTTGTCTCAGCAATTGGTTTCCTGCAAAGTTCGCTGTTGCTGGAATCGAATACCCCAACGCAGAGCATTTCATGATGGCAGAGAAGGCGCGACTGTTTGGTGACGAGACGATCCGGACACAAATACTTCAAGCGGGCAGTCCAGGTGCAGCAAAGAGCCTTGGTAGGAAGGTTTCGGGTTTTGACGAAGCCACTTGGCGAGAGCACAGATTCGGAATCGTAGTCGCAGGCACTCACGCCAAGTTCGCTCAGAACCATGAGATGGCAGACTTCCTTCGGCGCACTGGCTCGAAGGTTCTTGTCGAGGCCAGCCCTCAAGACCGCATTTGGGGAATCGGAATGGGCAAGGACGATGAACATGCAGAGAATCCTCTCCTTTGGAAGGGTCTGAACCTGCTGGGATTTGCCCTGATGGAAGTCCGTAAGCGAATAACAAAAGGGTTCTTCCCGCGATTTAGTGGGTGGCCTCCGGTCGCAGGTCCAGGCGACCGCAGTAGAAGAGGATCCGGGTGCG
>JAIXPW010000136.1 GCA_027485995.1 Verrucomicrobiaceae bacterium
AGGAAGAGGAAGGCGGTCTCGCCGGTGCGGATGTCGAAGTTCTGCTGCACCTCCGGCCGCTCCTTGCCGCCGAAGGGAGGATTGGCGAGAATGACATCATACTGGTCCCGCGCCTGCACGTCGGCGAGGTTCTCGGTGAGGGTGTTGGTGTGGATGATGTTCGGCGCCTCGATGCCGTGCAGGATCATGTTCATGATCGCGATGACGTAGGCGAGGGACTTCTTTTCCTTTCCGAAGAAGGTCCGGGTCTGGAGGGTGGTGAGGTCCTTGGTGGTGAGTTTTTTCCCGGACTTCAGGTAATCGAAGGCCTCGCAAAGGAAGCCGCCGGAGCCGGCCGCGCCGTCGTAGATGGTTTCGCCGATCTGGGGATCGAGGACCTTGATGATGGCACGGATGAGCGGGCGCGGGGTGTAATACTCGCCGCCGTTGCGCCCGGCATTGCCCATGTTCTTGATCTTGGCCTCGTAGAGGTGGGACAGCTCGTGTTTCTCGGTCTGGGAGAGGAAGCGGAGCTCGTCGATGGGCTCGATGATGTCGCGCAGGTTGTAGCCGGACTGGATGCGGTTTTTGATCTCCGAGAAGATTTCGCCGATCTTGTATTCGATGGTGTTCGGTCCGCTGGCCCTGGCTTTGAAGCCCTGGAGGTAGGGGAAGAGCTGACGGTTGACGAAGTCGAGGAGATCGTCGCCGGTGAGGGCGTTGTTGTGATCGAGCTTTCCGGAGGAGTCCTTGGGCGCGGCCCAGTAGTTCCAGCGGTAGGGCGGGTCGATGATGTGGGTGTATTTCCGGCCCTCCAGCCGGGCCTCGGTGGCCTTGTCCTGCTCCAGGGCGTCGAGGTATTTCAGGAACAGCAGCCAGGAGGTCTGCTCGGTGTAGTCCAGCTCGCTGGAGCATCCGGCGTCCTTGTGGAGGACGTCATCGATGTTTTTGAAGGCTTGTTCGAACATGCGGGAAATCTGGCCTGAGGCTAACGTCCCGGCCTTTTGCGGGAAGGAAATAAGGCTCACTGGCACCAAGCACTCCACCACCCGGGCTGCGCGAACGAGAAAAACCCGCAAATCCCCGATCCAGCGGCGCTATTCTCCAAACAAATCCGCTGGAAAAGTGCGGCCTGCTCTGGGAGTGTCGCCTGTCACCCTCAGAAACGGGCAGATCCACCGAATTGCGCATGTCCCAAGACCCTCATTCGCCCCAACCTGTGCCGATCCCGGAATCGCTGCGCGTGCAGCTCGCGGAATTCCGTCGCCACCTCTGGCGGATCAAGGTGATGGAGGCGGTGATCGCGGGCGTGATCGGGCTCGTGTTCTCGTTCCTGCTGGTCTATGGACTGGACCGGATCTGGCAGACGCCGGGGCTCGTGCGGCTGGGCATTTTGATCGGCGGCACCTCGCTTTTCGCGGTCTTCGCGCCGCTGTGGATCCACCGCTGGGTGTGGAGGCATCGCCGGGAAAACCAGCTCGCGCATTTGATCGCACGACGTTTCCCGGGGCTGGGCGACCGCTTGCTCGGGGTCATCGAGCTTCAGGATCAGAACGAGCACTCGGGCTCTCTTTCGCCCCGCCTCCGCGCAGCGGCGATGGAGGCCGTGGCCGCAGAAGCGGCAAAGCGGACGCTCAACGAGGCGCTGCCACCGGGTCGCCATCGGAAATGGGCACTGGTTGCCGTTTTGCTGGCCGGTGGGGCCGCCACCGTGTTGACCCTCACGCCGCGGGCTGGATCGAACGCCCTGAAGCGCTGGCTGCTGCCGCTTTCCGATACGCCGCGCTACACCTTCACGGTGCTGGATTCCCCGCCGGCCGAGATGGCGGTGCCCTTTGGCGAGAGTTTCCAGATCACCCTGAAGCTTTCCGGCGAGACCGAGCAGAAGCCGGAGACCGGAAGCGGCCGCTACGGGCTGCAGCCGGTGGTCTCCGCGTCGCGCGACAACGACCGCTACACCTTCGAGTTCCCCGGCCAGCAGGATCCGGGCACGGTCACCTTCAGCATCGGCGATGCCCGCCACACCATGCGGGTGAAACCGGTGCAGCGCCCGAGCGCCGAGTCGGTCGTGGCCCACATCGTTTCCCCGGAGTATCTGAAGATCCCGGAAAAGACCGTGACGCTGGAAACCGGCGTGCTAAGCGTGGTGGAGGGCAGCAAGGTCGACATCAAGCTGAAGACCACAAGGCCGCTCAAGGAGGCAAGCTTCGGCCCTACCGTCCTGAACGCGTCCGCCGCCGCAGAGAACGCTCCTCCCTTCATGTCGACCCAAGGCACCCTGAGCCTTTCGGGCGATGAATCCACGACCTCTCCGTTCGACATCGGCCCCGCGCCCTTCGACATCCCCTTTTCTTGGACCGATGAATTCGGCCTTTCCGGTGCGAACGGCTACAAGCTGCGGATCGACCCGCTGAAGGACGCCGCGCCGACCGCCTATCTTCAGGGCGTGGAGCGCCTGAAGGCGATCCTGCCTGAGGAAACGGTGGACTTCGAGGTTCTGACAGAAGACGACTTCGGGCTCAAGATTGCGGGGATCGAGTGGCAGGGCGAGTTCACCCGGCCGACCGATGAGAAGCCGGCCTTCGGCGGCATGAAGCTTTCCGACGGAGGATCCGAGCTGCGCCGGCATTCGGGACCGGCGGCCTTTTCACCAGCGGCCTTCGGGATCTCGCCGCAGAAGCTGACGATCCGTGCCTATGCCGAGGATTTCCTGCCGGGACGTCCGCGTGTCTATTCCGAACCGGTGGTGCTCTACGTGCTGACTCGCGACGAGCACGCGCAGATGCTCAAGAACCAGTTCGACCGTGCCATCACCGAGCTGGAAGACCTGGCCCGTCGCGAGCGCAACCAGTTCGACGAGAACCAGCGGCTCGAGAAGCTCAGCGGCGAGGATCTCCAGAAGGAGCCCAACCAGGAGAAGCTCGATGCCCAGCAGGAGGCTGAGGCCGAGAACACCCGTCGCATGGAGGAACTGGCCCAGCGGATGGAGCAGTTGATGAAGGACGCCGCCCGCAATGGGGAAATCGACAAGAACACGCTGAAGAAAATGGCGGAGTCGATGAAGGACATGAAGGACCTGGCGGCCCAGGACATGCCAAAGGTGGATTCCAAGCTCAGCGAGGCCGGAGACGAGACCAACACGCCTGACAAATCAAAGAAGGACGTCCAGGACGCCGTGAAGGAGCAGCAGAAGGTCGTCGAGAAGATGCAGAAGGCGATCGACAAGGCCAATGACGCCAACCGCCGTTTCGAAGCGGGGACCTTCGTGAACCGCCTGAAAAAGGCGGCATCGGAGGAGGATGGGATCGTGCAATCGATTCGCGCACGCGCCGAGGCGATGTTCGGCCTGAAGGTCACCGACCCGGAGTTCGATCCCGCCGACCTGCGTCGTCTCAAGGAATCTTCCAAGCAGCAGGGCGACACCGCCTCCGACGTGCGCTGGATCCAGGAGGACCTGAGCCACTATCTGGCCCGCACCGACAAGGAAACCTTCAAGCAGATCCTGGATGAAATGCGGGAGTCGAAGATCGATTTGAAGCTTGAGGACGTCCGCAAGCAGTTCGACGAGAACTTCCCCTCGTCTGCGTCCGATTCCGCCGCGATCTGGGCGGCGAAGCTCACTGAGTGGGCCAAGAAGCTCGAAGGCGAGATGGAGAAGGACGGCGGCGGTGGCGGCGGCGAGGGTGGTGGTGACAACCCCGAAGATGAGGATTTCGAGTTCATGCTCCGTGTCATGAAGATGATCCAGAAGCAACAGGACATCCGCGCCCAGACCCGCGCCCTTGAGCAGTTCCTTCGGTCGAACGAAAACCCTTCCCCTGTGCCATGAAATTTCCCTCCCTCATCCTCTCCCTCTCCCTGATCGGGTGGCAGACCGCCATCGCCCAGGAGCCTGCGGGCGAAGCTCCGATCGAGACTCCAAAGAGCCTCGAAGACCATCACGATGGCTCGAAAAAGCTCGCCAAACGCCAGGACGAACTGGCCGCCGACGTGCAGCAGTTGGAGATCGAACAGACCGTCGAGAAGGTCATCGCCCTTCTCAAGGAGTGCGAGGACATCATGGGCGAGGCGACCGGCAACCTGCTGGAAACAAACACCGGCGGCGACACCATCGCGGCGCAAACCGAGGTGATCGAGAAAATCTACGAGGCGGCCAAGGAAAAGCAGAAGCAGCAGGGCCAGGGGCAGTCCGGCAGCGCGATGATGGACATGATGGAGCGCATGATGGGCAAGACCCCGGAAGGCGACAAGAAGGGCGAGGGAGAAGGCAAGGGCAAGGAACCCGGAGACAAGGGCGGCCAGGGACAGACCGGGGACTCCAACAGCGCCAACACCGCCAATGGCGGAGCAGGCGATGGCAAGCAGGAGGCCCGTCGCATCCCAAAGGCCGCCGGCACGGCAGGCAAGACCGTGCCTGAGGAATTCCGCAACGCCCTTGATGCCTACAACCGGGGGGCTGAGAAGCTCTCGAAATGACCCGCATGAACTTCAGAACCCTGCTCGCCGCGCCTATCGCCGCGCTGATCCTCACCCTCCATTCTGGAGGACAGGATCTGGAGCGCCGGACCGATGATTCGATCCCGGCCCAGGTGGAGTCGATGTATCTACGGGGACTCCAGTATTTGGCGAAGAACCAGAACGCGCAGGGCAGTTGGACCGACAGCACCGGCAACGAACCCGGCGTGGTCGGACTCTGCGTCATCGCCTTCCTGGCCCATGGCGAGGATCCGAACGTCGGACCGAACGCGGCCAACATCCGCAAGGGCATCGAGTTCATTCTCAGCCAGCAGAACGCCAACAACGGCTACATCGGCAACAGCATGTACAACCATGGCTTCGCCACGCTGGCGCTGGCGGAGTGCTACGGCATGGTGGACAACCCGAAGATCGCTCCAGCCCTGAAGAAGGCCGTGGACCTGATCCTCAGTTCGCAAAAGCGCAACACCCGCTACAACGCCTGGCGCTACACGCCGGACGCGCGGGATGCCGACACCACGGTGACCGGTTGCCAGATGGTGGCGCTCTTCGCCGCGCGCAATGCCGGGATGGGAGTGCCGGACGATGCCATCAACAAGGGCCTGGCCTACCTCGCCCGCAACCGCAGCGCGGATGGCAGCTACGGCTACACCTCGGCCGGCGGGGGCAAGGAAACCCTGACTGCCATCGGCTCGTTGTGCATCTCGCTTTCCAAGGACAAGGACTCAAAGGGCTACCAGGCCAGCCTCGCCTACCTGAAGAAGAAGCTCGATTACCGCGACCGCTACTATCCCTTTTACTGGGAGTACTACATGTCCCAGGCTCTGTTCCACGCCGATGAGGCGACCTGGAAGGAATGGAACGCCCGCAACATCCGTTACCTCTCGACCATCCAGGCTCCGGCCGGCAATTGGCCGGGCAACCAGGGCAATGCCTTCAGCACCGCCGGAGCCCTGCTCTCCCTGGCGCTCAACTACCGCTTCCTGCCAATCTACGAAAAATGAGATTTCTCCTCCCCACCCTGCTGCTGGGACTGCTGCCAGTCCACGCGGCGGACACCCCGTCTGACCTCCTGCGGTTCAGCAACGGCGACCGTCTCGACGGCACCTTTTCCGGAGTCAAGGAAGGACCGGTGGTGCTGTGGAAACGTTCGGATGTCGACCAGCCCGTGGAATTCAAGTCCACCCAGCTTCGCCAGGCCGTCCTGCGCGGGGGGCATGCCGTCAAACCCTTCGCCGACCTCTCCAGCGTGGCGCTGAACAATGGCGATCGTCTGCCGGGCACCGTGATCGCCATGGATGCCAGTACGGTGACGATCGACACGCCCTATGCCGGGGCCGTGGTGGTGCCACGAAACCGCGTGGGCATGATCGCCCCGAATCCTCTCGGCGGAAAAGTCATCTACAGTGGCCCCTATTCCGAAGCGGGCTGGTCGATCGTGCAGCCGAAGGAGGATGAAGCTGCCGCCGCAGCCCCACCCTTGAATCCTGCCGCTCCGCCGCCGCCGAAGACCGAGGGCGAGCCAGCCGAGAAGCCGATGCCCGCCTGGTCCTATTCCAGCGGCTCCTACTACTCCCGTAGTGGCAATGCCGGCCTGATCCGCGAGGTCGGCATGCCTGAGCGTTCGCTGCTGCGTTTCCAGCTCGCCTGGAAAAGCCGTCTGGCCCTTTCCGTGGCCTTCCACGCCGATCTGGTGCCCGCGCCGGAAATCAAGGGTGGCGAAGACCAGAAGCCGATGCGACAGGAGTTCGGTGGCGTGCAGAACTACCCGAAGCTCTTTGGCAATGCCTACGTGATGAACCTGTATCCGAACTACGTGATCCTCTATCGCAGCGGATACGACAAGGACGGCAAGCCGGTCGTCGAGCGCGTCCAGTCCGGCACCACCAGCATCCGGCTTTCCGAGACCGGCGAGGCGGCGGTGGAGATCCGTTGCAACCGCCACAGCGGTGAGATCTCGCTGTTCCTGAATGATGAATTCGCGATGCAGTGGACGGAGGGTCCCGAGGTCGCCGGAGCGCCCTACTCCGGCAAGGGTGGGTCGATCGGGTTCCAGGTTCAGGGACTCGGGGCACAGGTCCGGATCTCCGACCTCGTGGTGGCGGAATGGAACGGCATGCCCGATGCCGCCCGCAGCCTCCAGACCGAGGATCAGGACATCGTCCTGCTGGCGAACGGCACCGATCGCTTTTCAGGTGAGGTCAGCGGCCTGAACGCCGACAAGCTCCAGCTCAAGGGCCGTTATGGAAACTTCGAGTTCCCGATGTCGGAAGTCGCCGAGGTCCGCTTCGCCCGCAACCGGCTCGCCAAGAATAGCCAGCCAGCCGCCGATCTAGTCGCGGTCCGCTTCCATCCATTCGGCAAGATCTCCGGAAAGCCCTCGGAAGGCACCTCCAGCAGCCTCACTCTCGCCTCTCCCATCGCCGGGAAGATGAGCGTCAACCTCGACTACGCGGTGATGCTCGATTTCAAGAACACCAACAGCTTTCTCGATGACTGGGATCCTGAATTCTAAACTCCGGAGGCTGGGAATCCTCGCCCTGCTCGCCTCATCCTCCCCTTCCCCGGCGGATGAGCTGACACTGAACGGCGAGGCCCATCTGGCAGGCACCGTCACCGCCATCTCCGAAAACGGTGGCGTCCGGTTGCAGAGCCCCCTTTCCGCGGAACCCCTTCAACTCCGGCCCGGATCGTTGAAGAAGATCACCTTCGCGGAGTCGCCGGAGACGCCCTCATCCGGAACCACCAGGGTGAAGCTGCACAGCGGGGACATCCTTCCCTGCGAGCTGAAGAGCCTCGACGGCGAGACCCTCAAGGTCGGCACCTCCTTCTCCGCAGAGCTGGGCATCCCGCGTTCCGCGATCAGCTCGCTGGAGCTCGGGATCCTTGCCGAAAAGCCACTCTATGCCGGTACGGATGGCATGGAAGGCTGGAAGACCAATGCGTGGAAGTTCAAGGACGGCACCTTTTCCTCCTTCTCGACCGGACCGCTTTCCCGGGCCTTCGAATTGCCGGACCAGTACATCATCCGCTTCCGGCTATCCTGGAAGAACATGCCGAACATCCGAATCTGCTTCGCCGATCCTCTGGATCCGCAGCAGAAGGCACCCAACCGCTATTTCATGCAGTTCAACAGCAGCGGGTTTTCCCTGCACCGAGAGAGCAGTACCGGGCGGCACTTTTTGCCCTTCACCACCCTGAGCCGCAGGCCCGACAGCTTCAACAACTCCCAAATGGACGTCGAGGTCCGCGTGGACCGCACCCAGTCGATGGTCTGGCTTTATCTCGATGGAAACCTGGAGGGCCGGTTCACCGATGCCCCCCCCGCCCCGAAAACCGGAGGCATTTCCTTCGAGTCGAACACCGGCAATGAATCCGAACACCGGATCAGCGACCTCCGCATCCTCTCCTGGGACGCCACCGGCGACCGCCACCGCACCGAGGACCGCGGCGACAGGAAATCCGATTCCCTGATTGATGCCCAAGGGGACCGCTACAGTGGTCGCCTGGAGTCCCTCACCCTGGAACCCAATTCGGAGGCCTCGCTGGTGTTCAAGAGCCCCCTTCTGGAAAAGCCGATCGTCATCCCGGCGAAGAAGGTTTCCACGGTCTTTTTCGCCGAAGCCAAAGCCACTGAGGACAAGGCCAAGGTCATGCCCCTGATCCTCACCATGCGCGACGGTGGAACCCTCAAGATCGCGAGCTGCACCTTTTCCGGCGACAACCTCCAGGTCAATCATCCCCTTCTCGGCCCACTGACCCTGAAGCGCTCCTCACTGCTCTCCATCGAACAGGCCCCGCCGGCTTCGGAAACCGAATCCAAGGAATGATCACCCGCACGCTACTCGCCTTCCTGCTTCTGGCCTCCGGTCCGCTCCTTGCCGATGACGGTTCCGGCAGCATCCGCTTCTTCAACCAGGACATGCTTCCCGGCAGCGTGACCTCCATCGAGAAGGACCTGATCCGCTGGTCCTCCCCCGAACTGGAAGCCCCCGCCCCGTTCTTCATGAACCAGGTGCTGGAAATCAACCAGACCCCGACCAATCCGAACATCGACGCCAAGTGCGAGGCCATCGTCAGCCTGACCAATGGCGATTCCCTCCGTGGCCAGTTGGCGGCCGTGACCGACTCCGCCATCGAACTCGACACGTGGTATGCCGGAAGAATCACCCTCAGGCGGCCGATGGTCGAGGGCGTGAGGATCGTTGACCGCCCGAAGCTGATCTTTCACGGACCCGATGGGCTGGAAGGATGGAACCAGCCGGGCGACAAGAAGACATGGACCTTCGAGTTTGGTCAGTTCAAATCCAAGGGTTCCGGACAGATCGCCCGCGATGTCAAGATCCCCGAGGTTTCGCGAACCGCCTTCGATCTCAGCTGGCGCGGCCAGCTTCGTTTCCGCGTCGTCTTCTGCTCGGACGACATCAACACCTCGGAACCTTCCAACGCCTACGACCTCGTGATCCAGCGCAAGTATGTCTTTCTGCGCAAGCGCTGGAACAACAACGGCAACGTCAATACCAACATCATCGGTCAGACCGTCAACGTGCCTGAGTTCAATGAGAACGAGAAGGCCAGGGTCGAGCTCTGCATTGATCGCAAGAAGGGCGTCTTCAACCTGATTGTCGATGGGCGCTCGATCGCGGTCTGGAACGACACCGAGTTCAAGCAGGGCGCGTTTGGAGGCGGCCTGAACTTCGTGGCGGACGAAACCAGTCCGATGACGCTCTCCAGGATCGAGGTCAGCGAATGGGACGGAACCGTGGAACACCAGCCCACCCCGGAGAATCTGGACGCCGCCGAGGAAGAGGAGAACAGCCAGAAGGAGCAGCCAAAGAAGGAGGAGCCGTCACCAGGCCGCATGACCCTTCGAAATGGCGACACGCTCGTCGGAGAGGTGCTTGGCATCGATCAGGGAATCATGCGGGTGAAAACCAGCTTCCAAGAGCTGAAGCTGCCGGTCTCCCGCCTCAAGACCATCGCGCTGAAACCGGTGGATCGCGAGGAGGCCATCCTCAAGAACGGCGATGTCCGCGCCTGGTTTCCGGATGGCAGCCGGGTGGTCTTCAGGCTCGATGCCGCCACTCCGGACGGCCTGCAGGGATTCAGCCAGAATTTCGGCAACGCCACTTTCAAGCCCAGCGCGTTCAATCGGATCGAGTTTAACCTCTACGACCCGAAGTATCAGACCCTGCGCGGCGAGAAGACGTGGTGAGGTGGTGAATCCGGCTGATTTCCAAATGAGATTCGGCCTGGAAACGACCGACGCCTGGCTCAATGCCCTGTCCAGCACCTGGAAACGGGTTGGTTGCTTCTGGTTCTTCGTGGCGGGTGTGGGAACCTTGAGCAGCTTGGCACCAGACAGCGGACATGGCATCGGCGATGTCCTGCAACTTGGAGGACTCACCTACTTGCTGACCGGACCGGTTTTCTTCTGGTCGGCCCTCGTGGCGGCGGTGGTGTGGATCCGCTTCGTTCATTTGGAAAATGCCGGCACATGCTCGTTCCTGATGCTTGGAGCCTTGATTGCGATCAATGGCGCACTCGATGAAAGAAGCCTGACGAAGGCAACCCTTGTCGGCCTTCAGATCCTGTCCTTGCTGCTCATCGTCCTCACGCTGTTGCTTTCCAGATCTGCAGAAGCCAGGGGCGGGACTTCAGAGTAAGGGTTCACTGCTTCCATTTCACCTCCACCAGGTCCTGCCGGCGCTGTAGGAGGTTTCGCACGCTTCCTTTTTCATGGAGCCGCTTCAGCAAGCCGGGATTCACGTCGGCGATGAGGATCGTCTCCGAACTGCTCTCAACCTCCGCCACGATCCCGTTCGGCGGAAAGGCGTGGTCGGACGGACTGAAGACCGCCGATTTCGCATACTGCATCTCCATGTTGGTCACGCCTGGCAGCAGTCCCGTGCTCCCGGCGATGATGACATAACATTCATTCTCAATTGCCCGAGCCTGGGCACAGAAGCGCACGCGCTGATAGCCTGAAGGCGTGTCCGTGCAGAACGGGACGAAGAGCAGTTCCAAGCCTTGATCGGCCAGCACACGACCCAGTTCAGGGAACTCGACGTCGTAGCAGATGAGCATCCCGATCCGGCCGCAGTCGGTGTCAAAGGTCCTCAACGCCGAACCGCCGGACATGCTCCATTCGCTTTCCTCGCTCGGCGTGGTGTGGAGCTTCTCCTGGCGCTCGGAGCTGCCATCACGGCGACACAACCACACCGCATTGGTAAGCTTTCCATTTTCCAGAAGCGGCATGCTTCCGGTGATGATGTTGATGCCCTGCTCCACCGCCTGCTGCTTGAAAAAGTCGAGAAGCGCGGGAGTGCCCGCCGCCAGTTCGCGGATCGCCGCCACAGTCCCGAGGGGATCATGCGGAGCCATCAGCGCGGCATTCACATACTCCGGAAAGACCACGAAGTCCGCCTGATACCCGGCCACCGTGCGAATGAAGAACCGCAGTTCGGAAAGGAACGCTGCGAGACCTGAGGTCGGCTTCATGGCCAGTTGGACCACACCGATCCGGACGGAATCTTTGGGAAGGCTGGCGGTTTCGGGATCAATGAACATCGGATGTGGGCCAGCGTGAACCTCCTGAGCCGAAGACGCAATCCTTCAACGCCGGTCGCGGATGCTCCCCCCTTCACGCCAGGTCGCCCGAAGGGTGATCCTCATTTCGGATGAAGCGCTTCGCGCCTCGTTCACAGTCCAGCGCACCACCGCCTTCACCAGTTTCCTTGTGTTGAGCTCATAGTGATGCAGCTTCGGAAGGTGCCAGTCCAGGCTGTTGTCGTTGGAAAGGAGGGCAACCGAAAGATCCTCGGGAATCGAAACCCGCGAGTCCCGGAAAAAGGATCCCGCCGTGACGAACTCCCGCCAGTCGAAAAGGATCAACGCATCCGGCCGATGCTGCCGCCAATGGTTCCGCAAGGCATCGTAGAGCACCTCCGGGGTGGAATAAGGCGTTTCAATCCCGTGCACCTGAGCCCCTGAACCACTGCGGGCCGACAACGAACGCCGAATCACGGTCGTCATGGACTGCACGAATTCAGGGTCACGTCCGCAAAGAGGCAGAACGATGTGACGGTGCCCGAGATCGATCAACCTCCCGATCAGCTCCTCGAGCGGACCCGACATTCCAGTTTTCACCATGGGCAGCGGATAGGGGTCGCAGGTTCCCCCTATAAAGAGCATCCTGGCAGGTTGCTGAATGGCCCAGCCGGCCAAAACCGGATTCCCCGCCAGGGCCACCATGGCGTCGGGCTGCTCTTCACGAAAAAGCTCGTCCCAGGATTTGCGGGCGGCCCTCGCGTCATGATGGCCGGTCACTCGATGAACCAGTTGCCACCCCTCCGCGCTCAAGGCGGACACAAGGTTCGCATGAACTTCCTGGGCATTGCTTTTCCACTCCCGCATCGGAGAGCTGGTCAGAAAAAGCAGTTTCCTTTCCTCAGGATTCCTCGCACTCCTCCGCGCAATGGGCTTCTTCTTGTGCCGCTCAAGACCCACCGCTTGCCCCACCTTCCAGCGACGGCGCTCACCTCCGGATTGAACGATCCCCTCCACCTCCAGTTTTGAAAACGCGGCGGATACGGTTGGCACGCTGACCTTGAAGCGCAGTGCGATGGCCCT
>JAIXPW010000167.1 GCA_027485995.1 Verrucomicrobiaceae bacterium
CCCGTCGCCGAGGCCCTGACCAGCAACGAGGAAACCATCGTCGCCGAACTCCTCGCCGTCCAAGGCAAGCCCGTCGACATCGGCGGCTACTACCTCCCCGACGACGCCAAGGCCAACGCCGCCCTGCGCCCCAGCGAGACGCTGAACGCGATCCTCGCTGCGATCTGATGGTGGCTTCGGCATCGTGCCTCCCAGCCTTCTCACCATCCCGGCAGCGACCCGTCGCTGCCGGGATTTTCATGTGAACCATCTCGCCTCCAGCCAGGTGCCAGGAGGAGCTTCGTGCTTGCCCAAATCCGCTACCTGGGCTGACCAGCTTGGCGTTTGCCAGATCACGCCAGCAATTCAGCAGTTCTGATAGACTGCTGTGCGACGGATCAGAATCAGCGCCCAAAACCAGTCTTCGTTGCGGCGCTGCGGAGTTGCGTGAGGAATCAGATTGAGCGCGATTGTTTGTCAGGGCAGTTGCCTTGCTCACTTCCGCATCAGCGCCGCATCCTTCAGCACCACGGAAATTCTCGGCTCAAACTCCGCCGAACGCCCGTCGGGATAGCAGCAATACGAGGGCGAAAGGACCAGACTCGGGGGGTGATCGATGAGGTAGCGGTTCCAGTGGGATTCATCATGCCAGCGGGCGACGATTCCATTCCTTTCATCTTCATCGATCTTCTCTGCCATATGCCGAACAGCCTTCAGATAATCCGCTGTCCTGCCGCCCTGCGAAGCGCCGCAGAAATAGAGGCTGCCCTCGTTTGGCGCAATAAAGGCAGTCGATTCAGGCCGACTCTCGTAGGTGAACTGTTGTCTCGTCTTGTCGTGGAAGCCTGGATGAATCACCCCGACTAGGTCACTGAGAATCTCGTCTCCCACCTGCATGGTGACACGCATGTCGGCATCAAGGTAATATAGGTAGTCCATCTCCTCAAACTCGGCCTCATGCTCGCGGAAAATCGAGTAGCGTCGGATGGCCATTCCCGGCCAGGAGGAATGCTCCACCGAAATCACCTTCAAGCCAGGTGCTGGCGCATAGTCTCCATCCGTGAACAGGAACACCGTCACCTCATGTCCAGGCAGGAAGTTCCGGCGGATCGAGCGGATCAGGGGTCCCGCAAAGACCCGGTAGTTGGAGGTGGCGATGATCGCCACACCGATCTTCTTCGGCTCCGGCACCGGAAGGCGGTGCCCTCTGCGCTTGAGGGTTCTTGACGGCAGACCCTGTTTCAACTCGTCATCCCGCTTTAGATAAAGTTCTTCACCTGCTTTCACTCCCAAACCCGGCACGCCGTCCACATAATCCAGCGCCCTCGGCAGCGGACCACCAGCAGGCCACTCTTGGATCATCAGACGGAATTCCATGGAGTAGCCCAGCTCCCGAATCTGATCCACTTCCCAAGCCTCCAGTTCGCCACGCAGCACCAAGTAGGCCGGAAGAGTTTCACCGCCTTCCAACCAATCCGCCGCCTCCACCCACTGCCCCAGCCTCACGCTGTCCACTTCCTCCTCTGCCAAAGCCCGACGAAAATCCACAGCCGTTTCGCCGATCGTTCTCAAATCGGGAAACTTCTCCCCAATCGAATCCGCAATCCCCAATCCACAATCCGCAATTCTCAGAACCTTCCATCCCCGCCGGGCCAAGGCCCGCACGGACTGGAAATCCTCCGGCTCCACCTCGATCGCCACCGGCTTCCGCCAGATTCCCATTCGCAGGTGCTCCCAACTCACCTCCTCGGACAGCCAGATGTCCGGCCGCCAGACCTTCGCTCCCTTGTGCCATGGCTTCGGCCAGCCGAGCCAATGGATCACGCCTTCCGGGACCTCGTCACCGTGGATGTCTGACTTCGGGAAAAGATTCCACTTCCGTTCAAATCCGAGGGTCCGTCCCTCAGTGGCGGCGGTCAGGGAGAGTTGTTCGTCCGCGCCGAAGGCCGCGTGGGCGGCCAGCAGCTTTTCCCAAGTTCCAGCCTCACGCATCGCCTTGAGGTTCAGCAGCGGCCCCATCGAGAAATACGGATGATCGGCCACATGCTCCCAGCCTGCGGGAAATGGGCGCTTGATCCACTCCCGCATCGCATGCGCCATGTTTACTCCTGGCCCCTGCATCTTCGCCGCCAAAAGATGATCACCAAGTTCCAGGTCATACAATGGAGCAAGATCACACAGCGCCACCTGATCATAGTCCATGACCAGACAGCGATCCCAATCAGTCGAATGCTGAATGACCCTTAGCCGGTCAAACACTGCCGGTCCCACATAACTTGGAAACTTCCCGGTGACCTCTTCCTCGGCAGGAATGAACTCCATCTTGAGCTGGCCGATCTCAAAAGACTCCGGCAGGAATCCCCGGCACCAGCAGCGAACGTGAACCGCTTGCTCCCTCGGTCGAGAGCATTTGCATCAGATTGTGGAATTGCACTCTGAAGGACCTGCCACAGACACCTAACAGCAAGGACCATCGCACACTACTACTACCCACCGAGCGGAGGGCGAGTCCTCATTCAGCTGCCCAAAAATTCTCCGCTCGGCTTCTGCGATCCGCTGTGTGCCAGCAAAGCAAACATCTTGTTCAAATGCGCCACCTGACAGTCACCATCACTTCAGAAACGGGCTCATTAAGTTTCCAGTCTTTGGGCAAAAACTCTTCTAATCCAGCTGTCCTTCAATATATTTGATTTCTTTATCTAGAGCTTTTTTACCTTGGTTCCCTTTTCCTGTCTTGTGCTTCAGTAGTGCAGTCGCCATCACTTCTTTGATTTCTTTGTCCTCAGACTTTGTGATGTAAGAAATCTGCCTTTCCTGGATTAGAGCGCGAAGGACATCATGTAGCATAAATGTGTCTTTTGCGCAAGAATCCAAGTAACCTTTCATGGATTCCACCCAGCCTGGAGGGCGCTGAATTGAGATGATATGGGCCCCGAGAAACTTATCAAAGATTTCGAAATCGGGACTCAAAGTGAATTGAGATAGCAAAGGTCCATTCTTTTTACTAAAGAGAGCTCTTTGGTAGTTCCGCACGATGCTTCTGGGTATCGCGCTAAGGATTCCAAACCGCTTTGACTCCTCTGAAAGATCGCTTGGCATATCGACGACAACAAAGCCAAAGCCTTCGAATGAGGCGAAGCCGCGGGCAGCAAGAACAGGGCACAATATCACACCTAGCTGACAAATTTTTGTCCAGCATCTCACAATTTGTTGAAGTAGCTTGATTTTAGGTTCTGTGTCAACGTGTTCGCTCTTACGAAGAACTTTTGAAGCCACCTCCATAACAGCAACTGCATGGGGAAATGAAGCTTGCTCCAGAAACTGACGCAGTTCTTGCTTGTAGGCCCTACTCCGATCAAACGATTGGTCAGCAATTGCCTGTCGCTTCTCTCTGGGAAGAGCTGAAGCCTCGGCGCTTCTATCGATCTCCTCCTCAATCTCTAAGACTTCCTTATCGCTTGTATGCCACTTCGCCTTCGTAAAAGGCTCAAACGACGGAGGGATTTTGGTCCTTTCCTCCAAAGTATCATTCAAATCAGACAAATCCTGCGTGAGACGGTCGACCAGATCCTGTCGGTGACGATCAATTCCAGAATAAAACTCAAGTAATTCAGGAAATTCCGAGTATCTGCGATTTTCAGATATATAATCGAAAAAATTGCTTGAGTGCCTCATTCTATGAGCCGCAAAGAAGTGCAGCCAATAAGAGAATCGAAATTCATATCCGGATGGCTTGGCGTGAAGTATGTTTTCATTACATAAAAATCCGAAAAGCAAATGAGAGTCAAGAAAGATTGACTTGCCTTCGCAGTAACCATCAACCGCGCTAATAAACTCTGATTTTTGAAACGTTGTGCGCTTTCCCCTAACTAGTTTCTCGCAGAAGCCGCCAATAGCAAACTGGCAATCTTTCAAATCTGGTTTTGTCGAGTACTTCGGGATCAAATTGTACCGAGCGAATAGCAGAATCAAAACACGCTCGATGACTTCTGTTCGATTGACTGGGCTTTCGTCGAAATGCAGTTCAACGCCCTTAAGTAGATTGATTGCATTGAGTGGCGTTCTATGAATGTTTAAAGATTCTAGATCATCCAGAACGCGTGCAGCGACTTTCTCGCAGTCAGAGAGCTCACTAGACTGCAAGAAATCATCGGTTAGATTGTAGATATCTTCGCGAGTAAGCGCCCATAAAAATTTGGTGGAGATATCAAACTTTAGCTTGGGGTGACTGACGTTGACGAGATCAGCAACAAACGGAGTCCTACAAAGTAAAATAAGCGAAGATTCTTGATATTCTTTTGAAAGATTGTTTGAAATCCTAATGTGGCGCTCGTCGTCAGGATCCCAATTGTCTACAATTATTCCTGAAATTGGAATATCGGCGGGGACCTTGTCTCTCTGCCTACTTTTCTCAACCGCCTCGTGAATCGCTGATTCGTGAGCTTGCATCGTGCTCGCATCGACGAACGCATAGTATGTCATCGTTGCTGTCCATGATTCTAATGCAATCCAGCGCCCTGCGGAGGTTAACCCGAATTCAGGCATAGCTCTGATTGCGAAGTGCCCATTTTCTCCAATCAAGGACCCTAATGAATCAACAGTCAAATCATTGGAACTTGAAGTTTCAGGTTCTGCTGAGATCATCCGTGGAAGCCAGCAAGGAGCGTAATTATGGTAACACATTAGATCTTCCTTCAATCTCGCCTGGAGTGCTTCTTGGACAGTTGTGGAGATGTTAGCTGGGTTAAGATTTCGAGAATCTACTGTCATTGAAGGAACAGATCTTTCCTCAAGGTCGAATGAAACACATCCAATATCGGTTTTGGAAAGTAGCGTGCCTGTAACAAAATTACAAGCCTTGGTCCATTGGCGGTATCTAACGGTGAGACGAGTCAGATCTGCGTCAAATTCCGAAATCGAGTAACCTAGCTCTTCAGATTTCCGAGTAAACAGTGCCGGCGCTTCAAGATGTATGCATTTTCCGACTGAAGACTGATTTGCAAACAAATCTTGGGTATGCTCATGGCCAGTTAAGACAAGATCAAAGTGAGATCGTATCGCCGCTTTCAATTCCTTTTCTGCCCAATTCGAAAGCCAAGTTAATGGGTGATGCATCAACAGTATTCGTCGTCTGAAATTTGTTGATTGCAGCCATTCGTGCAGGCTTCTTGTGTAAACATGAAGAAGTCGCTTGTCTGAAATTTTGTTGCCTTTATGGTCTTCGATGCCACCAAACGAACAGATCGCTGTGTTGAGCGCGTAAACTCCAATTTCAGACGAGATAGAGAAACCTGAACCCTTATATTCAGATGCGACAAAAGAATCGACAAACCTTGACGTGAATTCGGAAAAGTTCGCAAATTTTTTATTGAGTTCGTCTCCGAATTCTGGGAAAAGAATGCCATTTGCAGTTTCCTCATCATCGCAAGATTTGACTGCTGACAATTGAGCAAATAGTCTTGGTTTCAGTTCCGTGCGCGAAACATCGTGATTGCCCGGACAGACAAATCTCTTGTCACGACCAATGCCGATACTAGAAAGGCGCGCGTCAAAGGCATCGGCAAACGCAGCGTAAAGTTCATTATCATTCGCCGCTTTCACAACATCTCCTGAGAACATTAGATAATAATCTCCGGGTTTGGTTACGGTTTGCCTCTCCAAGTCGTCAAGAAACGCAGATTGAAGCACGCCAATTTCTTCGGCCCAATTATTCTTGTAGTGGAAGTCCGAGACATGTACTAGTTGAATTGCCATAATTTATTAAATTGTTCGATTAATCGAGTAAATCGCGAATGGGGACCTTAAGCGCGGCTCAGCAATGGGAGGAATATCTGTTCATGAACTCGTTCATTTGCTGTCCGCCACCGCATCCCAAAAGTCGCTCTCATGAACGATCAGGATCGAACCTCCTGATTTCCGGACCTCGACTGCCTTCTCCACCTTCCGGCCATAGCAGGAAAAGGCCCAGCAGGGGTTTCCTCCGGCTCCGACCACCAGATAATGCGTTTGTGAAGTCAAATTTGGCGAGAAGGCGGCCCCCAATTCGGTGATCTGATCGACGATCTGTTTGCGGGTTGCCTTGGTGGAGGTGCCGGTGAAGGTGAAGACGCGACCGTCGAATTCGACTTCCGGACACATCGCGCATATTCCTGGCAGCGTGAAGGTTTTTGGCAGTCCGGCCTTCACTCGTTGCGACTCCGAACGCACCTTCTTGGCGAAGGAATACTCGATGAAATCCTCGAAGAACGAGCTCAGCACTTGTTGTTCCCGCTCGTCGATCTGCTTGTCCTTGAGGATCACGGTCAGCAACGAATCCAGTTCGTCATAGGGGTAGGTGCCCTTGAGATCGGCATGATCGTCCAGCCATCCCTGCAGTCCCGTGGCTTCCTCCATGGTGACCCGGCCGTCGGCCATGATCCCGTGCATGATGCCGTGAAGCTGTTGGATGTCGTTCGTGATGGCGTCGTAGTAGTCGCTCTCCGGCGAGAGATTCCGGCAGACCCATAACAGATCGTCCTGTTCCTCCGGATCGATCTGACCGTCCGCCAGAACCTCATTCAGCTTCTGATTCAACTCGTTGAAGGGAGCCCGCCCGATCAGGTCGGCATACTCCCGGGTCCAATTCAGCAACTCCGCGATCTCCTCCGCATTGAGCTGGCTGTCGATGGTAATCCCACGGACAAGACCATGGAAAACATTTACCGCCTTATCCACCCGTTGACGGCGGGTGAAGGGGGCATAGGGCGCGTGGTCAGGATGGTGGATGCCAGACATTAATTAATGTCAACTGGATGGCGAGGCATTCGTCCAGCCTCGTTTTCTGCAGTTGGACATCCAAACTGAGAATTGGACGGTGCCAGAACCTCCGGCGTTCGAGTCATTAAGTGAGGAGGAAGAGCCCGCCTATGAAAGCGATCAGCGAGGGGAGTTAGGCATCCCATTTCGATGCTTTCTGCAGCCTTCTCAATTCCGGCGCATCCCCGGATCGCTCCCTGAGCCGAGTATCAAGCTGCTGTCTGAGTTGGTATGCCTCATCGCCTGACGCTCCGATATACTCTCAAGTAAAAACCCCGGCGCGGAAGGAACCGCGCCGGGGTTGGAGGGGCCATCAGGCGGTGGGCGGCGCAGGCTCCGCCGGGGCGGCCTCGCCTAGGTCGCGGACTATGCGGGCGGCTTTCCAGGCGGCGGCGAAGCGGGCACCGGGCTCGGTCTTGCGGAAGCGGAGGACGAGTCGGTCCATCTTCGTGAGCAGCTCGCTCACCTCCCGGAAGGCGGGGCGCAGGGCCTGGGTGAGCGCCCTTCGCCCGGAAATGGCGGCGGCGGGCGTGGCGACGAGTTTCTCGTAGTCCTCGGTCTCCTTTGCCAGCAGGGTGGCATCGCTGGCATCGAGCCCGTACGGAACGAGGGCGGCGGCACTGGTGGCGAGGGCGGCGGTCAGCTTGCCGTGGAGCAGCTTGGCCTTGGCGATGAGTTCCACATCCCGGAGTCCCTGCCAGGTGCTCGGGGCCAGGTCAATGGCGGCGGCGTCTGCCAGACGACCCTGATCGTGGAACCAGTCCACCAGGGCCTCGCCGATCTCATGGGCGCAGTCCTCAAGCTCCTGTTCCTCCCGGTCCTTGTCTCCGGAGAAGCCGGTGGTGTCCGCCTGTTGGCCGGAGATGAGAGCGCTGATGGCTTCCACCTTGGGCCGCAGGGCGGTCGCTCGGGTGGTGAAGAGAACGGGCACCTGATCCTTCCAAACCGGCTGGTAAGCGGGATCGGCAAGCAGGGCGAGCACGGCAAGGTGCATGTTCTGGCGATTGGCGAATTCGTTTTTCATTCGAGGTTGGGGGTTGGTTTTTTGTTTATCTCTTTGGGGGAGAGGGGTTTGTGACTGATGCCGACCGGGTCATTTGGACCATCGACCGGTCGATTTGGACCATCGACCGGGCGATTTGGACCATCGACCGGGCGATTTGGACCATCGACCGGGCCGTTTGGACCATCGACCGGGCCGTTTGGACCGTCGACCGGGCGATTTGGACTGCCGACCGGGCGATTTGGACTGCCGACCGGGGCGTTTGGACCGCCGACCTGGGAACTTGGAAGGCTTTCCAGGGCATTTGGAGTGCCTGCGGCGGCACTTGGGCGGCGGACAAAGCCGCTGGGAGAGTTGGAAAGCGCAACTGTGGGTCTGCCGCTCATCACTAACCCTGAGATAAGCCGTGAGACTGGCCATCTGTCAACTGCCCAGATAAGCCAACGCACAAGACTGCCCCACCCTCCCTCACGCCTCGTCTTCTTGGACGAATCTGCGGCCAAGACAAACATGACGCGGTCGCGTGGCCCCAGCCCTCGCTGCGATGTGAAGGAGATCCTGCTACCCACACTCAAGCCGGGCGACATCCTCGTCATGGACAAGCTCAGCGCCCACAAGGATCGCCAGTCACTCGACCACCTGGGAGACGCGGGAGTGAAGGTGAGATTCCTGCCGGCCTATTCGCCGGACGACAATCCAATCGAACTGATGTGGAGCAAGGTGAAAGCCCTTCTGCGCAAGGCAGAGGCCCGCAGCAACGAGGCGCTGCTCCTGGCCATCGGGGACGCGCTCTCACAAGTGACCCAAAAGGATGCCACCCATTGGCTTGCTCATTGCGGTGATGGGTTGATTTGAAATGCTCTAAGGGACGGATGGCTTGACTTGGACTTCTTGCCCTTGGGGCAGCTATCCACGCAGCATTTCACCAACAAGGCGGATGGAGAGCCAAAAAAGGCCGGAGTTTCCTCCGGCCTTTGGATGGTGAAATGGCTGCGGGCCAGCTCAGACGTAGCCGAGTTGGGTGGCGCGATCCTCGATGGACTTCTCGTTGTCGAGCAGTTCCTGGATCGGGTCCCAGCGGCCGGAAATGAGGGCGTCGCGGGCGGAGTCCGGCATGACGACCGGGAAATCCTGGCCGGCCGAACTGCGGACGCGCATCGATTCGAGATCGATGGTGACCTCGACGGTCGGATCGGCTTCGACGGCCGTTTTCAGTGCAACGATGTCCTCGGCGGTGGCGACGACGCAGGGCATGGCCAGCGTGGTGGAGTTGCCGAAGAAGATTTCCGCGAAGGACTCGGCGATGACGGCCTTGAAGCCATACTTGGCGAGGGACTGCGGGGCGTGCTCGCGGGAGGAACCACAGCCGAAGTTGACGCCGGCGATGAGGATCGAGGCCTCGTCAAAGCGCGGGTCGTTGAGCGGGTGGTCGGTCTTTTCGCCGGTGGTGGGGTCGAAGCGGACGTCGTAGAAGGCGAATTCACCGAGGCCATCGAAGGTGACGCACTTCATGAAGCGCGCCGGGATGATGCGGTCGGTGTCGATGTCCGCACCGGGGATGAAGACGGCGCGTCCGGAAACGGAGATGACAGGTTCAAGTGCCATGAGGAAAGGTCGTGAGAGGGTTCGGGAGGCGGCGGGAGATCACTTGTCGTCCTTTTCAGGAGCCGGGTCTTCTTTCTCGTCCTTGTCCGGAGCGGCGTCCTTGTACTTCAGCAGGATGTCCTGGAGCTGCTTCTGGTAGTCCTCCGTGTTCTTGCCGGCCACCTGCTGGCCGATCTTGCTGGCCTCGCCCATGAGCTCGGGCATGGTGAGGAGTGCCTTGCGGCCGACCGGGGTCTCGTAGAAGCGGAGCATTTCATCGAGCTCTTCCGGGGTGAACTTCTGTTGGTAGAGCTTCACCATCTGCTTCTTGAGTTCCGGGTCGCTGAAGGTCTTGGTGAAGAACAGGTCGGTGGCGGCGGAGATTTCCGCGAGGGCCTCCGGGGGCAGCCCCTGAGCCTTGAAGCGGTCCATCATCGGCTTGAAGGCCTGCTTGGCGGCGGCCATGCCGGAGCCTTGCATGTCCACGGCATCGACCAGGCGTTCGGCGGCGGATTTCTCGGCGGCGTGCAGCGAGGCGGTGACGAGGAAGAGAGGGATGAAAAAACGGGCGAGTGACATGGGATCTTGGGAGTTGGGGATTGGGGATTGGGGTCAGGCCACGGCGACCGTTTCCTGTGGGATGGCAAAGACTTCGCGGGCGTCGGCGATGGAGCCCTGGATGGCGGCGGCGGCGACCATGACGGGCGACATCAGGACGGTGCGTCCGGTCGGTGAGCCCTGGCGGCCTTTGAAATTGCGGTTCGAGGACGAGGCGCAGAGCTGGTCGCCGACGAGCTTGTCCGGGTTCATGGCAAGGCACATCGAGCAACCGGCAGCGCGCCACTCGAAGCCGGCGTCGCGGAAGACCTGGTCGATGCCTTCCTTTTCACAAAGCACGGCGACGATCTGGGAACCGGGGACGGCGATGGCCTTCACGCCAGCCGCGACCTTGTGGCCCTTGATGTATTTCGCGACCTCGCGGAAATCGGAGAGGCGGCCGTTGGTGCAGGAACCGAGGAA
>JAIXPW010000176.1 GCA_027485995.1 Verrucomicrobiaceae bacterium
ACATCCTGCAAGCTGACGCTCCGGGATTCAAATCCGTCACATCGATTTCCAAACCTAAGCCTCTCATCAGGAAAGCATTCTAAACTCTCAAATTCGATTCAACCGGACACCCGTGATTTCAGGATTCAAGTTGAGTGACGTTTCTTATGTTATGGAAAGAGTTGAGATGAATCAGGGTTTTCCGGGTGGGTCTCCCGGGCTGCGCTTCTGGCTGAAGTACTTGGCGACCGCCTGCCCGCGCGATCGGACACGGAGTTTTTCATAAACTCGGCGGATGTAGTTGTGGACGGTCTCGTAACTGAGGTTGAGGCTGTCCGAGATTTCCTTGTAAAGGTAGCCCTCCGCCAGCAGGGCGAGCACCTCATGCTCACGGGGCGAGAGTTTCTCGGTATCCGGCTCGGCCTCGGGTCGGGCGGCGGGTGCGCGGAATGCCTGCACCACCTTTCTGGCGATGTGGCTGGTCATCGGGGAGCCGCCCGAGTGGACCTGTTTGATGGCGTTGAGCAACTCCTTGCGGTCCGCCCGTTTCAAGAGATACCCGCTGGCACCGGCGGCGAGGGACTGGAAGACGCTATCGGTGTCCTGATAGACCGTCAGCATCACGATCTCGGTTCCGGGATGGGCATCCTTGAGAAGCCGGGCGCATTCGATGCCGTTCATATCCGGCATGTTGATGTCCATGAGGATCACATCAGGAGGGTTCTCATGGATGCCGGCGAGGGCTTCCTTTCCGGAGGGGAACTCGCCGCTGCACTGGCAGCCGGGAAAGCCGTCCACGATGCGGGCGAAGTTGCCGCGGATGCGTTCGTCGTCATCGACGATGGCAACACGGATGATGGAGCCCTTGGCGGGAGAGGTGCTGGAGCTGGGTGGGTTCATGGCGGGTGGTTCCATCAGATGGGTTGGGATGGGTGGCTGATGGTGAAGACGACTTTGGATCCGCCGCCGGGATTGCCCAGGATTTCGCAGTGTCCGCCGATGTCCAGCAGGCGCTGATCCATGTTTCCGAGGCCCTGGCCGCGCTTGCGGATGGAATCGGAATGGAAGCCCTTGCCGTTGTCTTCAATGGAGATGCTGAAACCGGGAGGCTCGAGATCCAGACGGATGTGGACTTCGCTTGCTGAGGCATGGCGGGTGGCATTGTTCAAGGCCTCCTTGCAGGCGAGATAGAGGCTGTGGCGCGTCTCGGCGGAAAGTGTGATCGGTGGCACCTCGTCCGGAGCGGCCCAGCGGTACCGGACCCTGGCATGCGCGAGGAACTCCTGAGCGAAGTCATTCAGGTAGTTGAGGAAACTCTCCAGCGTGTCGTTGCCCGGGTTGACCGCCCACACCACCTCATCCATCGCGCGGGTGAGGCTGCGGGCGCTGTTAGATATGGCGCGGGCGGAGTTCTCGGCGGCTGGATTGGTGACAAGTTCTTCTCGTAGCGTATCGCTGAGAAGGATGATTTCGGTCAGGCCGGAGCCAAGGTCATCATGGATGTCGCGGGCGATGCGCTGTCGTTCCTGATCCATCGCGCGCTGGAGTTTCAGCCGTTCCATCCGGCGACGCGATCGGCCGCGTTCGAGTCGCCAGGCGGCACCTCCAACGGCAGAGAGCAACAAAAGACCGCTGGCGGTTCTCACGGCGGGGAGTTCATAGAAATGAGGGATCACTTCAAGTCGAAGCGGCTCGGGGACCTCCTGCCAGAGATCGTCATTGACGGCCACTTTGACCCTGAACTCATAGCTGCCTGGCGGAAGCCGGTTGTAGTAGGCGACGCGCCGGTTGCCCGCGTCCACCCATTCCTGGTCGAGTCCCTGCAGCCGGTAGCGGAACCGTTGCTGCCCGGGATTCAGGAGATTCGGTGAGGTGTAGTGGACTTCGAAGGTGCGGGCTCCGGATATCACCTTGATCGGCGCCGATTGGGATCTGGCGACCGGGACTCCATCGATGACCACTTCCTCAACAAGGGGCGGGCGGGGTGGGGACGTGCGGGCGATCTTGGAGGGATCAAAACCGGCAAGCGCCGGACCATTGGCAAACCAAAGCATGCCGGATGAAGACCGGGCGGCTCCCGTGCGCCCCATGCCGGAGCAGACTTTGGCAGCCAGCCCGTCAGATGTCGTCAACAACCACGTGCTGAGCGGCACAGCCCGTTTGGCATCTCGTTGTGCGAGTGACTGTTTGGAGATCCCCACAATCCCGGACTCAGACCCGATCCACAGGTTTCCCCGTCCATCGTCCACCATGCCGAAGAGATGATTGTTGGGAAGTCCGTCTTCCTCCAAGGTCCATTGCTTCGCCTCCCCGTCCTTCAGATGCCAGAGACCATATCCATGGGTGGCTACCCAAAGGCTGCCATCCATGTCGTAGAGAAGCGTTCGCGCGTGGGCGCTGGGTCCTTCATTCCACGGGTGACGATTGCCAGAAGACATCCGGGGCGGACTCAGTCTGGCGAAACGATCCCCTTCCTGGCGGAATACCCCGATTCCCGAAATGATCACGGTGAGCCTGCCGTCGGGGTCCAGCGCCAGCGTGCGGATCAAGCCTTTTGGCAGACCTTGCTCTGGTCCGAAAAACCGCTGGGCTCCTTCCTCAAGATGGACGACTCCCTGCAGGGTGGCCACCCAGATCCCCGATTTTCCGTCATCCACCACATCGCAGATTCCGCCGTGGCGCAGGGCGGCATGGTCTCGAACCGGGGTGAATGATCCATCCTGAAACCGGAACAAGCCCGCCATGCTGCCCGCCCAGAGAACGCCGCGGCGGTCCTCGGTGATCACACTGACTCGCTGGTCCTTCTCCTCCCCAAAGAAGTGGGTGGGCTCTCCGTCGATCCAGCGAAACAAGCCCGAGCTGTCGGTGCCCGCCCAGATGCTGCCGTCACTTCTCAAGCACAGGCTTTGGACGATGTTCTGGTCAAATTCCGCTGGCAGGTGGAGCCTGGTGATCGGCGGCTGGGGGCGAATGTGATGAAGTCCTGAAGTGCGTGTCCCAAGCCATAGGGAATCACCCTCGTCCAACATCAGGCACAGGCCTTCCGCGTGGGAAAGCGGCATGTGGGTATCAAGTTTGCACCACTTGCCGTCGGCCGGACGATAGAAGATGCCACTGCCGCTGGTGGCGCACCACAGGCGTCCGGACCGGTCCTCCAACAACGCGTTCGCTCGGGAACGGACCGAATTCTCCGACCACGGGTAGGGTCCGGCCAATTCCGTCAGGGCACCGTCCTTCAATCGATGGATGCGCGTCCCGCCATAATGGTCGCCCTCGGTCGCCACCCACAGGCCGCCATCACGAGATGAGGTCATGGCAAGACCCGGTGTCGGGAGGAAGGTTGATCTTGTCGGCGCAAGGACCTTCCCCTCCCTGACATGATGGATCTGGCCATCGATCAGGATCCACAAGCGCCCGTCCGCATCCAGGGTCATTTGGGAAACGCGACGCGCGGGGCGTTCGCTGTTTTCGGTTCTGACGGCTTCGGGTTTCGCGTCCTTGAGACGGAAGAGGCCGGCCCCGTCCGTGCCGATCCACAGCGATCCTTCGGAATCCTCGGCAAGTGACAGCACGGACTTGCCCTCGAGCGTGGTTCCATCATCCATCTCCACGAAGCGGTCGCCCGTCCGCTGATAAAGGGCTCCGCTCGTCGTCCCGATCCACAGGGAACCATCCCTGCGTGTCAACAAGGAGCGCGTTGCCACCCCCTTCAGGTCCGGGGTGTTCTCGGTGGTGAGATTGAAGAATCGGACTCCATCAAACCGCGACAGCCCGTTGGGGGAGGCAAGCCAGACATAGCCGTCAGCCGTGCGGGCCACCGACGAGATCCGCGTGCCGGGAAGTCCGTCCGAGATATCCCAGTTCTGGCCGACGAACCCCTCCATCACGGTGCGATCCGCCGCTTGCAACCAGCATGCAAGGCGGCACAGGACCAGTGCCGACATCAGCCAGGTCGGATGCATCTTGGAAAATGACATGGGTTTGGAATCTCCCGAACTTCTGACACGCGTTGTGACACCCGACAAGGGGCAAACCCTTTGCGGAACGCTTCCCTGTGACCAGTTCTGGTCTATTGCCTGGGAAAGGCCGACTGGATTCAATGACACCGCTTGATTCGGCGATTGGCCGAGTCCGGCGTTTCGAAAAACCCCTTACCAATCAACCCATCAAAAATCCATGAAACCCATGTATCTGTCCGGTCGCACCGCCGCGGTGACCGCGATCCTATCCTTGCTAACCACAGTCCACTCGTTCGCCGCCTGGGGAGTGACGGACACCGGGACCCGATACCGGGTGGACTCCGGAGCAGGTCTTGTCTTCGAAGTCGGCAAAACTGATGGATCGATCTTCTCGATCAAGTTGAACGGTGGAAGCGAGCTGAATCAGGCGACCAAGTACTCGCAGCTCAACTCCGGGCTTCCCACCAATCCCACCACCAGCCCCAACACCTACGTGCAGTCTGTGAACTGGTCCTACTATTCGGCCAATACCATCATTCGTGTCGCTGTCTCGACTCCCACACTCACCCACTACTATGTGGTCCGCCAGAACCAGAACATCATCTACATGGCAACGGCCTACAAGGACGGGGCCTCCCCGTATGGCGAGTTGCGCTGGATCACTCGGCTGGCTCCGGGCTTCACGGCTGTGCCGGAGCTGTCGGACATCCGAGGCGGAACCACCATCGAGAGCTCCGATGTCTATGAACTCGCCAATGGAGACTCGCGCTCCAAGTACTATGGGAACCAGCAGGCGAGGAGCCTTGGCATCCGCGGTGTCACTCGCAGCGGCTGCGGCGTCTTCATGGCTTATGGCAACCGTGAGAGCAGTTCGGGAGGACCGTTCTTCCGCGACATTCAGAATCAAACGACCCAGGACAATGGCACGGAAGTTTACAATTACATGTATTCGGGCCACAACCAGACGGATGCTGCAAAGACCGGAGTGCTCCACGGCCCCTATGCCCTGGTCTTCACCACGGGGGCGACACCCACGGCGCCGGACATGTCGTTCATGAGCGGGCTCGGCCTCGACAATTGGGTGTCCTCGCGTGGCTCCGTTTATGGAGACGCTGGCAGCATTCCCGCCGGGATCACCGCCACTGTGGGATTTGAACCGGTGAGTCCGTTGCCCGCCGGCCAATCCCCCGGTCAATACTGGGCAAGCGTGAATCCGACGACCCGCGACTATTCCTGCGGCGCAATGAAGCCCGGCACCTACATTCAGACCGTTTATCATGGCGAACTCGAAGTGGCGACCGAGACGGTTGTGGTCACCGCAGGAGCTTCCAAAAACAACAACATGACTCCGACGTTCTTCATTCCTGCGAATCCCATCTGGCGTCTGGGAATCTGGGATGGAACACCAAACGAGTTCTTCAATGGGGCGGCCATTCCGAACAGGCATCCGTCCGACGATGGTGACTCGAACCCGGCGACCTCCGCCACCTGGCCGGCCTATCTGTCTTTCGGGACCAATCCCAATCCTCCTGCGGCGTCCTTTCCGGCGATCCAGTTCAGAGGAACAAACCCGACGATCACGCTCAAGTTCACGCTCGATCAATCCCAGATCGCCAATCGGACCCTGCGGATTGGAATCACCGGAGCCTACGGCAGTGGTCGCCCTTCAGTGCAGATCAACGGCCAGCCGACCACCAGCCAGAGCGCCACTTCGCAGCCGTCGAGTCGCAGCTTCACCATTGGCACCTACCGTGGAAACAACAGGCAGCTCTCCTATTCGATCAGCGCCGCTGACCTCGTTGTCGGGACCAATACGATCACGATGACGCCGATCAGTGGCACTGCGGACCTCGGGGCCTTTCTCTCGCCCTCCTATGCCTTCGACTGCCTCGAACTCTACTAGCCCGCAGCAACGGGCGGTCGGCTGCCTGCGATGCCGACCGATCTCCCGGGGAGTGCCCCCGATAGACCAGTTTTGGTCTATTGGGGGAGAACAGGAAATCTGCTGCTCTGGCAGCGATTGGAAAATCCCGGGAGCACCAGGACTGCTTCAATCCAACAAACAAAACCCATGAAAATCCAACTGTTAGAATCCAAATCGAGCGGAGACCGCGCGCTGCGAGGGCTCCGCTTCATTCCCATGGCATTGGGAATCGCCGCAATGACGATGTCGGCGCGACTCGAGGCCTTCAGCCTGACGACCACCTCCACCTATCATCAGGTCGATACCGGGGCCGGTCTCGTTTTCAAGATCCGCGGAACCGGCGCCGCTGACACCACCACCACGTCGCCCGGTGACATCATGAGCCTGGTGTGGAACGGTGTGGAATATCAAAACAGCACCCGGGGATCACAGATCAACTCCGGCTTCGACTGGCTCTACAAGGGGGTCAGTGCCGTGAACGTGACCTCGGAGTTCGAAGGTCCCGACTTCATCAAAGTCACCGTCACCGCCGGCGATCTGACCCATTACTATGTCGCACGGCGAGGATATCCGCATATCTACATGGCCACCACCTTCACCACGGAACCCAGCCAGCATGGACTCGTGCGCTACGTCCTCCGCATGCGGCGCGACAGGCTTCCCAATGGCCCTGCCGCCTCCGACGTGAGCCAACAGGTGGAATCCATGGAATCGGGTGACATCTATCGACTCGCGAACGGCGAAACGCGCTCGAAGCACTACTCGAACAACCCACTGAAGGACTGGACCTCGATTGGCGCCACCGGTCCGGGGACCGGGATCTGGGTGGTGAGGGACAATCAGGAAGGTGGATCGGGAGGGCCCTTCTACCGCTCGCTTTCCAACCAGGCGACTGATGCCGATCAGGAGATCACCTACATTGTGAACTACGGAGAGGGACAGACCGAGGCGTTTCGTCCAGGCATCGCAAACACGTATACCCTGGTTTGCAACTCTGGCGAAGCGCCACCAAGTTCCATTGATACATCCTTCTTCGGCTGGATGGGCATCAACGGCTATCTTCCCGCCGGATCGCGCGGACGCGTCTCCGCCGTGGGGATCTCCGGACGTGTTCCCGGATATAACTACACCGTCGGGTTCAGCAACGCGACGGCCCAGTATTGGGCGAATGCCGCCGCTTCCAATGGATACTTCGACTGTCGAGGCATGCGTCCCGGCACCTATGAGATGACGATCTACAAGAACGAGCTTGAGGTCAAAACCGTCCCCAATGTTGTCGTCACCGCTGGCGCGACCAATATCCTCAACACCCAGACAATCACCGGGGATCCTGAAATCACTCCAGTACTCTGGCGGATCGGCAAATGGGACGGCCGTCCAAGTGAGTTCCTGCACGGTAACAAGGTCACCTCGATGCATCCGTCCGATGTCCGGATCACCGGCAGCACGACGGATCTTCTCACCGCATGGAAACCCGGATTGTTTGAGACATCCGGAACCAATCCCGGAACCGCGCTCGATTTCCCCTGCTATCTGTGGAGCGGAGTCAACTCCGGGCAGGAGATCCGATTCAATCTGACGCAAGCGCAAAAGGACTCAGGCCGCACGGTCCGCATCGGTGTGACTTGCGGATTCGGTCCAGGCCGCCCGCAAGTGCAGATCGGCGGCTGGTCTTCAAACCCCGCCCTCTATGATCAGCCGGACAGCCGCTCGCTGACCGTAGGCACCTACCGCGGAAACAACCGCACCTACACCGTGAACATCCCATCCGCCCGGCTGGTGGTGGGCCAGAACACCATGCGTGTGTTCGTGATCGGGAACACGCCCGCATACACCCCGTTCCTCACGGCGGGAATCAGTATCGACTGCATTGATATGCCAGAGTGAGTTGAAACGGTGACCCGCTCTCCAGGGGGAGGGGCGGATTGCCAGTCACCCATCATCCCCCTCCCAATTCATGCATGACTGTTCCGTTCACATCCTCAAGAGTCACCCACGTCGCAGCAGGACTTCTGTTAGTCGCAAGCCTCATGGTCGTTCTCATCATCGCCATGGATCGCGGGGACAAGGATGCTCCCGTCACGGAGCGTCCCATCCAGGTTCGGACTCGTCACGCCGTGGTGCTGGAGGAGACGGGCGACCGCGGGCGGGACAACCAGGCGGATATGGCGAACGACATTCAATGGGCACTGGATGAAGGCGATCCTTCGGAGGCCCGCGCCGAAGAGCTCCTGACGAATCTCTTCAAGACCGGTCGCTACGCGGATGCCTTGGAGGTCGCGCAGGCGTTGGAACGCGGACTCCACCGCGAGCTCATACCCACGGCCGTGGAGGCTTGGGCGGAAGCCAATGGTCAGGCGGCCTGGGACGCCATTGCGACACTGCCCCCTCATCAGGTGGATCTGCGTCTTCTGGTCCTCCGGCACTGGCCGGAATCACAGGTGGAAGGGTTGGGCAATCTCATTGTCGGCATGCCCGAGGGCGGGGTGAAGTCCGCTGCACTTGGTGAATTGATCCGCAAGCGGGGCCAATCGGATCCTGCAGGGCTGTCTGAGTGGTTGGCGGCGCATCCCCAGGATACGGAGGTCATGGATCAGGCGGCTGAGTTCTTTGTTTACTCCTGCGATCAGGAGAATCGGTCGTCCGAGGTTGCCGCTCAATGGGCGGCAAGAATCTCATCCCGCGAGCGACGCGAACGGGCCATGGAGGCTGTGGCCAGGGAACAGCAGATGGCTCCTGCGGTCCAATCGACGCCCCAGCCGGGAACCACGGATGCCGATTGAGCCAGGCCTGGCTCCATTTGTCGCGGCTTGCTCCGTCAGCCAGCCGCCCGTCGACAGGCCGGACCTTCCCAATCGGCCTGCTTGCCGCTTCGCGGGAGGCATGATAGATCCGGAAGCAAGCACAGGGGGCCATCATGCGACCGTCTCCATTCCTGAAAATTGATATCAAATGATCTTCCGAAGGCCACATCTTGTCAGGCGAGCACCATCGAATCCTCGTGATGGGGCGATTCTACGCATGCTCACCCTCTCGCTTCTGGGGACCATTCCCTGCAAGGCCGAACTTTCCTGGCAGCTCGCCAGTGGCAACGAGTCCTGGCCGGCCGCGAAACGCTCGGCCATCGTCTCCGCCATGAACGCGGCCATCGCTGTTTACAATGCGAATGGATACTTCACCGGCACGATCTACGCGAACTACAATGCCAGCGTGCCGACCGCGCAGGCCAGTTATGGAAACTGGATCGACTTCGGCGGCAGCATCAGTACCCGAGTCGCCATCCACGAGATGGGTCACACCCAGGGAGTCGGGACTGTCGCCGCGTGGGACGCCAAGCTTTCCGCTGGAAAATGGACGGGCTCGCATGCCATCAATCGCATCAAGCTCTACAACGGTTCCTCCGCCGTCGTGAACGGGGATGGCAGCCATTTCTGGCCCTACGGCTTGAACTACGATGACGAGGCGAACGCCACGGCCTACGCCCGCCATGTCCGCATGGTCTCCGCCTTGCGGCGGGACATGAACATCGTCAAGGATTCCGATAACGACGGCCTGCCGGACGATTGGGAAATGTTCAACTTCGGGAACCTCAACCAGACCGCCACCGGCGACTACGATGCCGATGGTTCCAACAACCTTGCCGAGCATCAGGCGGACACCTCCTCGCAATCCTTCACCTTTTCATGGAATGGCGGTTCCGGTGCGTGGGACACGACGACCAACCGTTGGACCGGTGCCGGAACGCTGTGGCGCAACGGCGGTGATGACGTGGCGATCTTCGGCGGAACTGCGGGTACGGTGACCCTCGGGAGCGGCATATCCACCAATGCCGCCACCTTCAACAGCAGCGGCTATCAGCTCTCAGGCGGTGGCCTGGCCCTGAGCGGGCGGAATCCGACATTCAACATCGCCAGCGGCGTCACCACCACCGTCGGATCCGCCATCAGTGGCGGCGATGGACTGATCAAGGCCGGTGCAGGCACCCTGGTTCTAACAGGTTCCAGCACCTTCGTGGGTTCTCTGGAAGTCAATTCCGGCACCCTCTCCGTCAGCCCCACGGGGCGGCTGTTCACAACCGGCGGAGGTGGGGTCCTCCAGATCAAGGCCGGAGCGACTCTCGCGTTCGAAGGTGGCTGGGGCTGGGACGGCACGCTGCGCTATCACGGAGTCTGGGAAACGGAAAACCTCATCGACGGCGGAACCCTGCGCCACACCGGCCCCACCAATGCCGCTAGCACCTCAGGAGCTGGAAGGCTTTTCACCATCGGAGCTGCAGGAGCCACGCTTGACTCCGGCACTGCGGGATCCGTCTTCCGGATCGGCTACCGCGCGGACTACGGCGAAACCCTCGGAAGCGAAGGTGGCAGCCTCACGCTCACCGGATTGGGGGATGGTGACATGAGTTATATCATTCCGGGGACTGGAGGATTGATCAAATCCGGAACCGGACTCTGGTCGCTCAAGCGGGACAACACCTACACCGGTGGGACATCCATCACGGCCGGAACACTCGAACTGCTCAGCACCTATGACTCGAGCGGTTTCGCCATCAGCTCCGGAGCCATCCTCGAACTGGACACCGCAGGCGGCACCAGGGATTTCGCCGCCGCATCCTTCTCCGGCGCGGGGACCTTGCGCAAGACCAGTGTGAACTCCGCGTCCTGGGGCGCGGCGGCAGCCACCTTCGCAATGGCTTCCGGGGGCCACATTGACGTGCGGGCAGGCACCTTCATCGGAGGTGCTGGAGCCAATGAGGTCTGGACCAACAACAAGTCCGATCTAACCGTCGCCGCCGGAGCCACCTTCGCAGGAGGCGATGCGAGCGTCCGCGTGGACGGACTGAACGGCGCGGGAACGGTTTCATCCGAATCGGCGGCTGGTATCACAGTCGGCGTGGACCATGGCGACGGCACCTTCAGCGGCGTGCTCGCCGATGGTGCCGCGCCCGGAAGGATCACCAAGGCCGGCACCGGCACCCAGACCCTGTCAGGATCTAACACCTTCACGGGGCCGGTCACGGTCGAAGCCGGCGCGCTGCGCATCACCCGTGGCGATGCTCTTGGTTCCACGGCGAAGACCCTCACCATGACCAATGGCACCAACGGTCTCTGCCGCCTTGTTCTCGCGGGTGGGACCGCAGGCATTGCCCTGCCTGCGACGCTGTCATTCACCACCAGCAATCAGAACATCGACTCACCAGCCATCATCAACGAAAGCGGAAACAACAGCATTTCCGGCAATTTCACGCTCACCAGCGGCGGCGGTGCCACACGGATCCGGGTGGATGCCGGAACGCTCACCCTTTCCGGTAACTTCACGCCGAATCAAACCGGTCGCGTCCTTCAACTCGATGGCACATCTAACGGAGTTGTCTCCGGCAGGCTCTTGAACGGGAGTGGCAGCAACATCCCGGGACTTTCCAAGGACGGCACCGGAACCTGGACGCTGACAGGAGCGACGCACACCTTTACCGGCGCAACGAGCGTCAACGCTGGAAAACTCATCGTCAACGGCTCGCTCACCACCACCAGTGGCATCACCGTGGCGAGTTCCGCGACGCTTGCCGGAACAGGAACCATTGGGGCCACCACCGTGCAAAGCGGCGGGAAACTCGCCCCTGGCGGTGACGCACCCGGCACCATGACTTCCGGTTCGCTCACCCTGATGTCCGGCAGCAGCGCGCTTTTCCGTGTCGGCCCCTCAGGCGACCGCATCAACGTCAGTGGCAATCTAACCGTCGCGGGCGAGATTGATTTATCCTATCTTGGCACGCGGGGTGGCAGTCATCTGCTCATGACTTGTACCGGAACCCTCAACACCACCGGCATGACGCTGGGGGATGTGCCTGCCGGATGGACCTGCAAACTCGACACCTCCGTCCCCAGGCAGGTCTCAGTGGTGATCAGTCCCGCCGCCTTTAACACCTGGCAGATTGCCAATTTCACCGACTTGGAGATCTCAAATCAAGCCATCAGCGGTCCCTCCGCCATTCCTGCCCGCGATGGTATCTCCAATCTCATGAAATATGCGCTGGGCCTCGCGGCGAAGACGCCCTCCGCCACCGGCATCACCACCCATCGCTCCGGCGCAGCGTTGTCACTGACCTATCAACGGCCGGCAAACCGTTCGGATCTTGTCTATACCATCGAAGCCTCCGCCACCATGGCCGCCGGGTCTTGGCTCACGGCCGGGGTCACCCATGTGCGCATTGCCCAAGGCGAGCCGGAAACCTGGCAGGCGTCCACTCCCGCCACCGGCCCGATCCGATTCCTGAGACTTAAGGTCGCGAAGTGAACCAACCCCTTAAAGACACAGGCTTGCAGATGGCTGGGCATGTGGCCAGTTGGGGTCGATTGAACGGATCTTCTCGCCACGTTCGACTGCGGTCGCGCGTTCCAAGCCGCCATCATCGCCAGCGGCGGCCTGGCCACCGCATCATTGCGTGCGAACTCCATCACGATCCATGAACCCTCCGCCAAACCCATCTCGAGCTCCTCGATTTTCGAAGCTCCCGAGGTGCAGTCGCCAGCCTCGCATCAGCCTGCTTGGCCACATGGCTCTGACCGTCACCGGGTTCCTGCTTCCGTTGGCAGCCCAGGAGTCTGGACCGGACCCCTTTGGTCAGCGCGAGAAGATCGTTTGGGAGGCTGTTCTGAAGGAACCCGGCAAACTGGACGGAAGCGCTCCCATGCATTTCTGGGTTGCCCAACATCTCTTCAAAGTCTCAAGGAATGATGAGGCGGTTGGAATCGTGTCTTCGGGTGTCAAGCGGATGCGGGCCTCCATCGAGTTGCGAGAGAAGGCAGGAAGCACCAACATTGGTGCCAATGGATTCCTCTACTGGGCTTCGTTGGATTGTTATGTCCGCTGGCATCACCGCTTCCCACAGTCGCTGTTGGACGATTACCGCCACGTCTTCACCCATGCGCGCAATTACAAGGGAACGACTGGAAATCTCTCGTTGATCCATACCCTATCCCTGCACCTTGCCGAGCGGATCTGGGGAGCGGAGAGCCTCCCTGCCGACGGAAAATACGGACCGCGCGGCGAGGCGTCCGTGAAGTGGCTGACGCGCCGCGTCGAGCAGGTTGCTCGGCATGGCTCCGGCGAGTTCGCTTCGAGGCCTTACATGATCTACAACGTCGGCACCCTGCTCACGCTCGACAACGATCGGATCGACCCGGCCCTGCGAAACAAGGCGCGCATGGCCTTTGATATCTCGATCGCGCACGCTGCCGCCACCTGGCTTCGCGGACATTGGGCCGTGCCGAGCGGTCGCAGCTATCCCGACCTCCTCACCCAGTCGCCCGCCGGCAGCGCCGCGATGCTGTGGACCTACTTTGGCGGGGTCGCGCCCTTGTTCAACGATCGCTCATCGGCCGTCTTTTCGGCTGCGGCCGACTACCGGCCACATCCGATGATCGTCAAGGCCGCCACCGACCGCAGCCAGCCTTATGTCTGCCGCAGCCGCTTCGATGGCGACAAACTGTTTCAAACCACATTCATGAACAAGACCTATGCCGTCTTCAGCACTGCAGTGTTGCCCGGCGGACAGGTTTGGGGACAGACCTATCCTTATGGAGTCATGTGGGACGAACCTGATGCCGCCAAGGGAAGTCACCTTTGGTTGACGGTTCCCGCGAGCGACGGCAAGCCGCTCGGCCAGGCGACCCATGGCATCCAGTCCAAACTCGTCCGGTTCACGCAGTTTCGCGGTAGTTTGCTGATGCTGGCAAAGGGCTTGAGCTCACCGGGAGTGAAGCACCCTTATGTCCTCGGCATGGTTCCCGGAGGCTGGCGAGCCGTGATCGATGATAGCAAGTCCGGAGGTTGGATTTTCCTTCACTATGGCAGCGTGTTGATTGCGCTTTCCTCCTCACGCGAATTCACCTGGAGACCTGATGCCGGCCTGCGCAGCGGTTCGCCCCGTCCGCTCGACTCGGAATTCCGGATCGAGGGCGATTCAACCGCCATCGGCCTGCAAACCTCATTGCCTGACGAATTCCCCGCTTCCTCGCCATTGGAACAACTGAGGGCATTCCGGCAGTCCTGCCTCAAAAGAGGCTCGATCCAGGTTGAAAGCGACCCGCCCCGAGCGTCCTTCACCGATCGCGAGGGCAACCTCATCGAGCGGGTCTTCGATGGCGACGCGCGAATCAACGGAGAACGTGTCGCCTACGAATCATGGCCGCTGCTTGAAAATCCATGGATGCGCCAGGACTGCGGGGGCAACCTCACGATTCGTGACGGTGGGTCAAGCCGGACTTACGATGTGACGAACTGGATCGTCACGGACTCGCCCTGACGTTCAGGTAAGCCGAGCACCCCGGCCATGTGACCAGTTCTGGTCTATTGCAGCAACTTGAGCCAACCCTCTGAATGCGAGGGGAAAGTCCGACTGTCGTCGCTACCCACGACCTGGATCAGAAACTCATCGAGTCAAAGCCCCCCATCAAAACCCATGAAATCCAAAAGAAATCCATTCATCGCCGCCTCCATCTTTTCCCTCACACTCTCCCTCCTGCCATCCGTTCAAGCGGCCACCGGCACGTGGAGCGGCGGCGTGGGCGACACCTGGAACACCACCGCCACCAACTGGACAGGCGTGACCGACACCCCATGGGATGTCACCAACGGCCCGACCAACACCGCCGTCTTCAACCTGGCATCGCTTGTCGCTCCAGTCAGTGGAACGGTCTTCACCAATGGCATCACCTTCAGCACGGGAGGAACCATCAACTCAGGCGGCATCATCACCCTGGCTGGCACCTCGCCGACCCTTTCCGCAGCGACCGCAGTCTCGGGCACCATCAAATCGAACCTCGCCGGAACCAGTGGATTCACCAAAGCGGGCCTTGGCACCATCGTGGTCAACAACGCCACGGCAAATTCACTGACCGGTGACATCATCATCAATGCAGGGCAGGTTACCGTCCAACCCTCAGCGAACGTGGCCGCAATTGCCTCGACGGCCAATCTGGCATTGAACGGTGGCAGCCTGGCCTTGCTTGGCGGTGGAACGGGTGCTGCAACCACACGGCAGCAAACCTTCACCGGCACCAGCCTGGGAGTGGGCCACAGTGCAGCCAGCATCAACAAGAACTCAGGAGACGCCACCAATCCTGCCACGCTCAACTTCGGAAATGTCACCCGCAATCCCGGTGCCACGTTGAGCCTGTCCTACACCGGAGCCATTTCAATCGCGCGTTCCTTTCAGGGGACCTCAGCAGGGTGGGGTGGGGGAGCCACGATCCATGACACTGGAGTGGTTTACGCCACTTATGCCACGGCAGCCTCGACGGCCGTGACGCCCCGCAGCGGCAATGATTGGGCTGCCTATGACGGAACCGCCGTGCTGGCCACCACCTACACCGCCAGCACCGCCACCGCACTTTCAGGAAACGCCAACGTCGCGGCGGGGATCGATACCACACTCGCAGCAAGCACGAGCATCACCTCCCTGCGCTTCGCTCAGGCCCAGGCACGCACCATCACGGCCACCGGATTCAATCTAACAACCGGAGGTGTCCTTGTATCCAGCGGAGTAGGCAACTTCACCCAGATCATCACCGGAGGCACCCTGAGCAGTGCCGCCACCGTTGCGAACAAGGACCTCGTGGTGATCCAGAACAATACCGGCAACGACCTCATCATCGCGTCGCAGGTCATCAACGCCACCGCCGGAGCCACCGGCCTCACGAAGTCAGGAGCGGGGCGGCTTTCCCTGACATCGAACAGCAACAACTTCACCGGTGAAACCCGCATCAACGAAGGCACCCTGCGGATCGGCAGTGGCGGCAGCACTGGCGCACTCTCCACCAGCAGCCCAATCGTCAACAATGCCACATTGGGATTCGATCGATCCGCTGCCCTGACGCAGGGAACCCACTTTTCGAGCAACATCAGCGGCACAGGCACCCTGAGCGTTCTGAGAACCACCACGGTCACCCTC
The DNA here is from genome assembly GCA_027485995.1 of Verrucomicrobiaceae bacterium. GTDB lineage: Bacteria > Verrucomicrobiota > Verrucomicrobiia > Verrucomicrobiales > Akkermansiaceae > Luteolibacter. The sequence goes on from JAIXPW010000176.1 coordinate 15,815, forward strand.
AGTTCCGCCAACAACACCTTCTCCGGAGGTGTGACGATTCCAACAGACGGGGTGCTGAAGATATCAAACGGCAGCGCGCTGGGATCAGGAACCCTGACCATCGGCGATGCCTCCGGCAACATCCTGACCGGGCGCTTCGAGGTGTCCAACAACATCAGTGTTTCGGCCCCCATCATCTTCTACGGACGATCCACCTCCACCACGGACGGCATCCGGAGCGTGAGCGGCAGCAACACCCTGACGGGCACGATCGCCCTCGGAACTGGCGGAGGGATTGGATACATCCAGTCTGAATCCGGCAGCACCTTGACCCTTGGCACCACAGGATCCACCGCCATCACGACTCACTCCAGTGCCCCGAGCGGAAGAACGGTCGTCCTGCAAGGAGCCGGGACCGGCATCGTTGCAGGAAAGATCGCCAACCTCGACGGCACGAAAACCATGGCCGTGACCAAGAACGGCACCGGGACCTGGACGCTTTCCGATGCCAATTCCTACACGGGAAGCACCATCGTCAATCAAGGGATCCTGACCGTAGACACGACGGGAACTCTCGGTGCGACCACCGGCTCACTCGTCGTGGGAAACAACAACACCACCGCGGCTGCCACCAACACGATCCTCAATCTCTCCACCACGGCGGATACAGTCAAAGGATCGCTCAGCGGAGCCCTACTTGCACCAACCACCGGCACCAACACCGCCACGATCAATACCGGAGGCAGCGGACGCAACTTCACCGTCAATCAAACGGCAGCCGGAACCTATCCCGGCGTGATCGCTGGCGCAGGCAACTTCACATTGGGAAGCGGCAGCACCAACAAGCTGACACTGACTGGAGTGAACACCTTCACCGGACAAACCACCATCAGCGCCGGCACCCTGCAGATTGGGAGCGGGCCTGACGCGGGATCCATCGCGGGTTCCAGCTCCATCCTCAACAACGGAGCCCTTGTCTTCAGCAGCACGGAGGCGCAGTCGGTTTCGCAAATCATCAGCGGCAGCGGATCCCTGACCAAGGCGGAATCCGGCACCCTCACGCTCAGTGGCGTCAACACCTACACCGGCAACACCACCGTGACCGATGGCACGATCGTCCTCACAAACGACGATGTCCTTTCTGACACCTCCACGGTCACGCTTCCAACATCCGGCTCTTTGAATCTCACCCACAGCGGAACCGACGTTGTTGGAACCCTCATCATCAATGGAGTCACCCAGCCCGATGGCCTTTATACCTTTGGCACGGGAAAACTCCAGGTCGGTGCCACTTCGACGCCCTATGCGGATTGGGCGGTCGCGAAGGGACTTGATGGAACCCCCGGAAAGGATCCGGCATCCAGCGCGAATCCTGACGGGGACCGCGCCACGAACCTCGCCGAGTTCGCATTCAACGGCAATCCCCTCAGCGGAGCGGACAGTGGCTACTACTCGAGCCAAACCACCAACGTGCCTTCGATTGGCAATGCCCTGATCCTGACCTTTGCCACCCGCACCGGCACGACGTTCACCGGAGCAAGCGGCTCCGTCGACGGCGTGACCTACGAGGTCCAAGGCTCCGTGGATCTTTCGGGTTTCTCCTCACCGGTCACCGAAGTCACTCCAGCCATTGTGCCGGGATCATGGCCCGCAGCAGGCGGTGGATACGAGTACCACACGTTCCGCCTCAATGCTTCCACCGGTCTCCCTAACAAGGGATTCCTCCGGGTGTTTCTGCAAGGAACTCCTTGATTTGGCCACGAAACCCATGGGGGCGGATTCCTGATATCCGCGCCCCTTTCACCAGATCGGTTCTGTTGCTTTGATATTCCCCGACTGATTCATGTCACCATTGAACCACCACACCTCGCATGGGGCCGAGAAGTCGAGTGATGTCACAACGAACCCCATGTCAAGATCCGCCCGCCCATCGCATCACTCCCGCGCATGCGGATCAACGGGCAGGCCAGACCGTCACCTGTTTGAACCTTGCTCCATCGACTCGCCTCTGCTTCCCTCATGACTCTTGAGCCCTGTGTTGAGCCTCTGTGAAGGACCTCCAACGACAGAATCCAAATGATTGTATCCATGCCACACCTCTCAAGACGGAGTTTCCTGAGAACCTCGTTATCAACCCTGGCGACGGCGGGAATGCTGCAATCCGCCGAGACCGCCGGGACCCCGGTCCAGACTCCTCCCGTTCCGAAGCTGGCAGGACCCTTCATCAACATCTATCGTCCCGGAGCAGATGTGTATTCCCTGCCGACCACCACCACCTCGCCCAAGGACGGAGGCATCACCTACAAGCAGGGCGGGACCTATCCGGAATGGCGCTCCAATGACCACACGTTCATCAAGGATGGAAGCAACCGGTGGCACTGCTTCGGCATCACGAAACCATGGGTCGCAGGCGACAATGGCCACACGGGAGAGGGGCTCTGTTTTCATGCCATGGCACCGGAAGGAACATTCTCTCAGGCCATCGCATTCCAATCATGGCGCGATCTCCCGAAGATCCATGTGGGTGACTGCGGTTGGGCACCGACGGCGATCAGGATCGACGGCGGATATGCGCTCATTGGCTCCCAACTCGGTCGCGCCACCTCGACCGACCTCCAGACATGGACGGACGCGGGTCGCTTGAAGATCAAAGGCCACGGCCGCGATTCATCGATATTCTTCTGGAACGACACCTATCATCTCCTGCGCTGCGCAGGCAACGGCATCAGCATGGCAACATCGCCGGACTCCGTGACATGGTCGGATCCGATTGTCATCTATCAGCCAAAGGTTCAGAGCTACCAAACGGAGTCGCCGTTCATGATCCATCATGAGGGATGGTTCTATCTGTTCTGGACCCTCTGGGACACCGCAGACCCAAGCACCTCCGGATACTGTCCCAGAACCTTCGTCCATGCTGCGAAGAGCCCGCTCGATTTCCGGGATAAACCGGTGTTGACGGAGTTCACGGCTCATGCGGCCGAACTCATTCAGGATGAGTCCGGACAGTGGTTCATCTCCAGCGCGGACCACCCCCATCGTGGAGTCAGCGTCGCCCCTCTGCGCTGGGAAACGAAATCCGGAACTGATACTCCCGATCCAATCACTAGGTGAAGCCCGACACCATCCTCCGATCACCCCATTGACTTATGAAAAGACTCATCAAGCCCTTTCTCGCCATTCTATGCCTGGCGCTCTCACCAGTCGCATTCTCAGGAGAAGCGGTCGTTCGTCCGAAGATCACCGGAATCGCCTATTATGCGACCTTCGTCAGCAATCTCGAGAAGGCGAGGCGGTTCTATCAGGAGTTCCTCGGTTATGAGGAGGCGTTTCACCTGACCAAGCCTGACGGCAGCGTGAGCAAGGCGGTTCTCAAGGTGAACGACCATCAATTCATCGTGCTGGTCAATGAACCGGATCGTGGCGAGGGACGACAGGACCATTATGCCATCGCGACCAGCAGCGCGGAGCAGATGCGGCTCTATCTGGCAAGCAACGCGGTCAAGGTGCCGGAGAAGACTGCACCGGATGAGTTCGGAAACAACATGATCGAAGTGACGGATCCGGATGGCCACCGGGTGCGCTTTGTCGAACTCCTTGCGGACAGCCTTACCGGAGCCACACGCGGGAAGTTCCTTCCTGCGACACGCATTTCCGACCAGCTCATGCACGTCGGCATCCTGGTGGGCAAACTCGATGCGGCGAACGCGTTCTATGCCGGCATCCTCGGCGGCAAGGAAACCTGGCGGGGCAACGGGCCGGACAGCAAGACGCTCAACTGGGTCAACATGCGCCTGCACAATGGATCGAACCACGTGGAGTACATGCTCTACAAGACCCTGCCACCGCCGAACGACCGCGGAGGACAGCAACACTTCTGCCTGGCCGTGCAGGACATTCCCAAGACCCTGGCGGACCTTGAAAGCCGCCCCGGTCGGAAGGCCTACCCGCGCGAACTGAAGATCCACCACGGCGTGGACAACAAACTCCAGATCAGTGTGCGGGATCCCGACGGAACCCGGATCGAAGTGATGGCCATCGATCCGGTCGATGGAAAACCCGCGCCCTCCTCGATTCTCGCCCCGCCCTAACAAACTGGCTCCATTCGAGCGGTTTAGAAGGGGTGGTCCCGAGTGGAATCGAACCACTACCTACGGCTTCGGAGGCCATCGTCCTATCCGTTGGACTACGGGACCTTTCCCTTGTCGCACCATGAGGCGCGGCGCGGAGTGTTACTGCTGGCCTTGGGGCTTGGCAAGGAGAAGTAGCGCATGGGCCTTGGAAATCGGGCGTAGAGCATGCCCCTTTTGCTCGGAACGCGAACCTCGTCGCGACCCGGGCCTTCGGACGAAGGCCTGAAAATTAAATCCTCCGAAGGGGAGGATCGAGAGGAGTGGTACCCCGGCTTGGACTCGAACCAAGGACCAATTGATTAAGAGTCAACTGCTCTACCAACTGAGCTACCGAGGCATTAACACTGCCCGCTTGCGGCGGGGCCGGGAGAATGGCGAAAATCCGCAGCAGGGCAAGGGATTTTTTGTGAATCAGTCGTTCTTTTTTCCGAAGGCGATGCAGATCACGTTCGGAGCGGTGATGACGGAGCCTGCTTCGCCAAGTTTTCCGGTCTGCGGATCGAGCGGCAGGACGCCGAGCGTGTTGCTGTCCTGATGGGCGCAGACGAGCCATTTGCCGCCGGGGGCGATGGCGAAGTGGCGCGGGATTTTTCCGCCACAGGGGACCTGGCCCAGCGAGGTGAGCTTGCCGCTCTTGAGGTCGCGGGCGAACATGGCGATGGAGTCGTGGCCGCGGTTCGAGGCGTAGACGAAGCGTCCGCTGGGATGAACCTCGATCTCGGCGGTGGTGGTCTGGCCGCTCCAGCCTTCGGGCAGGGTGCTGATCCGTTGGAGGGTTTTCAGGGTGCCTGCCTTGGCATCGAAGGCGCAGGCAGTAACGGTATTGTCGAGCTCGTTGACGACGTAGGCGTTCTTGTTGTCAGGGGAAAAGGCGACATGGCGAGGGCCGGAGCCTGGTTCGGCGGTGAAGGACCCGGCGCTGGCGCTTTCCTGATCAAAGGTCGATTTGGAAGCGTCGAAGGCATAGGACCAGACCTTGTCGAGTCCGAGATCGGGGACGAGCAGGCGGTTGTTGTCGGGGTTGAAATAGACGCCGTGGGCATGGGGGGCCTGCTGGCGGGCAGGATTGGGACCGCTGCCGGTGAGGGTCAGGACGGTGGCGGTGCTGTCAGGGAGGTCGTTGACGAGGCGGATGGTGGAAATACTACCATTGCCGTAGTTAGCAGCGGCGAGGGTGTGGCCGGTGGCGTCGAGGGCGAGGTGGCAGGCGCCTTTTCCTCCAACGGAGCAGTCCTTGAGGAACTCGAGGGTGCCATCGGGAATGATCTTGAAGGCCGCGACCGATGAGGTGCCGTCGGCGTAGGGGGTGGCGGGTGAGCCGACACAATAGAGCAGGGGCTTTGTCGGATGAAGGATCAGGAAGCCGGGCTGCTCGTACTTGGCGGCGAGCTTCACTTCGCCGAGCTTGCCGTTTTCGGGATCAAAGGTGGTGGAGTAGATTCCTTCGCTCTTGCCGCCCTTTCCGGTCTGGGTTCCGAGATAGACAGGCAGCGGGGCGGCGAGAACAGGGGAGGCCAGCGCCAGGAGAAGGATGGGTTTCATGATCGGTTGTTAGAGATTGAGCCCGAAGTGGTGGTTGGCATTGCCGAAGCAGACGGCCCGGATCAGTCCGGCCAGGGCTTCGAAATCGTCGGGCAGCTCGCCGCGATCGGCCTCGGTGCCGATGAGGTTGCAGAGGATGCGGCGGAAGTACTCGTGGCGCGGGAACGACAGGAACGAGCGCGAATCGGTGAGCATGCCGACGAAGCGTGAGAGCAGTCCGGTGGAGGAAAGGGCGTCGAGCTGGAGCTCCATGCCATTCTTCTGGTCGAGGAACCACCAGCCGGAGCCGAACTGGATCTTGCCTGGAACGGTGCCATCCTGGAAGGCTCCGGTGAGGGCGGCGAAGAGGTAGTTGTCGGACGGATTGATGTTGTAGAGCACGACCTTCGGGAGCGTGCCGCCGGAGGCGAGGGCATCGAGGTAAGTGACCAAGGCCGGGCCCTGCTGGGTGTCGCCGATGGTGTCGAAGCCGCTGTCGGCCCCGAGTTGACCGAACATCTGCGAATTGGTGTTCCGCATCGGGCCGAGGTGGAGCTGCTTGGTCCAGCCGCGTGCAGCGTCGAGCTGGCCGAAGAAGACCATCAGGTAGAAGGAGAACTTTTCCTTCTCCTCGGCATTCACCGCGCGACCGGAGCGGGCCTTGTCGAAGATGAGCGAGGCCTCGGCATCCGAGCAGTGCAGGGCGGGACAGCGGTCGAGACCGTGATCGGACAGCCGTCCGCCGGCGGCGTGGAAGGCATCGTGGCGTTTCTGGAGCGAGGCGAGCAGGTCCGAGAAATGATGGATGCTGATTCCGGAAATGGCTTCGAGCTTTCCAAGCCACGCGTTGAAGAGATCGGGACGATCAACCTGGAAGACCTTGTCCGGACGGAAGGTCGGCAGGACCTTGGTGGAGAAATCCTCGGCGGCGATCGCGAGGTGATCGTCGAGGGGGTCGGCCGGATCATCGGTGGTGCCGACCATGCGGACGTCGAACTTCTTCAGGATGCCGCGCACGGAAAAGTCCGGTTCAGCGAGGCGGGCGTTGGCCTTTTCCCAGATCTCGTCGGCGGTCGCGGGGGAAAGCAGCGTCTCGATGCCGAAGTAGCGGCGAAGCTCGAGATGGGTCCAGTGGTGGATCGGGTTGCGCAGGGTGAAGGGCACGGTCTCGGCCCAGGCCTGGAACTTCTCGCGCGGCGAGGAATTTCCGGTGATCAGTTCCTCGTCGATGCCGTTGGCGCGCAACAAACGCCACTTGTAGTGGTCGCCGCCGAGCCAGAGGTCGGCGAGGTTTTCCCAGCGATGGTCGGTCGCGATCTCCTTCGGCGAGAGATGGCAATGGTAGTCGAGGATCGGCTGGTCCTTCGCGACCTCATGGAAAAGACGGATGGCGGTGGGGGAATGCAGCAGGAACTGATCGTCGAGGTAGGCCATGGCTTGCGCGACTCTGACAGGTGAACGTGGTCCGACAAGCGCGGAACTCGGGGATGGCGAGAGTTCGGGATTGTGCCACCTGATGCGGGAGGCGAGGCTGGCCCGGTGCTGTCGGCGAAACTGGTGATCCTCTCCGTCCTTCCGGCGTACCTGCTGATCCTGGCGGGTGCGGCCCTGAGGCAGTTCGGCGTGCTGAACCGCGAGTATGACAAGGGCGTGATGCACGTGGTCTTCCACGTGATGTATCCCTGCCTGATCCTCGACAAGATCCTCGGCAGCGAGGCGGTGCGGAGCTTTTCCTCGGTGAGCTGGTCGGTGTTTCTGGGCTTCGCCCTGCCGATCTCGGGCATCGCGTGCGGGTGGGTGGTTGGAAAGCTGTTAGGTCTGGAAAAGGGCTCCGGCCAGCGGACCTTCGCGCTTTCCTCGGGCGTGCAGAATTTCGGCTACACCGCCATCCCGGTGGTGCAGCAGCTCTGGGGGATGGGCGCCCTGTCGGTGCTTTTCGTCCACAATCTCGGCGTCGAACTCGCGATGTGGTCGGTCGGCGTGATGCTGATGAGCGGCGGCAACCGCATCGAGTGGCGCAAGCTGATCAACGGTCCGGTGTTCGCGGTGGTCGGCGGCCTGCTGCTGGTGGCCTTGAAGGTGGACCGGTTCCTGACGCCGCCGCTGGAACATGCCTCCGAGATCCAGATCTGTCTGATCGCGCCGATGCGCGAGGCGATGAAGATGCTCGGCAGCGGGGCCTTTCCGGTGGCCATCGTTCTAACAGGAGCGATGATGTGGGAGCTGGTGGCCAGTGAGCGACCCTCCCTGAAAATCATCCTCGGCGGCTCGCTGGTGCGCTTCGTCATTTCCCCCTTGATCATCCTCTCGGCAGCGAAGTTCCTGCCGCTGCCGTTGGTGTTGAAACAGGTCCTCGTGGTTCAGTCCGCCATGCCCGCCGCGATGACCCCGATCCTCTTCGCCCGGATCTACGGCGGTCGACCCGGCATCGCGGTGCAGATCGTGGTGGCCACCACCGTGATCAGCCTGCTGACCCTGCCGTGGATCATCACCTGGGGCACGGTCTGGGTCGGGCTGAAACCGTGATTGCCGTGGGACGAAACTTCGTTCATGGAACTGCCCATGCAAGCCATCGGCACCACCCGCTTCCTGCCCGTCACTGATCCTGAAAGCCTCGTTTGGTTCGAGTCCCCCGAGCCGGTCGTGGGACCGCGCGACCTGCTGGTGAAGGTCGAGGCCATCGCCGTGAACCCGGTCGATACGAAGATCCGCAAGAGCCTCGGGGCTGGCCCTTTGCCCGAACCTCGGATCCTCGGCTGGGATGCTGCCGGAACGGTGGTTTCCGTGGGCTCCGGGGTCAGCGGATTTCAGCCGGGCGACGAGGTCTTTTATGCCGGAGAAGTGATGCGCCCCGGCTGCAATGCCCCGCTTCAGGCGGTGGACGAACGCCTGGTGGCCCGCAAGCCGAGGTCGGTCGGGTTCGCCGAGGCCGCCTCCTGGCCGCTGGTGGCGATCACTGCCTGGGAACTTCTGTTCGAGCGCATGCGGGTCGATGTGGCTGGCTCCGATGCCGGAAAGCCCCTGCTCATCCTCAACGGCGCGGGCGGCGTCGGCTCGGTGCTGATCCAGTTGGCGAAACGCGCCGGGCTGCGGGTCATCGCCACGGCCTCCCGACCGGAAAGCATCGCCTGGTGCCGTGAAATGGGCGCGGACGAGGTCATCAACCACCACCTGCCGCTCGCCCCGCAACTCTCCGAACTCGGCCTCAGCGAACTGCCCCTCATCATCAATCTCCACCTGCCCGACCTCTACTGGAAACAGACCGGCGAACTCATCGCGCCCTTCGGCACGCTCGGCCTCGTCGTCGAACCCGCCGGCCTCGTCAGCGCCGGCGATCCGATGAAGATGAAATGCGCCACCGTGGCCTGGGAGTGGATGTTCGCCCGTGCGAAATTCAAGACCGCCGACATGCACCGCCAGGGCGAGATCCTCGCCGAGATCGCCAGGCTCGTCGACGCCGGTGAGTTCAAGCCGATCCTCGGAAACACCCTGCACCCCATTTCCCCGGAAACCCTCCGCGAAGCCCACGCCGCGATGGAGGCGGGAGTCGCACTTGGCAAATGGACGCTCGAAGGGTGGGGGGAATCGTAAATGGTAAGTGGTAAATGGTAAGTCGTCTTCCACCATTCACGATTCACAACTTACCATTCACTTCTTCGATATGTCCGCTCACGCCGAGACCTTCGACCTCCGCACCCGTGGCAAGGGGACTTATGAAATCACCCGTGAGGTCGCGGGGATTGTTGCGCGGTCCGGGATCACCACGGGCACGGTGACGGTTTTCGTGAAGCACACCAGCGCCAGCCTGGTGATCATGGAGAACGCCGATCCCAGTGCGCGACGCGACCTCGAGGTCTTCTTTGACAAGCTTGTGCCGGAGGACACCCCGTGGTTCGTCCACACGATGGAAGGGCCCGACGACATGCCCAGCCACATCCGCATGGCCCTGACCCGCACCAGCGAGGTCATCCCCGTGATGAACGGCCGCATGACCCTCGGCACGTGGCAGGGAATCTTCCTCTTCGAACACCGCCGTGCCCCACATCATCGGGAAATCGCTGTCAGTGTGGTCGGGGAGTGAGTCTCCTCCAGGTGGACCCCAATCCCGGCAGATCAAGCATCAACCAGCGACGATCGTCCATCAATCGTCTTCCTCCCACCATCTCCCCGCGCCATGACGTGATGAACCGCGCCGGAATAGTGGAAACGAAGAGGTCCTGCCTCCGAGGAAGTCTGTCAGTAAGCGCTCCATGGAGCACCCGTTCCCAAGTCGACGGTAAAGGTGATAGACAGGCATGAATGACCTCTATCGTAGATTCCGATGCTGCCTCTTCCGTGATCCGTTCCGACAGCAGGGG
>JAIXPW010000076.1 GCA_027485995.1 Verrucomicrobiaceae bacterium
GAACCGTTGCCGTCGGCTTTGCCGTTGCCCCAGGTGTAGACGTACTTCGCGCCTTTCGAGGAGGCTGCTTTCTTGGCCGCGGGTTTGGCGGCCTTCTTTTTCGTTGCCATGTGGTGGTTATGTCAGGTTGTGAGATGGAAACGGACACAGGGAGCGGCTTCGCAGCACAAGGTCCGGCGCAAGGCGCGGGAGGCTAGCAGTCGTCATCCCCGTGTCAATGAACCAGTTGCGTGTGAAAATCGGACCGTTCAAGCGCTCATCGCCGGATCGTCGATCAAGGCATGAAGCGCGGGGTTGCGGCCCGCCGCGATGCTGTTCATGTTCGGCACAAGATGCCGGATGATTCGCCCCCGATCCAACCCACACCACGCCGCCGACGCTGGAAACGTTGGACGCTGCTGGGATTGCTGGTCGGCGGCGCGGTCGTGCTTGATGGCCCTGGCTGGCGCTGGATCGCCGATCGTGCGGCCATGCATTTCCTGCCAAAGTTCGGACTCACCGGTGGGGCGAAGTTTTCCGGACGACTGAGCAGCGGCGACATCCAGATCGATGGGCTCGAACTAAAAGGGGAGGGCGCAATCCAGTCGGTGGACCTCGGTCACCTGCGGATTCATTACAAGCCCTCGCGGGTGGTGAAGGGTGAGGTGGAATCGATCACGGTGACCGGACTCCACGCCAAGCTCGATCTCGACAGGCCATGGCCCGAAGGCGGATCGAAGCCGAAGGACCCCGAGCCTCCGAAGCCCCTCGCGGAAACCTTGCGCGCGCTTCGTGAAAAACTCCTGCCGATCGGGACGGACGTGAGCGATCTCCAGGTCACCATCACGAAAAGCGGCACGCCTTTTTTCACGCTGTCCTCGCTCGACCTCCAGCACCCGAGCGGTGGAGAGGACTTCCGACTGAAGCTCGGCGAGATGACATTTCCCAATGCGCAGAAACTTCCCGCGCAGGAGACCTCGCTCAAGTGGGGCGCGAACGATCTCTCTCTTGAGAAACTCGCCCTCGCTCCCGGGCTCTCGGTGGCCGGGGTGAAGGCGGAACTTCTGAAAGGCGACGACGTCTCCTACGCCGCCAAGCTGAACGTCAACGCCGCGAAGTTCGAGGTGACGGGCACGATGGACACCGCGCAGGCGCGCCTGGTGGAAGGCTCGCTCGTCGCCAGTGAAACGGCTGCGATGTTCGGCCAGAAGATTCCGGCGGAAGCGGTGCTCGAAACGCTCGAGCTCAAGGCCACCGATCTGAAAGGCGGCGCAAACACGCTCAATGCCACCGTCACCGCAGGCCTTCGCGGGATCACGTATGAGGACTGGACGGTCGATGCATTGAAGCTCACCGCTGAGCTGAAAGGCGAGGCCGCGCAGCTCGATGTGGACGCGATGGCGTTGGGCGCGCCGATGAAACTGAGCAGCCGCACGACGCTTTCCCGCTCGAAAAACTTCGAGCCGCAACAAACCGACGCGACCTTTTCCATTCCGAAAGCCGCCGAGGTGATCACGGTGCTGCGTTCACGCATCAAGGACCTTAAGGATCCGAAGGACGTTCCCGTCTCCTCGCTCAATCTGAAGGCAGCGATCGCGTTCGAAAAAGGAAAGCCATCGCGAGTCTCATCGTCCCTTCAAATTCTGCCGGAAAGCTCCGCCCAGGTTTCGCCCATCGATCTAACAGCGGTGTGGACGCCAGATGGAAAGGTCGAGGCCGGGCTTGCCCTCGACGGTGCAAGGATCGACGCCAAAGCCGAGACCGGCGAGGTGAAGCACTACTCCGGTCGCGCGAGTTTCACTGCCTTCACTCCCGATCGCCTGACCGGCTGGCTGGAGGCCTTCGCGGTCGTCGTACCGCGCGAGATGGCCCTTGATGGCACTTGGCAAGGCGAGGGTGGATTCGGACCGAATGATCATGCCGGAAAGCTCGCCCTTACGAAATTCGATTGGAAACAGGCCCGTGGCGGCCCGGCGCAGGTCAGTGGCGCGATCGACTACGCCTGGCCGAAGAAGTTCGCGATCGACGGACTCACCGCCACCCAGGGCACGCAGAAAATCGCATGCGATGCCCTGCTTGAAAACCAGCTCCTCGTTCTGAAGAACCTCCGTTGGAACGACGGCAACGATGTCCTCCTCGAAGGCACTGCCAGCGTCCCGGTCACCGAGCAGCCCGGCGACGTGAAGGCACTGCTTAAACAGACGCGCCCCCTGGCCATCGACATCGAGTCGCGCGAGCTCGCCCTTTCCCGCCTCCATCCATTTCTCGCGGAAACCGTCCGCTTCCCGGACCAGGCGCGCGGCAAGCTGGCACTCCACATTTCCGGCACGCCCGCTGCCCCGCAGATCATGGGCGAACTCAGCGGTCGCGACCTTGGCGTGCAGTCGCAGAAGGACCTGCCGAAGGCCGATCTCGATCTGAAGTTCCGCACCGAGAACGAGCAGTTCCTTCTTGAGGGCGCGCTCATCACCCCCGGCTATCCGGCGGCGAATCTCGCGGCGAGGCTGCCCTTCAAGCCCGGCGTCTGGGCCGAGCATCCGGAGCTTCTAACAGACGAGAAGCTTGAAGCCTCGGTCCGCGTGCCGAACCTTGAACTCGCCCGCTTTGCCTCGCTGGCCCCGACCTTGAAAACCCTCGCTGGCGCATTGAAAGCGGACGTCACGGTCGGCGGCACGATTGGAAAACCGGAGCCGCTCGGAGTCATCGAATTGAAGAACGGCGCGGTCACGCTCAACAGCGATTCGATTCCTCCGATCGAAAAAATCTCCCTGAACGCCAGCGCCAGCGAGAAGGCGGTCGAACTCCAATCGCTCGCTCTCACGATGTCCAGCGGCACGCTCGACGGTCGCGGCAAGCTCACCCTCACCGCCGACCGCAAGCCCGGCGATCTCGACTTCACCCTGAGCGGCCGTGCCTTGCCGCTGAAGCGCGATGACTCGATGATCGTCCGCAGCAATCTCGACCTCACCCTGCGCGGCCCCTGGGCCACTGCCACGCTCGGAGGAAAGATCGGCATCGTGGACAGCCTCTTCTATCGCGACATCGAGCTGCTGCCGATCGGCGTGCCATTCAATCAACCTTCCGCGCCGCAGTTGCCTTCGGTGGACGTGGCGAAAACCGACAGCGCCGCTTCCGCCCTGCCGGAGCCGTTCCAGAACTGGGCGCTGGCCGTGAAGGTGAAGACCGACAATCCCTTCCTCATCCGCGGCAACCTCGCGACCGGGATCGTGCTGCTTGACGTCGATCTTGGCGGCACGCTTGGCAAGCCCGCGCCGCGAGGCAAGGCGATCCTTCACGATGTTTCCGCGAAGCTGCCTTTCAGCACGCTCAACATCGAGGATGGCGAGGTCGTGTTCCGTCCAGAGGCACCCTTCGATCCCGCGCTCAACATCCGGGGGCGTTCGGTCGTCCGGCCCTATGAGGTGAACCTTTTCATCTACGGCAACGTTTCCGATCCGAAGATCCTCACCACCTCGAATCCACCCCTGCCGGAAACCGAGATCATGACGCTCATCGCCACCGGCACCACCACCAAGGGCATCGAGGACCCGCAGGCAGCCCTGAGCCGGGCGGCGCAGTTGCTGGTCGAGGAGCTGCGTCGTGGACGTGTCCGTTATGGAAAGCGACTTCAGCCGGTCTTGAAACTCCTCGACAAGGTGGACTTCCAGATTGGCCAGGAAAACCCTTACTCCGGGCAGAAGATGAACGCGGCCAACATCAACCTCGATGACAACTGGGTGGTCAGTGCGGGGGTCGGCGAAGCAGGAAACTCCCGCGCCATGTTGATGTATCTGATCCGTTTCCGATGAGAATTCCCTTCCAGCTCCTGCTCCTGTTCCTGCTGGCGTTTCCGTCCGCATGGGCGCAGTTGCTGCCGCGTCCGCTGCAGGGGAAAAAGGTGCTCACCGAGGTGCGGGTCGCGGGAATGAAGACGCTTTCCGAGGAGGAGGCGCTCAATCTCGTGGGAGCCCGCCTGGAACACGTCCGCTCCCAGCCGCCGAGTGCCTCGCGGGCGGACGATGCCGCCTTCATGGTGCAGCGGCTGTTCCGGACCTATGGCTTCAGCCAGTGCCAGGTGACCTGGAAGTTCTTCGGGAAGAACTCGGTCCAGCTCATCGTCACGGAAGGTCCGCGCCAACTGCTCGGCGAGGTGCGGATCGAGGGCACGGACAAGAAGAACGCGCTTCTTCTCAGTAAGCTCTACGAGGTGCCGGCAGAGAAGCGCTCCGATGGCATCCAGGGCAGGCCGCCTTTCATCCAGGACGATGTCGCCGCCGGGATCGAGCTGATCCTTGCCGAGTTCCACTCGCGGGGCTTCTGGACCGCCTCGGCTTCGGTGAAATCCCAGTCGGTCAATCCGTCCACGGGAAACACCGACCTCGTCATCAGCACCAATCCCGGGCCCTTGCATCTGATCAGCGAGCCCACCGTCGTCGGTGTCACCGGGCGCAGCGACGCGCTCGCGGGAGACGCCCGCAAGTTCATCGGCCAGCCAGCCAACACCGCCGCCGTCAATGGCATGCGCTCCGCCGTGGAGACCTACTATCGCCAGCGTGGTTTCACCGAGGCGAAGATCCTCATGACCAGCCGCATCGAGGGCGGACGCTTCGTGCCGGGCTTTGTCATCGAGGAAGGCAAAAGCTATCAACTCGGCACCTTCTCCTTCGAGGGTCTGGGCAAGACCCGCCAGAGCCGCATCCGCCGCCGCTTTGCGGACCTTGAGCACAAGACCCTCGACAACACCGTCGTGGACAGGCGCCTGCGCGAAATGATGGCCACCGGGGCCTTCGAATCCGTGCGCATGGAGACAAAGGAGCGCGAGGGCAATGTCCTCGATGCCACCCTGCACTTCGTCGAGTCCGATGCGCGGGGCTACACCGTCTCGGCGGGATTCGGCAGCTACGAGGGGCCGATACTAGGAGTTTCGTACTACGACCGCAACTATCGCGGCATGATGATGAACCTGAGCAGCGGATTCGAGATCACCGGTCGCTCGCTTCTGGGAGAGGTGGGCCTGACCGATCCCTGGCTGTTCGGCCAGGACGTGAAGGGCAATGTCCGGCTCTTCATGCTGAGCGGCCTGAACGAGGGCTATACCACCTGGCGGGCCGGTGGCGAGGCGGGGGCTTCCTGGCGTGCGTCCGATCATTACTCTCTGGATCTCCGCACCGGCTGGGCCTTCGTGAACACCAACGACGACGGCATTCCATCAAACCTCCTCGGCGAGACGGTGTACGCCAATCCCTTCATCCGCTTCAGCCAGCGCCTCGACTACCGCGACAGCAAGGTCCTGCCGACCAAGGGCTGGAACGCCGAGTTTCCGATCGAGATCGGTGCGGCAATGGGAGAGGTTTCCACCACCTACGTGAAATCCGAGCTCATCGGTGCCTGGCGACGTCCGGTCGGCGAGGACGCGCAGCTCGCCCTCGGGGCGCGTGCTGGATTCCTGATGGCCAGCGGCAACGCGAATGACTTCCCGATCGATCTCCGCTTTTTCCTCGGTGGCCCGCGCAGTGTCCGCAGTTATGCCGA
Organism: Verrucomicrobiaceae bacterium; assembly: GCA_027485995.1. Lineage (GTDB taxonomy): Bacteria > Verrucomicrobiota > Verrucomicrobiia > Verrucomicrobiales > Akkermansiaceae > Luteolibacter. The sequence goes on from JAIXPW010000076.1 coordinate 5,512, forward strand.
ACGGGAAATGGGGCCGCGATCACCCTCCGGCTACCCGCTCGGCGGCGAGGCCTATTGGGTGGCGAATGCGGAATACATCCACAGCATCGCCGGGCCGGTGAAACTCGTCGGCTTCGTCGATGCCGGTTCGCTTTCCCGGAAGTTCGACGGACTTGGAAGCGCAACGCCCGACGTCGCGGCCGGACTCGGCATCCGCTTCGATCTGCCGGTCGGTCCGGTGCGCCTCGAATATGGCCACAACCTCACCCGCGACGGCGGCGAACCCAGCGGGGCCTTCCACTTCGCGATCGGCGTGGCGTTTTGAGAGGGCGGTTGCTTGACGGTGTCGTGCTTTCGTGCTTTCGTGCTGCACAAAAGCGGTTGGAAGTGTTATGAATGTCACCTTGAAGTTGCCTGATGAATTGGTCCGCGAGGCGCGGCATCGCGCGGTCAATCAATCCAAGTCTCTTTCCGCTTGGATGGCCGACCTTGTTTCTCGCGAACTGGACTCTCCCTCAAACGAGAGCGGAGCTTCCATGAGCTTGGCTGAAGCGATGCGAGTCCCGGGCATGCCCGCCTCGTTTTACGAAAAGGACTTTGCCCTGCCGGATCGTAAAACAACGAAACACCGCGAGTTCACTCTCGATCCTGACGGGGACTGATGCGCTATCTACTCGATACCGTCATCGTCTCCGAATTGCGTCGCGCGGACGCTCGGATGCATCCGGGAGTCCTCGCGTGGCAGAAGACCCTGAGAGAATCCTTCCTCAGTGTGATCACTCTGAACGAACTTCGATTCGGAATCAGAAGAGTTGAACCTCGTGATCCCGTTTTTGCAGCCCAGCTTTCTGCTTGGTATGGACAAATGATCGCCCGCCCCAATCGTTTTCGCATTCTCAATGTGGACCGCTCCATCGCTGAACTGGCTGCCGACTTTCGAGCTGCTCACAACACACCGTTTGAGGACTCCGTGATCGCCGCAACGGCCGAGGTTCATGGTCTCATCCTCGCCACGCGGAACACCGCCGACTTTGAGGCCACCGGGATTTCGCTGTTCAATCCTTGGGAGCCAGGTTCTTGAGGGATGATCACCGACAGTCCGAACCGGACACCGGAATCCTCCAGCGCGAGTCGGCAGGGCCGAGGGTGCAGCGCTCGGGGGCTTCGACGACCTTTCCGCATGACAGCCAGCCATCATTCCATTCGACCCACAGGGCCTTGCCGGGTGGGAGGTAGGCACCGGTGTTGATGATCAGGCGGTCCCGTTTTTTCCAGATGCCGGAAAGGTGGAAGTGGCCGATGAGGACGACCTCGGCCTTGGGGAAATAGTGCTCGGCAAAGGCGGCGGCGGCATCGGCCTGGTTCAGCCACGATTGCAGCATGTTCAGCGCGCGCTGGGGCGGACGAACGGCTTCCCAGACGCGTTGTCTGAGTTTCTTGCCCTTCGGAAATCCACGCGGAAGGAGAAAGCGGGCGATCTCGCGGGCGAGCTTGAGGCGTTCGCCTGCATCGTCGGCGGCGGCATGGTGCTGCTTCCAGATCTCGCGGATCCGTTCCTGTCCGGCGATGGCTTCGCGGCTCCAGGGCGAACTGTCGAAGAACAGCGCATCGCCGTGGGTGATGAGGATTTTTCCGTCCGCGAGCTCGACCCACCCGGTGCCGGGCCAACCGGGATCGTGGTTGCCGGCAAGGAAGACCGCCTCGGCGCGTTCCTCGCGGCAAAGGGTCTTCAGCTCCTCCAGCATCTGGCCGGATTTCTCATGAAACACGAGGGCAAGCTCCTGCCAGGTATCGCCATTGAAAATCACGGTGCCAGCCCCGGCGATCAGCGGACGAAGCGACTCCACCGAGCTGATCCTCGAGACGCGATGACCCAGATGCAGGTCGGACAGGATGCGGATGGGTTCCTTCATCCTCAGGCACTGCGGCGTTGGCGGACGGCTTCGAAGAGACAGACGCCGGTGGCGACGGAGACATTCAGGCAGGCGACCTTTCCGGCCATCGGGATGGAGGCGAGGAAGTCGCAGTTCTCCTCGGTGAGGCGGCGCATGCCTTTTTCCTCGGCTCCGAGGATGAGGCCCAGCGGGCCCTTGAGATCGAGTTCGTAAATCGATTTCGTGGCGCGATCCGAGGTGCCGACGAGCCAGAGTCCGGCGGCCTTCAGCTTCTCCATCGTGCGGGCGAGGTTGGTGACCTGGATGAAGGGGACATGGTCGGCGGCCCCGACGGAAATGCGGCGCACGGTGTCGGTGATGCCGACGGCCTTGTCCTTCGGAGCCACGACCGCCTGGATGCCGGCGGCGTCGGCCGTGCGGAGGATGGCCCCGAGATTGTGGGGGTCCTGCACGCAGTCGAGGATCAGGATGAAGGCGTCCTTGTTGTCCTGGACGAGCGGATAGAGGTCCTCCTCATCGAGGGCCGGAGCCATGGTTTCCGTGCCGCGGACATGGCGGTTGTCGCGGGCCTGAAGTTCCTGGCCGCGTGGGCGTGGTTTCATGGCGGGGATGGTGGGGTGGCCCGGAAGATCAGGCAAGCCTCCCGGATTTGGGATCTGAAATTCGCGTGTCGTGGGCGATTTGGAAATGACGACACCAACCGGCAGGCTGCCAGTTTTCCGCTGAGTCGCCGAGGCGTGATGAGATCGCAGAGCCTCCCAATCAAAGTTTCCTCGGTGATCTCTGCGATTCCTCAGAGTCTGCGGTGAAAAAGGGCGGATCTCATCACCCGCTTGCATCCAAGCAAGATTCAAGGTGACGTTCGGCACGTTGCAGGCTTGAGTGACTTCGCGGCCGAAGGTTAGGTTCGCCCAACAAGATGCGAGCCCTGCCCTACCGCTGGATTTCCCGCGGCGAACCGTTCCGTGAAAAGGACGCTTCGCAAGGCTCGTTCCCGGCCATTTTGGAGCATCTGATCCGCCAGCGAGGCCTGCCAGCGGGCGATGACCTCGAGGGTTTCCTCAATCCCCGACTGCGCGATCTGGCCGATCCGTTCCTGATTCCCGACATGCAGCTCGCCGTCGATCGGTTGCTGCTGGCGGTCGATCGCGGGGAAAAGGTCTGCATTTACGGCGATTATGACGTCGATGGCGTGACCTCGATCACCCTGATGCGGAAAATCCTCCACGCCTACGGGGTGGAGCCGCGCCATTTCATCCCGCGACGCAGCTCGGAGGGCTACGGACTCAGCACGGCGGCCCTGAAACGCTGCATGAGCGAGGGCGCGAAGCCGGACCTGCTCATTTCCGTGGACTGCGGTACTGTGTCGGTGGATGAGGTCGCGGCCTTGAATGCCGATGGCATCGACGTCGTCATCGTGGACCACCACGAGCCCGGCCACCGCGGCAAGCCGGACTGCGTGGCGCTCGTGAACCCGAAGTGCGGCACCGAGTTCGCCTATCTCTGCGCGGCGGGCGTCGTTTTCAAGCTCGGCCACGCCATGCTCAAGGCCCGCCCGGCGGATCTCGATCTCAAGGAGCTGATCGACCTGGTCGCCGTTGCCACCATTTCCGACATCGTGCCGATGATCGGCGAGAACCGCCTGCTGGTCCGCCATGGCCTGAAACGCCTGCCGCAGACGCTGAACCCCGGCCTCAAGGCGCTTCAGGAAGTCACCGGCATGAACGGTCATGCGACTTCGATGGACGTCGGCTTCCGCATTGGCCCGCGCCTGAACGCCGCCGGTCGGATGGACTCGCCCGAGGATGCGCTGGAAACCCTTCTCACCGATTGCAAGCGGCTGGCCTTTGAGTTCGCCGAGAAGCTCGATCGCTACAACCGCGACCGCCAGCAGTACGAAACCCGCATCCGCAAGGAGGCGCTGGAAATGCTCGATGCCTCCTTCGATCCCTCGCGTGACCCGGTCATCGTGCTCGGCTCTCGCGACTGGCATCCGGGTGTGGTCGGCATCGTGGCCTCGCGCCTGATGCGGCAGTTCCACAAGCCGACCTTCGTGGTCGCCATCGACTCGGAAGGCGTCGGCAAGGGTTCGGGCCGCAGCATCGAGGGGGTTTCGCTGGTCGAGGCCATCGACAGTTGCCGCGATGACCTCCTCGCCGGCGGAGGTCACGCCATGGCGGCGGGGCTTTCGATCCATGAGGACAAGATGGATGCCTTCCGCGAACGGTTCGCCGAGTATGTCCTCAACCACACCAACGAGCAGCAGCGCCAGCCCACCCTCTGCTACGATGCGGAGATCTCCTTTTCACAACTCTCGTTGGAATTCCTCGCCAGCTACGATCTCCTCCAGCCCTTCGGAAACGGCAACCCACAGCCGGTCTTCATCTCACGCGGCGTCAGCCTCAGCCGCCCGCCGGTGCACATGAAGAACAACCACCTGCGCTTCATGCTCCGCCAGGGCTACGCCGAGCAGGACGCTGTCTTCTTCGGCGGCGGGGAAAAACCCTTGCCCGACCCACCGTGGGACATCGCGTTCACGATTGATCGGAACACGTTTCGCGGACGCACGACGCTGCAACTGGTGATCCAGGATGTCCGGGCGGCGGAGTAGGTGGTTTCCGCGTGCGTAGCACCTTGGACTGCGTGCAGCCTGCTGCCGCTTTTCCGCAGGCAGCCTGCTGCCGTCAGTAGCTCTTAAACAGTCAGTTCACCAAACGACACCCGGGCTGGTGCAGCCGTGTGAGCGGAAGAGTTTCCCTCGGCCTCCCCCGCCAGCAGGCCGGCTGGCAGAAAGCGGCAGGAGCCTGCCGCAGTCCAAGGGGCTCCGCCTTGAGGAGTCCGGAATTGCAGTCCCTCCTCAGAAGTCTACGGTGGGTCTATCTTACACAAAGACGATTGCCAGCCTCCCAACGAACAAATCTCATGGCAGTGTTTGAAGAATATCAGCGACCCCTGACGGCCGCGGAGCATCGATCCATCCAGCTGAAGATATCTGCATTGGAAAAGGGATGGAAATCCTCAGTGAGGCGATGCCTGCTGGTTTATCCGATCCTTTTTGGCGCGCTCTGGGCTCTTACGATCTGCACTTCGGACGCGCCATGGCCCATGGTCACCGCCTTCTGGCTAGGCGTTGGGATTCTGATGGCGACCTGGACCTTGGTCGGTGAGAAGCTCCGCCGTCGTCAATCAGGCGCATGGCTTGCCGACGCCTTGAGTCGGAATCTGGCAGATGTGATACGAGTCTCTTCCGAGGAATTGGTGGAGTTTGAGGAGATCGATGATGAGGGAGCCTGTTATGCGTTCCAGGTCAGCGACAACGAAATTCTATTCATCGAGGGGCAGGAGTTCTACTCTTCAGCAAAGTTTCCGAATACAAATTTCGAAATCGTGAGGATTTTCGACAGTCGTGGTTCTCTGGCCGAGGAGTTCATCCGCAAGATTGGCATCAAGTTGAAAGCATCGAGGCAGGTTTCCGCTGAGGTCAAACGACGTTTGCGGATGCCCGAACACCTGGCCAGAGTTCGAGGAAGATTGCAGGATCTTGAACAGATACTGATCCGGCAATAGACGGGATGTTTGCGATTCGAAACTTGTTCAAGGGGCGTGGGCGGGCCGCCCATACCGCTTTTGTTTTTTGATCACGAGGTTGCAGGCAATCGCGCTCCACAAGTGCCCAGCACCTTGGACTGCGTGCAGCCTGCTGCCGCTTTCCCGCAGGCAGCCTGCTGCCGTCGGTCGCTCTGAGGCATCCAGTCTAACTAACGATACCCAAACTGGCGCAGCCGTTTGAGCGCAAGGAACTCGATAGGCCTCCCCCGCCAGCAGGCTGGCTGGCAGAAAGCGGCAGGAGCCTGCCGCGGTCCAAGGGGGTGGGACTCCCAGGCGCTGAATCCCTCAACTTCGCTCCGGAAACAGGCCTTTCCAGATTTGGAGTGATTGCTTGATCTCCTCGGTTTCGCGGGTGGGGCTGAGTTCCCAGACGAGCGGGCAGTTGGCGGGGAAATGTTTCAGCAGCTCCTGATAGTGAAGCTCGCCGGTGAAGGGGGTGCGATGATCGCGGGCGGGCCATTGGACATCGTGAACGTGGCCGCCGATGAGGTGGGGGGAAATCATTTCAAGCCACTGGAGGTGATCGAGAAGGCCGAGGTTGTGCTTGAGCTGGACGTGGCCGAAGTCATGCCAGTAGCCGACCGCAGGATTGTCGGCGAAGTGTTCCTGAAGCCGGATCATTTCCCGCTCGGTGGGCATGTCCTCGAAGCGCGACCGGGATTCGACCGCGAGCTTGACGCCGAGTTCCGCCGCCCTTTCGGCGATGGTGCCGAGGGCCTCGATGGCGCGATGGAAATAGAGGGGCGCGATCTTTTCGCGCGCTTTGACGAAGGCGATCTTCTCCTTCGCGTGCTCCGCCCCGAGCCTGCCTGCGGCGGCGACTCCGGCGGTGAGGGGCTTGGTCCATTTCGCGGAGTTCATCGGCACGGAACCCATGTGAAGGACGAGGTAGCGGGCCTGGAATTCAGCGGCGATCTCCAGGGTTTTCAACGTCATGTCCATCGCGCGCTGCCGGTCATTTGGGCGGTGGGAGGTGAACTCGTAGGCGTCGGGGGCATCGATCATCACCTCGACCGGGGCGGGGAAATAGTTGTGCACCCCGGAGCAGGTGAAGAGCCCGCGGGCGTAGGCTTTGCGGATGCCGGGGAGCTTGGCGATGGTCATGCCGTGCGAGAGCTCGATGTTCGTGAAACCGAGGCTGACGATTTCCTCGATCATCGGTTCACCATCGCTGTGGCGGCTGTTGTTCCAGCAGGTGGAAAAGGCGAGCATGGTGGGTCGGTCAGGCTGAGCTGAGGGAAACCGCGAATTTGCAGAGCGGCGATCTTTTTCGCGAGCTTGCCGCGTAGTGGGGTTTCGCTAGAATTTCACAATGAGCAGTCGCCGAGCAAAGAAGCGCCAGGGAGGGAGGAGTCGGAAGTGGCTCAGTCGTGTCGCAGGCACCGTGGGGATCGGGGCTTTCGTGGTGCTGGTGGCCAGCTACGTGGGCGTGCGGAAGTATCTCCACAGCGAGGGGTTCCGGCGTCTGCTGTCCGAGGAGGCGAGCCGCACGCTGGGGATTTCCGGGAGTTTCGCGTCGTTCCGCTGGGACGGGCTTCAGGTCGAAACGCCCTCGTTCGAAGCCAGCGGAGAAGGGCAGATCCGCTCGATCCGCGCCGACAAGCTCCACACGGAGATCGGTCTCGGCCGGGTGACGCGGGGCGTTTGGGAGGTCCGCGGCTCGAACGTGGGTCGCATCGAAGCAACGATCGACGCTCGCAGCCGGGCCAATGCGACGCCGCCGCCGGTGGCAACGACTCCGGGGCCGAACTCCGAGGCGAAGAAAAACGGCTGGCTGCCTTCCGAGGTGGATCTGGACGGATTGACGATCCAATCGATGTCGGTGCGCGCGCTGACCAACAGCGGGGAGGCCGCCATTTCCGACATGCAGGTGGAGGTCAAGCAGGCGGAGACGAAGAGCGCCTATCGGGCCACCATCGACGGCGGTCGCGTGAGCCTGCCGTGGAAAATGGTGCCCACGATCGAGCTGGATCGCGTGAAGCTGCGCTATCAGGACGGACAGGCGTTCATCACGGACGCCACCGCGCAGGTGGCCGGGAGTGGTCGGGTCCAGGCCGATGGCGAGTGGAGCCAGGCGAGCGGCAGCTATGGACTTCAAGGCAGCCTGAGCGACGTGCCTTGCGCCGATCTGCTCAATGCCGACTGGGCCAAGCGGCTCACCGGCAAGGTGGACTCCACCTTTTCCGTCGTCAGCCACGGCAAGGGCCCGAGGCTGGAAGGTCATCTCGTGGTGAAGGATGGGGTTCTGACCGCGCTGCCGGTGCTTGATTCGCTGGCTGCCTATGCCGACACCCGGAGGTTCCGCGTGCTCCAGCTCAGCGAGGCCCAGACGGATTGGAAATGGGAGGACGGGGTCACCACGCTGAGCCGCTTTGTCCTGGCGACCGAAGGACTGGTCCGGTTGGAGGGGCAGTTGGTCGTCGGGAAAAATGGCGAACTGGATGGCAATTTCCGTCTCGGCCTCGCACCCGGCACGCTCGCCAACATCCCGGGAGCGGAGACCGATGTGTTTCTCCCTGCTGAAAAGGGTTTGCTGTGGACGCCGCTGCGCATCACCGGGACGCTCGACGACCCCAAGGAGGATCTAACAGATCGTCTCATCGCGGCGGCGGGACTGCGGATGTTCGATGTGCTGCCCGCGACGGGCGAGAAGGCTCTGAAGTTTACCAAGTCAGTGATCGATGAGGCGCCCCAAGTGATCGAGAAGGGCGTTGATACCCTCGACAAGGGGCTGCAGGCGATCGACAAGGCGGCGGATGTGGTCGGTGGCGTGTCTGGCGCGCTCGATGGATTTTTCGGCAAGGGCGCGGCACCGCAGCCAGCACCGCCGGTGATGCCTCCCGTGGTGGCCCCGGTGGAGAAGGTGCCGCCGAAGTGAAGGAGGGCGGTTGAGTTCTTGATGATTCCCGGGCGATGGAGATGATCCGCAGCCCCGGCGATTCCCCAACCCATGACGTCCTCCACTCCTCCCGCCCCGGAAATCCGGCGGCTGCGCGATCTTTCCCCGCACCAAGTCCGCTCCGGTGTGGCGGCCTGGCTGGGCTGGCTCTTCGACGGGCTGGACATGCATCTCTACACGCTGGTCGCCACGGCCTTCGTGGCCCAGCTGCTGATGACCGGCGAGTCGGATCCGGATGTCGGGCAAAAGGCCTCGATCATCCAGGCCGCCTTCCTCGTCGGCTGGGCGCTCGGCGGCGGGTTCTTCGGTCGGGTGGCGGATCTGTTGGGCCGGAGTCGCGCGCTGGTCCTCACCATCCTGACCTATGCCTGTTTCACCGGACTGTCCTTCATCTCGACCGAGTGGTGGCACCTTCTCATCTTCCGTTTCCTCGCGGCTCTGGGCATCGGCGGGGAATGGGCGGTGGGTGCCTCGTTGCTCTCGGAAACCTGGCCGAAGAAATGGCGTCCCTGGATTGCGGCGACCCTTCAGAGCGCGGTCAATTGCGGCATCCTGCTGGCCTGTCTGGCCGGTGCGCTTTTGAAAGGTCATCCGCCGCAGTGGATCTTTCTCGTCGGGGTCTTGCCGGCTTTCATCACCCTTTGGATTCGTCGGGCCGTGCCGGAGACCGAGGAGTGGACCGAGGCGCGAAAGGACCAACCCGCTCCGAAAATCCGCGAGCTGTTTGGTCCAGAGGTCTGTGGCACCACGCTGCGGGTCATGCTGATTTGCGCGGTGTCGCTGACGGCTCACTGGACCTTCATGTTCTGGCAGCAGAGTTATATCCGCAGTCTGCCGGAGGTCGGCGTGCTGAAGGCCGACAAGGATCAGGCGACGGTCATGGCCTTGCTGTGGATCATGGTCGGCTCGCTGATCGGCAACTACCTTGCAGGCGGGCTTTCCAAACTCATCGGTTACGGTCGGGCGATCGCGCTGATGCTCGGGCTCTACTTCGTGGTGATGTGGCTGACTTTTTCCAGCAGCCACAGCCTTTCGACGACCTATGCCCTGTTCGCGCTGATCGGGGTGATGCAGGGCTGTTTCGGACTGTTCACGATGTGCCTGCCGCCGTTGTTTCCGGTGCTGCTGCGGAGCACCGGCGCGGGTTTCTGCTACAACATCGGTCGCATCCTTTCGGCGGTCGGCGTGGTGTTCTTCGGCATTTACAAGGTCCAGGGCGACTTCGCAGGCGTGCTTCTCATGGCATCTTATCTGTTTATTCCGGCGGCCCTTTTCGCGCTGCTGCTGCCGAAGATGGACGATGAGGCGTGAAAGAGGACCTCACTCCACCATCACCACGTCCTTGGGTTTCATCAGTCGATAGAGCACGAAGCTCACCGCGAAGATTGCCAGCGCGATGAGCGGGGCGGTGGCGGAGCCGGGCTTGGGATCCGTGAAGGCGGCCTGGACGCGGACGACGATCAGCAGGGCGCAGACGATGGCTCCGAGGATGGGGACGAGCAGCGGCACGTCGAAGCCATCGCTCGGTTCGCTGGGGCGGCGTTTCAGGATGACGAGGGAAATGTTCACCAGCGTGAAAACCATCAGCAACAGCAGCACGGTGGCCTCGGCCAGGGGTTTCACGCCACCGCTGAGGATCAGGGCGGAGACGATGCCGAAAAGCACGAGGATGGCGAGGTGCGGGGTTTTCCGGGTGGCATGCAGTTTCCCGAGCGCACGCGGCAGCAGGCCTTGGTGGCTCATTCCGTAGAGCAGGCGCGAGCCCATCAGGTAGTTGAGCAGGGCGGTGTTGCCGATGGCGAAAATGGTGATGCCGAGATAGACGCTGTCGATGCCCTTGAACCACGGAGCCGCGCGATGGGCGACTTCCATCAGAGGGGTCTTGCTCGCGGCGAGCTCTTTCCAGGGCAGCACGGAAACGGCGGTGATCGCCACGGCCATGTAAATCAAGGTGGCGAGGACCATCGCACCAATCAGGCCGAAGGGGATGTCTTTCTTCGGCTCCTTCACTTCCTCGCTGACATTGAGGATGTCCTCGAAGCCGATGAACGAGAAAAACATCAGCACCGCTCCTTGGAGCACCAGTGCGAGCGTGATGCCGGAGCCGATGCCACCGCCTGCGGCCGAGTCACCGGGCGTTTCCAGGTAGTTCACGCTGCCCCAGTATTTCACTCCAACGATGATGATAAACAGCAGACCGGAGGCTTCGATCACGGTGCAAAGAATGTTCAGCCACATGCTTTCCCGCATCCCGCGAAAGATCACGCAGCCGACGAGGAACACGAGCCCGATGGCCACGAGCTTGATCGGCAGGGTGAAACCGAGTGCCTTTTCCAGATTTTCCGCGATCGCCTGCGAACCGGTGGCCATCGAGGTCAGGCCGCTCATCATCACCGCCAGGCCGACCATGTAGCTGATCGCCGGTTTCTCCAAAGCCCTCTGGGTCACATACGCCGCGCCACCAGCCTTCGCGTATCGGCCGCCGACGCAGGCATAGGAAAGCCCGGTCAGCAGGGCCGCGATCATCGCCGCCAGAAAGGCCAGCCACACCGCATTTCCCAGCGACTCCGCGGCGCGGCCAACGAGCGCATAGATCCCGGCCCCAAGCATCGAGCCAAGACCATAGAACAAAACCTGCCACCGGCCGAGGGTGGGGATCAGGGTGGAATTGGAAGAGTGGGAGTCGGGCATCGGAAGGAAGTTCGGGGAGAGGATGCAGGGCTTGGGGGAATGGGGCAAGAATCCTCGCGCCACCTCAAATCCCAAGCGGGAACAAAAGGCGAACGTCGTTGTTTCTTAGACCGCCTGAAGGAGTTCTTCGAAGCTCTGAAACCATCCCGGTCCGACTCGAACCTTATTGTCGAGATGCAACGGGCATTTCTGATGGGCCGCTAGATTACGGGTAAGCTGATATTGAAACTCCCATTTTTCGGTCGATGGATGGAGGCAGGCGGCAAGCACCTGAAACTCATCTCGCCGATAATAGCGTGAACAGGGATTGTTCTTCGACGCGCGAGTCTTTTGAAAATCTACGCGGACGGTGCCATCGGCCATTGGACGGCGAAGGACGTTCTTGCATTCCAGCCGTAGACGTTTGCCTCCATGGAGGATGAGATCGAAATCTGGCTGGCCGTCTTGCTCGAGACGGGTGAGTTCTGAGATTTGCGGAACGTTGCGGAGTTGGGATTCCAGGTGGGTTTCTGCGACCCACCCTCTGACTGCCATCTTGAGCCGGGGTGCTGAGTCGATGAGTGACAAGATCTGATCGGTATCAAGTTCGAATTCTTGGGCCAGATTATGGAGCTTGGTCGTTGTTGCGCTGACGGATCCTCCTGAGTCGTGCTTCTGGTGCAGCGCCTGGATATGGCTGCCATGCTGGCCGATTTGTTCAGCGAGAAGAAAGCGATGGCCTTGGTCGAGGCCAAGCGCTGCCTGTTCGAAACGAATATAGTCGAGGAAGCGCTCTGGACGTCCGCCCACCACGGTTTCTACGGGTGAATCGAAACCCTGGCTGGTTTTCTCCCGCTCCCAGAAGTTCCAGCCGTTTTGCTGGATCTGCCTCGCTTGTTCCTCCTTGAACTCGACCGAGATGAACATCTTGGTTGGGCTGTGAAGGACTGGATCGACTCCGACGAAGAATCCGGACTCGGGATTGATCCCAAGAAACAGTGTGGTGTAGAGACCGTAGGGATCCTGCCAGAGTGGATGCAGGGCACCATCCTTCGCTCCGTATTTGACTTGGAAGCGATGTTCGTCGTCAGGCCTGTTTTTCGTGAGCTTGCTGTTCGCGAAAAAGGCGTAGGCGATGATTCCCATGCGCTCGCCCAATGGTGTTTCAAATGAAATCTGGAATGGCGCGATACCGGGATCTGAATGATGGATAATCCTGCAACCTACATTTGTCAGAGCGTCGATCATGAATCCGACGAGCGGTTCCTTGGCCTTGCGCGAGACTGAGTATTTGCGGAACTCGTGCATCGGGGTGACTATTGAACTCAGGTCCTCAAGCTACATTTTGACGCTTCTGAGCACCGTAGCCAAGGCCGGTTCCAGGGTGTGCTTCGTGTTCGCCTTGGAGTCCAAGGTATTTACGGGGCACTGCCCGAACAGGCTCCATCGCGGCTCGCTTCTTTCTGCGCGCGGGCAACAACGTAAGCGGCCTTGTGGCAAATGGTGCTTCATTAAAGAAGCGGGACCGCAGTTGATAACCGATCATTTCTGCAAGTGCAGAGGGCACTGCGTTGCCAACTTGTTTTTGGGCAGCTGCACGATTTCCGAGAATCTGATAGTCATTCGGAAAGGTCTGAAGTCGGCAGAGTTCGCCCGCAGAGAGGTGGCGGTTCTTCCAGTGAAAAGGGCCGGTCGCGGGGCCGGGTTGAGCGGTGAGCGTCCAAGATGGCAGTTCCTTCGAAAGCTTGAGCAGAAAATTCCAAAAACGCCGACGCCAGCCGAACAAAGGCAGACCGTCGCCCCGATCCGTGTGATAGAGGTAGTTGAAGCCTTCAGGGACGGAGGGGAGCAGGTCAGCCCATTTTCCTTTCAGTATGAGATCGGGTGAATCGTCGTCTTCTAGGTCTCCGATGGCATCCCATGCGGTCAGTGGTTTTTCTAGGAATGAACTGACGAGATCAGAGTCTGTCGGGTCGCCATGTGTGGGCATCAGCGAGCCAAAGGTTTTACCTTCACGGGAGCCAACGATAAAAACCCGCTCGCGCACCTGAGGGACGCCGAAGTGGGCGGCGTTTACCCTAAGAATTTCCAAGCCGTAGTTGATTTTGTTGCGGCGGTTAATGGCGTCGATGGAACGCTGGAGGTAGTCGAAACCTTCTGACTTTCCGCGATAGATGAGACCGCTGACGTTTTCGAGCAAAAATGCCCGGGGCTTGGCTGCTTCGAGAATACGGATGTAGGCATCCAAGGTGGAGGCGCGGGGGTCACTAAGACGTTTAGAATCGCCGCTGGACCAGTAACCGGATTTGGAAAATGGCTGACAGGGAGGACCACCCGCGAGCAGATCTGCCTCGCCCTCTTTTAGCCCGGCGATCTGGAGAAGCTTTTTGTTCGTGACTCCGTGCACGTCACCCTCAATCACATTCCAAGAGCGATTGTGCCGGAGTGTTCTAGCGCAGGTTGCGTCGAACTCGACGGCGACCCGGGTTTCGAAACCTGCCGCCTCCAATCCAAGATCTAGTCCACCTGCTCCAGTAAAAAGACTGATGACTGAAGGGCTGCTCATGTGTTCATCTGAACTTTTTCGACGTGAAAGTCAATTGTTCGGGCAACAAAACTGAAGGTGGCGATCTGAGTTTTCGCGCCACCGGGGGAAGCTAGGGTCGTGACCTTTGGTCGGCAATGGCTTTCGCGACATGTTGCAGGAATTCTAGCGTCTATTTCCACCTTCAATAGATTTGGATTCTTGAAAAATCAGGCCTGAGCAGTGTCTCAAACTTCAGGCGCAAAATGGAATGATTCGTTCGAACAAGCATTTGGAAAGTCACCCCCCCCGCATTTCCCCGCATCCGGCGTTGCATTTTTCAGTCGCTGCCTTCATTTCCCTGCCTCCATCCAACGCACACGCGATCCCATGAGCACCAAGACCCTGCGCATTGCACTCGGCGCCGACCACGGCGGAGTTGAACTGAAGGAAGCCGTCGCCGCCGCCTTGAAGGCCGCCGGCCACGAGGTCACGGACTACGGGAC
>JAIXPW010000226.1 GCA_027485995.1 Verrucomicrobiaceae bacterium
CTGATAGCTATGCAATAGCTGGCTAGCTTCACAAGCACGGTCATCCCCTCGAGCTGTAGTTCTGGCGATATCCAATTAACAATTCGAACCGGTAAGCTCCACAACTGTTAGGCAGCAGAAAGTACATATCTCACCCTTCCAACAATGCGGATTGAATTCATCTCGGTACCTGAAAGGGCCTCAGGTGGGTATGTCGGGTTCGCCGCAACTATCATTATCGAAGAGTTGTTGCCATCCTGCGTCCTGCCAGATGGTACCAGCCTCTTAACAAAACATTGATCATCTCGGATGAAGGCGTATACCGCGTCGCGCTCCACTGTTATCTCCTGCAAATGGACAAGGACAAGGGCCCCGTCAGGGATTTGCGGTGTCATGCTGTCGCCTTTGATGCGCACTAGGACCGACCGATCCGCGCTGATGCCTGCCTTGGCGAGCCATGCGGCTGGGAATGCCACTCGTGCTGACTCTTCACCCTCAAGAGGGACGAGGCCAGTGCCAGCTGAGATTGACAGGTCCACCCGGCGGACAAATGCATAGTCATGACCCTCAAAATGAATGGTGTCTGAGAGGTGAAGTGGCGCGGCTGGTTCTGGCGGTGTCACAGTGTACATCGTTGAGGACTTCGCCTCCAATATGATGTCACCAACCATCTGCTGGATCACGGCGTCGGGGCTAAACTCCTCCTTCAGTCGTCTCATGACGGCGTCGGGGCCGACCTCCTCCATCACCTTCTTGAGTTGTCCGGAAGCGCCATACTCGTCGAGGATTGACCTGACCTCGTCGGCCTCTCGCCGTCCCGTAAGGATGTAGTGGGCGTCCGCCCCTGTTTCCTGAATGGAAACCAAATAGTTCGCATCTGGAGACCTGCGATCGGCCTCGTAGTTGATCTGGGCGTTCTTCTGGACACCTGCGATTGCACCAAATTCCGCTTGGCTCAGCCCCAAGCGCACCCGTTCGCTGCGGATTCGTTCACCAATAGTATTCGAATGAGTGCCTTCTCGCTTGACGGTATTCATTTGAGTGCCTAATCTCACATCTGAGCGGACTATAACGCCTTGTGAGGGTCTATGTCACCGTCCAACTTCCACTTCCAGCCGGGCGCGATCCTGCATGACGCCATTGCAGGCGCTTTCAAGGCACGGGGCAGCGGGTTTGAAATCTGGTGCCGAGAGAACAACATCACCCCCTCGCTGGCGAGGCAGGCCACATTCGGGCAGTCGCGTGGGCCGAAGGGCAAAGCGATGCTGGCGCGACTGATCGAGGCGGCAGGACCGGATTTCGTGAAGCTGGTCTATTCGCAGCGGATCGCTGAATCCGCCGAAGCGATCAAGAAGGGAGCAGCGTGATGACCCTGCTTCCCGATGATCAGTTTGAAGTGAATGTAGTCCGTGCGGATCAAGTGCGGCGACATCTATCGGCGATGGCTGACCCAGAGGAGCTCCTCCGTCATGTGACCCACCTGCCGATCTGGAAGAGTGGCCGTCGGCCAAAATGGTGGGGGCGGCGCGAAGTCCTTGAATTCTTAGTCAGAAGTCATCGTCAGATGCTGTTGCGGGACGCTCAGAAAGCGGTCGACGAACAGTTTGGCAAAGGCGTCACTTCGGCATCCACGCCTACACGCGAAACGAGCTCTATGCGCCCTTGAATGCCGCCTTGCGCAAACAGGCCGCCGGGGAGGATGTCGCCCCGATCCTGACCGAGTACGCACGGGTGCTGGATCATGCGCTTGCGCGTCTGCCGCGCTCTGCAGGCACCGTGACGCGGGGGATCAGGTTTCCATCGGCGGACGATCTGGCGCGTTTCGTTGCGCTCAAGCCCGGTTCCGTGGTCTCGTTCAATGGCTACTCCAGCGCCAGCTACATCGAGGGGGCGGCCTTCCCCGGGAAGATCAAGCTGACGATCAAGGCGCGGACCGCCCGGAAGGTTGACCATCTCGCGCACAATTCCCAAGAAAAAGAGGCGCTGCTGGGCCGGGGATTGCAATACAGGGTCACGAAGCGCAAATTGATCAAGGGCGTGCTGCACCTCGATCTCGAGGAGCTGACCGCCGCGGAACTGCGTCGCTTGCCACGGGAGGCTCTCTTTGCTGAAGTTTGACGATGATGAGGCCTGGCATGTCGACGCGGCCAAAACGTACCTTGTGGCCGGAATGATCGGCTCCCGGGATCAGGCCATCCGTTGGCAGTCCCTCGGTTTTGATCATCCCGCTGCCGTCGCGCGCGAGGCGGATTTCCTTGGCAGGTATCAGGCTGCACTCGACCTCGACGGGTCCCAACCTGGGCTTGCCCCGCGCCTGATGACCGAGTTCGTGGAGTCGGAAAGCCGCATTGCCGTTCAGAGCGGTGTCTCCAGGGACGATCCGGACTTCTGGCGGCTTGCCAGCGCGCACAAGTACCTCGACACAGGCCCGAGCTTCACGACGCTGGCCCGGCCGCCCGCCCCGGCTGGCGGTCTTTTCCAGATCTGACCGCCGGTATGTTTTCCGTCGAGATCAAGTCTGATCAGGTCACCGCCGCCCTCAGCAAGCTCGCCGTCGATTTGGCAGACATGACGCCCGTCATGGAGGACATCGGCGAGTATCTCGTCCGGTCGACCAAGAAGCGCTTCGCCGACGGCATCGCCCCGGACGGCACGGACTGGTTGGCCAACTCTGCGGTCACGCTGTCCCGGAAGTCCGACCCGCGCCCGCTGTTCGGGACCAGC
>JAIXPW010000227.1 GCA_027485995.1 Verrucomicrobiaceae bacterium
CGTTCATCCGTTCGAGAAAGTGCCTCTAAATGAGCTACTTGCGGAAACCGACCCCAGAAGTTTCATGAATCAGGATTCTAACCAGTTGGATTTGTTCTAGTTACAACCGGACGCCCGTGTCCTGAAATACAAACCACGAAATTCACGAAACATCACGAAAATCAGGCAGTTCCGAAACGCTTCAGACTCATTCATCAGGTGAGTGCGAAGATGGCGACAATGGCTTCTGCTTTCGTGCTTTTCGTGCCTTCAGTGGTTTCCCATTTTCCTGTTAAGGTTCAACCCAACATGCCGCCATTCCCAGGGAGTTGAAGACGCCGGAGGAGATTGGAAGCAAGGAGGCGCTGCTGGCCGCAGCGAATGGATCCTGACCTGATCGCTCACCGCTTGCCTCGCGCCACTTTCCGCACAAATGACTCCATCTGTGGCTGCTGCTCCTCGATCCTCTCCACCAGCTTCAGTTGGGTGCGGCAGCGGTCGAGATTGTGTCCGGGACGGTGGATCTTGAAATACGTATCTCCCTCCAGAAAGTCGGTTAGAAAGCGGATGCCCGTCTCCAGCGTGATGAGCTTTCCTGCGAAAGCGAGATGGGCCAGCTCCGCCTCGTTCAGGAACCCGCCAGCAGAATCCAGAAATCCCTCCACCAGGGCCTCGAACATCGGCATGCGCATGCGCACCTTGGAGAGGTCGGTTTCATCCTCCTCCGTCGGGCTGGTGGCGGATCTCACGAGATCACCGAAGTCATAGAGGGAAAGTCCGGGCATCACCGTGTCGAGATCGATCACGCAGACCGCCTCGTCCGTCTCGGCGTCGATCATCACGTTGTTGATCTTGGTGTCGTTGTGGGTGACCCGCACGGGGATAGCGGCATCATCGCGGAGTTGCAGAAGCTGGTGGGTGTCCCCGGCACGGGCGACGATGAAATCAAACTCCTCGCGCACGTCGGCAAGTCGGCCTTGGGGATCAAGTTCGGCCACAGAAACAAGCCGTTCGAACCGTTTCCGGGTATCATGGAAATCCGGAATGGTCTCGACGATGTCCGCTGCAGGAAGATCACTGACCAGATCCTGGAACGAACCAAACGCGCGTGCCGCCTGATAGGCCTGGCGCGTGTTCTCGACGACGTCGTAGGTCAGGCAGCCTTCGATGAAGTTATAGCAACGCCAGATGCTGCCGGCCTCACCCTCGACCCAGAAGTGGCCACCACGCGCCGGATAGAGGTTCAGGGTCTGGCCACCGAGGTCCTTCTTCACGCGCAGCACCTTCGAGTTAATATGTCGGGTGACCCTCTCGACATTCCTCATCACCGCATGGGGATCCTTGAAGACACTGCTGTTGATCTGCTGGAGAATGTAGCGGTGCCGACTGCCATCGGGCAGCTCGTAGGTGGCCCGGAAGGTCGAGTTGATGTGGCCGCTGTGGATTTCCTCGCCCTCCACGAAGGTGCCACCGATGGCGAAGCGGTTGCCGATTTCAGAAACGAAGGACTGGATTTCCTGGGAAGTCAGGTGCGGCTGGGGGGTGCTGGAAGCCATTACTCTGTGCATACTAGGCACGCTTCCCGTTCTGACAAACTTGAATCGCGGGAAAGTTGCCGGTAAGCCGATGCCCATGCGTCCTGCGATTCCCTTCCGCCACTTCGGTATCGACGGGGACGTTTCGAGACTGGGCCACCTGATGCGGGAGGCCTGGGGCCTGATCCGCTTCGTGCCGGAAAGCCCAGCCACGGTGCTCAATCTCGCCTGCGGCCGGGCCGATGAAACCGGCGCGCTTTTCGAGGCCCTGGCCCCTGTTCCCGTCGGTTACTATCTCGGCATCGACCTGCTGCCCGGCGACATCGCGGAAGCCAGCCAACGCTGGCGCCCCTCAAGCTCAGAGACCCGGATCGACTTCAGGACCGGAGATGCCTCGATCACCCACCGGATGAAGCAGCTCCCGGGCTTCGACCTCGTCTTCATCCGTCATCAGAATTTCTGGCATGATGGCCCGCAGTGGGACCGCTTGTTGGAAAACGCCCTGAATTGCCTGAAACCCGGAGGCGTGCTGGCCTTCACTTCCTATTTCGACCGCGAGCACGCGCTGGCCTTGGCCTCGCTCAAGATGGTCGGCGCCGAGGTCCTTCTCAACATGCGCCATGCGGCCTCACGACCGCTCGCTGATGCACCGGGAAAATCCGTGGACCGTCATCTGGCGATCGTTTCCCGCAGCAGCTGATCAAGGCGCGTAGAGGGCATCGATCATCGCCGTGCACTTGGCACTCGGGAACACGCTGAGCTCCATTTGATTCATCACGTAGGCGAACGAGAGTCCGCTCGAGGGATCGCCGAAGCCATGACTGCCACCGGCACCGGGGTGGCCGAAGGCCTCCACCGAGGAACCATACAGTCTCCGCTTCTTGATCCCCGCGCCATCGACAGGATCCATCTGGCAGCCGCAGGTGAAGGCGGTTTCCCGGAGCAGCACGCGATCGTCGGCCTGACTCTGCAATCGGCCCAGGGCTGCCCGGACTGCGGAGTTGAGAGGACTTTCCAGTGTTCCGATCGCCGCCTGATAGAACTTCGCCAGCCCGGATGCCGTGCCGATCCCGCCCATTGCCGGGAATCCTGCCGACCAGGCGGAAGGCGTGTTCATTTCCTGCACGGCATGCACCCCGCGTGGGGAGAAAAAGGCCCGCCGAGTGAGCGAACCCTCGCGATGGAATTCCTTGTAGAAGCCCTGCTCGAGATCGCTCTTGTCGGCTTTCCCGGGGTAAAGGGTCGCAACGCGCGGATGCAGCTCCTCGGGCAGCCCGATCCAGAACTCGAGCTCCATCGGCCCGGCGATTTCGCGTTGGAAAAACTCGCCGAGCCTCAGACCTGTTAGACGCCTGACCGGTTCCTCGACCAGTGCCCCGAACATCCGCGGATGATAACCATGCCCCTGCCCCAGCGGCCAGGAGGGGGCTTGGGCCTCGATGGCCGCGACCACTTCCTCATGGTTCCAGATGCTGGCCCGCTGATCGAGGGCGGCGAGACCACATTGATGGGAAAGCAATTGCGCGAAGGAGGCCTCCGCATTTGGAAAACCGGGCCAAACCTCAACCACCCGCGTCTGCGGACCGAGCCCGCGTTGATCCAAGGCCAGCAAAAGCGCTGCCGCTGCCGGGCCTTTCGTGGCCGAGTAAACCGGCACCAGGGTTGTCTCGGTCCAGGGCCGCAGTCGCTCGCGCTCACACCAGCCCTGACCGAGCGACAGGATTTCCACCCCGTTCCACCAGATGCTGACCGAAGCCCCCAGCTCGGCATGATCGACGAAGTTGCGTTCGAACTCCGAGACGACGCGCTCCAGGGTTGAAAGTGTCACCGACATGCCGCCCCTTCGTTGAAGTCCGTGCGTTGATCAAGGCAAAGCCCCGAGCCCGACCAAATCCTGATCCGCATGGGCCGACTCGCGCAGCGATTCATCGAGGCTGAAGGCCGTGCGCAGATGCGACTTCGCCCGGGAATGCTCACCCAGCACGGCCAGGTAGCAGGCGAGATTGTAGTGGAAGGTGGCCTCGCTGAAGAGCGCCTTCGGGCCGCGGAGCAACCAATGGCAGGCCGCGAGGGTGTCGCCGGTTTCATGCAGGCAGTAGGCCGCGTGGAGAAAGAACTGCGGTTCGGCCGGATCCTTCAGACAAAGCAAACGCGCGGTCTCCGAGGCGGCGTTCCACGAGCGATCCGCCATTTCCGCAACGAGGCGCAATTCCAGCAGGGACTTCCTCACCTGGATCCGCCACGGCAGAGGCTCCAGTTCGACCAGTGCCTCATCCGGCAATCCCAATTCGAGCCAGCCAACTGCGGCTCGCACCCTCATCCGATGCTCCATTGTGTCGAGTCAGACACAATTCCAAATCGAGCGCAACTCCCCTCAACCGCCACCTCCATAAAAAATGTCCCGCCCGGTGCCATGAACCGAACGGGACGATGCCAGCCAAGAAAATTTCAGGATCAGCGTCGGACCCGGGCCAATGCAGGCTTGGGCTCTGCCATGGAAGCACCCTTGGCGACCCGGGCGGCTTCTTCCCCGACCCGCTTCAGGAGCGCGATCAGCGAGGCGGTGACGAAATATTCCCTGAGCAGCACTTCGCGGCTTTCACCGCTTGAATTCTTGCGAACGATTTTCATTTTGGGATTTGGTTTGAGCCAATGAATGGAGGCTTTGAAGCTTCCAACCTTGAAGCGATGCCACACGATCCATCTGTTTGCAAATCGTGGACCAAATTTGACGAAAGTTTCCGCTTTTCCCGGCAGGCCGCCTGCGACGTAATCCCATTCCCGTGGCCCAGATTCCTCATGACACCATCAAGCAGGTCCTGGCCGCGACCGACATCGTGGAGCTGATCAGTTCCTACATCGAGGTGAAGCGCGCGGGCTCGGCCTTCAAGGCCCTCTGCCCCTTCCACCACGAGAAGTCGCCGTCGTTCAACATCACGCCTGCCCGGCAGACCTTCCACTGCTTCGGCTGCGGAAAGGGCGGCGACGCGATCGCCTTCGTTCGTGAACACGAGAACCTGCCGTTCTCGGATGCTGTTAGAAAACTGGCCGGCCGCGCGGGCATCACGATCGTTGAGGAGCAAAGCACCCCCGAAGCCGATCAGGCCCGCCGCGTGCGTGGCAGGCTGCTGGACGTCCATCGCGAGGCCGCCGAGTTCATGCATACCCTGCTGATGCGGTCGCCCGATGCTCAACACGCCAGGGATTACCTGAAATCCCGCGGCTTCGGCGCAGAGATGGCGAAACGCTGGACCGTCGGCTGGATGCCGGAGAATCAGGAGGTCTTTCTCACCTGGGCACGGGCCAAGAAATTCACCGGTCGCGAACTCGTGAATGCCGGACTCGCCGCCCAACGCGATGAGAACAATCCCCGCTCCGGCCTTTACGTTCGCTTTCGTGACCGGCTGATGTTTTCCATCCGCAATGAGATTGGCGATGTGATCGGCTTCAGCGGCCGACAGCTCCGCGAAGACAAGCGCTCGGGAAAATATGTCAACTCACCGGAAACCGCGCTGTTTCGAAAAAGCAACATCCTCTTCGCCCTCGACCGCGCCAAGAAGCCGATCCTGAAGGAGAAATGCGCGCTGATTTGCGAGGGGCAGATTGACGTCATCGCCTGCCACGAAGCCGGGATCGAGCACGCCATCGCCGGCCAGGGCACGGCGTTCACCAACCAACATGCGCGACTGCTGCGTCGCTACACGAAGGCCGTGATCCTTTGCTACGATGGCGACAGCGCGGGATTCGAGGCGACTGAGAAGGCCTTTCGCGAGCTGGCGATCGAGGGAATCTCCGTCCGAGTGGTTGAGCTCCTTGGCGGTGCAGACCCTGATTCCTTTCTCAAGGAGCACGGAGCAGAGGCCTTTCGCGAGCAACTCAACAACGCTCGCGATTTCTTCGACTTCAAGCTCGACCGCGCCACCCGCGATGGACGGCTTTCCACGGCCAACGGTCGCGCCACCGTCGCCAACGAATGCGCCGGCCTGCTTGCCGTGATGACCGATCACATCACCCGCGACTCGCAGATCAACCACGTCGCCACGCGACTCCAGACTGGCGCCTCCGGACTGCGGGAGGCCGTGTCAAAAGCTTCGAAGCAGACCAAGCCCAAGTCGAACGATCGCGAGACTCACAAGCCCGAAGTCAGCATCGAGCCGACTTCGGTCGACGGCACCGTCCGCTACCTCTGCCACCTCGCGCTGGTGTCGCCGGAAGCCCAGCACCTCCTTGCCGAGCAGTTCGAGGTCCTTCACGAATCAGGGGAGTTCATCGAGGGCATCCCGCTGTTGGAAATCATCCTCGGCGTCCGTCCGGACCCGGCCGACCCTGCGGCGGTGAATGCCTTCCTCGGCTCCCTTTCCGAGCCCGACCGTCTCGCCCTGACCCGCGACCCGATGTTCGCCGAGACCGCTCCTGAGAATGCCATCTCCGCCGTGGAAACCTCCCTCTGCCAGCTTTCCGCGCGTACCCTGATGAAGCGCGATGCCAAGGTGAAGGCCGCGCTTTCCACGCCCGGACTGGAACCGACCCGGATGATTCAACTGCTGGAGGAGGCCAAGGAGATCCGGGAACTGCTCAAGGGCGTCGGACAGCGCTCGGTCTTCGAGGACGAACTCGCCCCCTCCACCCGCCGCCCACCCGAGCAGCGAAAGGGCCCTTTCCGGCGGGAAAGAAAACCTTGACGGGTCGGGGTCCCGACGCATCATTCGCGCCCGCCTCCGGGTTTTCGCCCGGTTGCGCTATAATAGTCGGAGTGTGCCCACACGGTCCGATCTTCATCGAGCGATTTCCCGAGTTTCATCATGGCGAACAAGAAAGCTTCTTCCAAAAAGCCCGCAGCGAAAGCGAAAGCGCCGGCCCCCGCAAAGTCAAAGCCGGCTGACAAAAAGCCAGCTCCAGCGCCTGCGACGCCCGCTCCCAAAGCTCCGGCGAAACCCGCCCCCAAGCCGGTTGCGAAGAAGCCAGACTCCAAAGCCGCTCCAAAGTCACTGGCCAAGCCTGCCGACGCCAAGCCTGAGGCGAAGAAGCCTGCGGCGAAACCAGTCGAGTCCAACAAGTCGGCTCCCGCCCCCGCCAAGCCAGCCGCCGCGCCCAAGGGCGAAGCCAAGCCCGCCGCGAAGGCCGTTGAAGCGAAAAAGCCCGCTGCTGCTCCAGCCAAGCCGGAGGCCAAAACCGCGAAGCCAGCCACCGCTGCCAAGCCGGATCCCAAGGCCGCGAAGGCGACCACTCCTCCCGCCGAACCCAAGCCATCTGGCAAATCCATTTCCGAGCAATCAAAGCGCCGGATCGACACTCCTGAAATCCAGGAGAAGATCCGCGAACTCATCAAGCTCGCCAAGGAACAGGAATACCTGACCTACGACGACATCAACGAGATCCTCCCGAACGATCTGGTCGATCCCGATGACGTCGAGGCCATCATGGAGCGGCTCCGCAACATGGAGTTCGACATCATCGACGCCTCCGAGGTGGACCGTTTCAAGGACAAAAAGCGCGACGAGTCCGATGGCGACGAGGAGGAAACCAAGGCCGACCAGAAGCTCGATATCCTCGACGACCCGGTCCGCATGTATCTCAAGCAGATGGGCCAGGTGCCGCTGCTGACCCGCGAGCAGGAAGTTGAAATTTCCAAGCGCATCGAGGACGCCGAGATCGAGGTCGCCAAGCAGCTCCATCTTTTCGGCTTCGTGGCCGACCTTTACCTCGAACTCGCCGACAAGCTCAACAAAGGCAAGGAGCGCTTCGACCGTGTGATCCTCGACAAGAAGATCGAGTCGCGTGAGCGCTACATGAAGATCCTGCCGAAGCAGTGCGATCAGCTCAAGCAG
>JAIXPW010000111.1 GCA_027485995.1 Verrucomicrobiaceae bacterium
CGATGGACCTCTTCTCGCAGGTCTTCGGCCAGGCCTTCGGCGGCGGCTTCGAGGAGTTCTTCGGCGGCGGCGGTGGCCGCAAGCAGAAGGGCGGCAAGCAGCGCGGTAGCGACCTGCGCTACGATCTGGAAATCCCGCTCGAAGAAGCCGCGCGGGGCGTCGAGAAGGAACTCGAGATCGAACGGTCCACCGGCTGCGAATCGTGCAATTCCACCGGTTCCAAAGGCAGTGGCGGCACCCGGGCCTGCACCACCTGCGGCGGACGCGGGGTTGTGGCCCGTCAGGCCGGCATTTTCATCCAGCAGTCCACCTGCCCGGAATGCCGTGGGGCCGGGGAAACGGTTGCCGATCCCTGCTCGTCCTGCAGGGGCGAGGGGCGGGTGCAGCGGAACAGCCGCATCAAGATCCGCATCCCGGCCGGGGTCGATACCGGCACACGCCTGCGTTCGTCCGGAAATGGCGACGCCGGAGTGCGCGGGGGGGCCGCAGGGGATCTCTACGTCTTCCTCCACGTCCGCGACCACGATGTCTTCGAGCGCGATGGCTCGGATCTCTATTGCGAGGTGCCGCTGCCCTTCAGCACGGCCGCTCTCGGGGGTGAACTCAAGATCCCGACCCTCGATGGCCAGTCGTCGATCAAGGTCCCGGCGGGCACCCAGGGCGGCACGATCTTCCGGGTCCGCGACAAGGGCATCGTGAGCCTTTCCAACGGACGACCTGGCGACCTTCATGTGAAGCTCCAGGTGGAGGTTCCGACGAAGCTCAGCTCCGAGCAGCAGGACAAGCTCCGTGCCTTCTCGGAGTCGATCGGTGAGCACAACTCGCCGATGCAGGAGTCCTTCTTTGCAAAGGCGCGCCGCTTCTTTGATCTCTGATCCTTCCCGCCATGGCCCGCTTTTTCCTGCCATCCGACCAGTGGGGAGAAGCTGCCTGCCTGAGCGGAGATGAGGCGAAACACCTGTCGCAGGTCCTCCGGATCCGCGTCGGCGAGGAGGTCGTCGTGTTCGATGGCAAGGGCCGGCAGGCGGTCGCGAAGGTTCACAACGTGGCGAGGGATCGGGTCTCGCTCGATCTGGGTCCTCCCAGCATGAGCCCACGGACCGGACCCAAGGTGCTGCTGGCGCTGGCCATTCCGAAGGGGAAGAGAATGGACCTGGTGGTGCAGAAAGCGGTGGAGCTCGGCGTCTCCGTGATCCAGCCGCTGGTGACACGGAACACCGTGGTCCAGCCGGGCGACGGGAAAGCCGACAAATGGCGTCGCGCGGCGCTGGAGGCCTGCAAGCAATCCGGATTCGATTTCCTGCCTGAGGTCGAGGAACCGGCGGAATTTCAACGCTGGCTCGGCAGCATCGGGAGCAATCCGGCGGATGAGCTGCGGCTGATCGCCTCGCTCGCGGCTGGTGCCCGTCCGATGCGCGAGGTGCTTCGCGGATCGGCAGCTCCGGCGACAGTTGTCGTTCTGGTGGGGCCTGAGGGAGATTTTACGTCTTCTGAAACCGAGGCGGCCCTGGAGGCTTCGTTTCATCCGATCACCCTGGGAGCCACGGTGCTCCGGGCGGAGACGGCCAGTCTGTTCTGCCTCTCCGCGATCCGCTATGAGCTGGAAGGTTAGACTTGCAATCATTTTTTAGAATGTGTCATATGCACGAGTGGAAAGGGCAAAATGCATTCTTGGAGCAACCCTCTGCGCGGCGGCAGTTTTTCTGCCTGGAGCGGGTTGGGGGTGGACGGGCACGGCGGACAGTTATGGCTTCACGGTTGATCGAACGTCCAGAAACGACGTGGTTTCCTTCTGGCAGGCGGTTTATTTGAGGTCGGAGGGTTATCAGGACCGAATTGCCTGGACCGGGGGCAGTTTCACCTCACTCGCCGCAGGAGCGGAGGGCACCATCTCCGCAACCTTCGTCGCCGATGTGGAGCGCCGCACGAACTATATCCGCGCCATGTGCGGAGTTCCAGCGTCGGTTCGCTTCAACAACGGAGCCACGGTGAACATCCTCCCGACCGACCTTTACCCGACGCCAGGCCAGCCCTTGGCAGCGACCACCACCAAATCCGCTGCCGCTCAGCGGTCCGCCCTGATGATCCTGCGGACCACTCTGGCTGGCTCCGGAGAGGGGCTGTCTCACACTCCTGCGACCTCCGCTCTCGGATGGACCACCGCCGCCTGGAATGCCAACAACAAGGGGGGGCTGGCCTACACCTTTTATGGGCCGGGTGCGATTGATGCCTATTGCCGGGAAGACGTCGCCAGCGGCACCAGTAGCTGGAACGTCGATGTCGGTCACCGCCGTTGGCTGCTGAACCTCCAGTCCACGAACTTCGCCACCGGTGACATTCCGGGGACTCGCCCTGAACTGAATGGCAACGTTGCTCTTCCACCTACCAACTGCATCTACTGCGTTCCGAAGACCTCGGAACTGGATACGGCTGCCTCGCCGAGATTCGTCCCATACCCGGCGGCTGGATTTTTCCCGGCCCCGCTGAACACCCCTTACTGGTCGCTTTCCTATCCGGGTGCCAACTTCAGCGCCGCCACCGTCAGCATGACCTCGTCGGGCGGTGCGGTGACCACGTCGGTGATCTCACGGTCCGTCGGTTTCGGCGACAACTGCATCGTCTGGCAGGTTCCGACCGGAGTTGCCTCGCGCACCATTACGGCGGATACGACCTACAACATCACGGTTTCCGGCATCAGTGGATCTGGTGTTCCGACTTCCTATTCCTACTCCGTTACGCTCATCAATCCCAACGCTGAGCTGGGTGCGCCTTCCCTCACCGGCAGCGCGACACCCTCGGTTTCGGGCTCGACCTACAGCTTTACGAGAACGGCGGCGTCCGATGCCATGGAGGTGGGCTTCTTCCGACCCACGACCACGACCTGGGTGGAGGGAGCCGAGGACAGCCCAACCCCGCAGGTGGTGAACACGACGGATTCGACCTACACCTTCCGTGCCGCGATCACCAACTATTTCAAGACTGGCGCCAAGGCCTTCCGCCTGGCGATTCCGACGTCTTATGATCCGGTGGTCCAGGGGATCCCGCAGCAGAGTTTCGAACTCACCCGTGAAGTCATCCCCGGAGCAAGTGGCAAGCTGAGCTACTGGTATAAACGCTATGCGATGTCACCTTCCACCAGCCTCTATGTGGAGACTTCATCCGATGGAATGGTCTGGACGATCCGGGACACCATTGTCGGCGTCTCAGGAGTTGGCGCGGAGGACACCGCCTTCGTCAACAAAACCAACATCTCTCTTCCGGTCAGCTCGGAGCCGATCAGGATCCGGTTCCGCTTTGCTTACAGTGGAGCATACAATGCTCAAGGCTTCCCGACAGGCACCTTCTACACCCAACCGCTCTATCCGACCAGCGGCATCTTCATCGATGACATCTCGGTGACGAACTGCCAGACCCTTGAGAAAAAAGCCGGAATCGAGACCGCTCTGTCGGCCACTTCGGTGAGTTTCAACTCCGCCACCTCAGGGGAGGCTCTGGCTGTCGGTCAGGTCTGGTGGCTGAGACTGCGAAGCAAGTTTGGTGGCACCTGGTATCCCTATGGTCCGGCCCTCGTGGCGACGATCAGCGAGCGCTACATTCCCAGCGGCAGCGCGGCCCCGCCGGTGGCGGGAGCCACCTACTTGTTTTCGCCCGATGGAGAGGTGAGCAGTTATGATCTGGAGGTGGCCAAGATCTCGAGTGCCGCCTGGACCGAAGGAGCGGAAACCTCGCCCACGCCGCTGGTGATCGATGGCACCGGGGCTTACGACCTCTTCAGCACGCTTTACAAGTCCGCCGGTAGCCGTGCGTTCCGCCTGGCGCTCGACAACACCAGCGACATTCTGGACACCGTGGAGATCGATCGCACGGTCATTCCCATCTCCACCAGCAACCTGACCTTCAAGACCAAGCGGGGGAAAATGGAGACCGTCAACACGTTTCATGCCGAGGTCTCGATCGATGGCGGTGCGACGTGGACCTCGGTTTACAACTTGTCGGGTGCCGGCAATTTTTTCATCAACGATGGCATTTTCACGATCCGGACGGTGTCGCTCGCCACTTATGCAGGAAAGGACACCCGCATCCGCTTTGCCTTCAAGAAAGCCGTCGGCGCCGCCACTCTCGCCGCCAGCAATGCCGATTCCGGGATCTGGATCGATGAGGTGTCGGTGTCGGGCGGAACCTGGCTTGAAACCAGGGGACAAACCAGCCTGGCCGCCAGCGCCAGTTCGTTCCGCCTCGATTCCACCAGCGCGGGAGCGAGCCTTGTGGCCGGTGGCTCCTATCGACTGCGCCTGCGCAATGTGATCTCCGGAGTTCCCAGTGCCTGGGGCGGGGCTCTGACGGTCGTGCCAACGAACACTCCCGCCCTGACGGGATTTTCCGCCTGGGAAACCTACGACTACCCAATGATCGCCGGCGTAGCATTCAATGCCGACTCGGATGGCGACGGTTCGCCCAACGGGGTGGAGTTCGCGTTTTCCCTCGATCCGCTGGTCCGGCAGGTGAGTTCCGATCAACCGGTCCGTGATCTCGGGGCCGGAAAGCTGAGAATCACCCGCTCGCTGCCAAGCGTCCGCACCGGAATCACCTATGGAGCGGAGTGGACCGAGAACTTCTCCACCTGGTCCACCACCGGTGTCACGGTGACCACGACCGGCGGACAGGCGGTGGCCAGCGCTCCGATCGGGGCCGGAAAGCGCTTCATCCGCTGGAAAATCACCAAGCCCTGAGCCCCACATTCGCGGCTTGTTCCCGGGGCGGGCGGAAACGATGCTCCGCGCACCGATGAACCGCTTCCGCCCCTATTTTGCCCTGCTCGGGAAAGTCAAAGGTCGCTTTCTCGCCGGCATCGCGGCGGGATTCATCTTTGCCGTCGCCAGTGGATTCGGCATGCCCTTCGTGGTTGAGAAGGTCTTTCCGGTGATCTTCGGCCAGGTGCAGTCGATCCTCGATGTTCGGCAGGAGTTGCTGGAGACGAGTGACGCGAAGACGGCCGATGCCATGTTGGAAAAGGCCTTTCCGGGGAAACTTGAGCAGGCGCACAAGCTGGAGAAATTCAGCGCCAGGGTGGCCGAGCATGTGGGCAAGGACAACGCGCCCGTGGTGATCCTGCTGGTCTCCTGCCTGTTCCTGCCCGTGGCCTTCCTGATTCGTGGGGTCGCCGGATTCCTCAACGTTTACTGGACCACCCAGTGTGGCCTGGAAGTGCTCAAGGAGATCCAGCAGCGGGTGTTCGAGAAGCTCCAGCGCCTGCCGCTCGGTTTCTTCAGTGGCAGAAAGACCGGCGACCTGATCAGCCGCGTGATGGGGGACACCCAGATGCTCCAGATGGTGGTCACCACCGTGGCCAACGACATCCTCAAGCAGCCCCTGACCCTCGTCAGCGCGCTCGGTTATCTCGGTTACAAGAGTTGGGAAAGCCGCGAGTCCTTTTTCCTGCTTCTCTGCCTCCTCAGCATCCCGCTCTGCGTGCTGCCGATCCGTCTGATCGGGAAAAAGCTGATGCTCCGCGCCGCGGTGATGCAGGCGACCCAGGGCGACAACACCGCCGTGCTCGGTGAGACCCTCGGAGCCGCCCGCGAGATCCGCGCCTTCAACCTCGAAGACCTGATGGCAGGTCGCTTCCTCGCCGGCCTCGGCCGCTGGACGAAGCTCCATCTGAAGGTCATCAAGTACCGCTTCCTCGCCCCACCGGCCATTGAGTTCGTCTCCGCCCTGGTGGTCTCCGCCGCGCTGTTTTATGGAGCCCGCCAGAACTTTTCCCTGGAGGCCTTCCTGCCCCTCGTCCTGGCGCTTTACATGTGCTACGACCCGATGAAGAAGCTCGGCGAGGTCCACAACCGCCTCAAGCAGGGCGGCGTCTCGCTCGATCGGCTGGAGGAAATCCTCGATGCCCCGGAAAGCACGCCGGAGCCCGTTTCCCCGGTGATCCTGAGCACCGTTCGTGGCTCCATCAGCTTCCAGAACGTCAATTTCTCCTACGGCGATTCCCCGGCGCTGCGCGACATCAATGTCCACATCCCGGCCGGTCAGATCGTGGCCCTCGTCGGCCCATCCGGTGCCGGCAAGACCACCTTCGCCAGCATGGTGCCGCGCTTCTACGATCCGGTCGAGGGCTCGATCCTGCTCGACGACGTGGACCTCCGCGAACTGCGGAAAAAGGACCTGCGCGACCACATCACGCTCGTTCCGCAGGAAGCCGTGCTGTTTTCCGGCTCGATCGAGGAAAACATCCGCCTCGGCAAGACCACCGCCTCCTCCGATCAGATCCGCGAAGCCGCCCGCCAGGCCAATGCGGCCGATTTCATCCTCCAACAGCCGCAGGGCTATGACACCCCCGTCGGCGAACGCGGAGCCCAGCTCTCCGGCGGCCAGAAGCAGCGCATCTCCATCGCCCGCGCCTTCCTCCGCGATGCGCCGGTGCTGATCCTGGATGAGGCCACCAGTGCGCTCGACTCCGACAGCGAATCGCGCATCCAGCAGGAATTGGCCGATCTCGCCCGCGGCCGCACCACGCTCATCATCGCCCACCGCTTCAGCACCATCCGCATTGCCGACCGCATCCTCGTCTTTGAAGGCGGCCGCATCGTCGGCGATGGCACCTTCGCCGAGCTGGAGGAGTCCCACGACCTCTTCCGCCTCCTGCTCTCCCAGCAGCGGCATTGAAAAATGAGCCCCACCGCCTACCGAGCCCTGGCCGATGCCGTGCTGATCCTGCACGTCGCCTACATCGGCTTTGTGATTTTCGGACTGCTCCTGATCCTGATCGGCGGGGCCTGCGGCTGGCGCTGGATCCGGAATCCCTGGTTCCGGGGGCTGCACCTGCTGGCGATCGGGCTGGTCGTCGTCCAGGCCTGGCTCGGCATCATCTGCCCGCTCACCACCCTGGAAATGCACCTTCGCGAGCTGTCCGGTGACTGGGTCTATCACGAAACCTTCATCGCCCACTGGCTGCAACGGCTCATCTTCTACCGTGCGCCGATGTGGGTCTTCGGCCTCGCCTACACCCTCTTCGGCCTCGCCGTCATCGGAAGCTGGTGGCGCTTCCCGCCAAGATCCCGCAAGGCAGTGACCCGGTCTCCGGGCACTCAGGCGTCGGACGGTTGAATTGGAAATCTGTCATTTCCGAGCCGACCGACTCGGGCGCTGGAGTCCGCACGAGTCGAGGATGGGCTGATGCCGACACCACCGGACCGAACCTTGCGGCAGGTCTCCTGCATGTTGTCTGTCCCCATGTCGGCGCAGTACATTCGCCGCTTTTTGTCTGTCCCTTTGTCAGTGGTCCCTTGCAAAGGGGAGTCAGGGACCGGGGCGCATCCGCACCCCGGCCCATTTTATGGCCTTACGGGGTTGAGACCCTGAGCCTCATCGCGCGACTGGGGTGCGCGCTGTCAGCAGGAACGCTGTCACCGATGGAAACACTGCTTCCTGCGGTGGAGATGCGGGAGATTCCTCCGGCCAGCCATGTCCATGCGCCATCACCTGTCTTGGAGGCGAGGTTGCTCCAGTTGATGAGATCGCTCGAGACCTCGACGGTATAGGTCAGGCTTGCTGGAACTGGATTTGGCAAGGCAAGGCTCATTTCCAGCCGTCGCACTCCTGGCGGGGGCTCCAGCGAAGCAGGTGGACCATCGGAAGGTGGAGCGGATTGCTTCAGTACCACCACCGGCAGTGCCGCGTGACCAGCTGAAATGACCTTAGGGTCGGTTCCTATGGCATATTCCATCAGGTTGGTGACTCCGTCGCCATCGAAATCCGCCGCATCTGCAGCTGTCCCGGTGTTTGCGACGGTTCCGAAGTTGGTGTAACGCCAGGACTCCTGCGGAGCCAGGCTTTGGCCGTTAACAGTCACGTCAAACTGCGTATTGACCGACGGATAGGCATCTCCACCTGGGGAATCGATCGCCTGCTCGGAGAACAAACCGGCCGAAAGAAGGTAAGTTCCAGGAGACAGAATGATCGTTTGATCAAATGACCCAATGGTCTGGCTGGACCACACTGGCGTGTTCCAGTTCCATCCAGTGCCATCTCTCTTCAGAAGATGAACGGCCTGAGTGGAGTTTGTTCCCCAGCCCGCATCAGAAGACAAAAATTTTCTGAGTGCTCCGGTCAGATGCACTTCCGTGGCTTCTGTGACATTGAATTCGACATAGCCTCCGGACTCGCAATTGGAATAGGCATAACCATTACCGCCGTGATCGTCCCGTCCGCCGGCAACGGCCCAGCCTTTCAGGTTGAAGCCACCTGCTTGTGGGGTGTATTCGATCTTGCCGTCCGC
This sequence comes from Verrucomicrobiaceae bacterium, assembly GCA_027485995.1. Classification (GTDB taxonomy): domain Bacteria; phylum Verrucomicrobiota; class Verrucomicrobiia; order Verrucomicrobiales; family Akkermansiaceae; genus Luteolibacter. The sequence goes on from JAIXPW010000111.1 coordinate 8,279, forward strand.
CGAAGTCGCGACATACCAATTAAGGTTGCTGGAAGCCTCGATCGGCGCGTTCGGACTGAGGTAATCCTCGGCATAGCCATACTCGAACTCAGGAGTGTTCCACGGTGTCTCCTCACCGACTTGACTCATCGTAGAGACCCAGCCAAATCCACCGTTCGGGACTGGGACCAGATCCGCTTGAGCGACCTGCGTGGCAAAAAGCGCCAGAGGAAGGGCCAGGACGAATGCGACGCGCGGGATCAAGAGCCTCCGTGAGTTGGGAGCGACCGCTGAATCAAGAAACAGATCCCGACCACTCCTTGAGGCGAGGCCAGGCGGCAGGGAACCGCCTTCTGAATTGGATTGGATGGGAGCGCCGAAGCATGGCCTCGCACCGGGATTGTAGGGGGGATTACAATGAGTGTTCATCACGTGGGTTGTTGGATCTATTGGCGTCTATGGTTGTTTTGGGGAGGTCGGGAGATAGCAGGCCGTCAGGTTAAGATTTACGGATAACAAGTTGTTAGATAATCAAGGCGTCGCGGAACAACGGAATCGGGGGGCGTGGTTCGCACTGGCTGCGAAATTTTGTCGGGAGGCTATTTTTCCAGTCTGCCATGCCAAGCTTTTTCCCGACTGTTCCAGGTGACGAAAAAGTAATTCCAGGGCCAGGTCTTATCACCCTGTCCCTGGAGGATATCTAGCGGCTTGATCACGAACTGTGACAAACTTGTCACAGTTGTGAATCGAACCGCTTCCGCCTTCCTGTGAGTCATGGGCGTGCCTAGGGCGGGATCAAGGAAGAATGTCTTACAGTTTGTCTGTCTTCATGTCGGGCAGCACCTCCCTGAGTTGTCTGTTCCGAAGTCGCAAAGTGCGCCGCTGCCCCCTGTTTTCCACCTCAGAAAAGCCACTGGCCAAAAAATCTTGGCAAAACGGTCCGGAAAGTTAGCCTCGCCGGGATTTCCGATTGTTGTGATTTCTCCCTAGTCTCCTTGGTATCGAGGATAAAGCGGGGGGCAGCACCAATCCACCGCCATCTGAGACATTGAGGCCCTCCTCTCCCTGACCCATTTTTCGGGGGCCGCTCACCGTCTCTTCCAACGGTTTTCATCCCCAGGAGTATTCACCGCAAGCTATCCCTTTTGTTTCCCTAACCTCTCCAACCATGCGTCCTTCCCTCCCACTGTTTTTGGCTTCGGCCTTGCTGTTCGCTCCCTTGATCAGTGTCGCGCAGCCTTTGCTCCTTTCCCCGCCCACCAGCACGACCGCGTTTGCAGTCGATCCGAGTGCGACCTTCGAGGTGGTGGCGGCGGGAACGCCGACCCCGACCTTTCAATGGCAGCGCAACACCGGTTCCGGCTGGAATGATCTGGTGAACGACGCCGCCCATTCCGGCGTCACGACGGCGCGCGTCACCGTAATCTCGCCCTCCCTCGGGCAGGACAACCACCAATACCGCGCACTCATCACCAACGCGGGCGGCACGGTCACGAGTTATGCCGCAACCTTGCGGGTTTTCGCGGCACCGACCCAGACGGCCAGCTTGACGGTCTCCCCGACCACCCTTTCCTCCAGTGCCACTTCGCCCGTCACCCTCTCGATCGGCGGCGTGCCCTCCGGGTCCACCGTGCGGGTGCAGCGCTTTCTTGATCTCGACGCCGATGGCGTGATCGATCCCACCGACCCTGCCGTGCTGGATGTGGATATCACCGACGGCCAGGTGGCCTCGTTCAGCGGCATCGCCATTCCAAATATTCCCGGTGACGAGGACCTCACCGCCAATGGTGCCATCACCACACGCTTCACCCTCCAAAGGTCCTCCGAGATCGGTCGCGTCGCAGCCGGATACCTGGTGCGGCTTTCGTCGTCCTCCGGTGCCTTCGCTCCCATCGTGCAGCCGTTTGCGATCACCAATCCCACCACCACGACGCTCGTCTCTGGCGTGACTCGTTCCGGTGGAGTCGCGGTTCCGCACGCTGTGGTCGCCCTGCTCGGCGGGGGCGAAAATGCCCAGTTTCTCAATGGCGCTGTTTCCGATGCGGCGGGAAATTTCACCCTGTATGCCCCGGCGTCCGGGCCCTATAACTTCTTAGCGTTCAAATCGGGCTTTGTCAGCGCCTTCGGCTCGGCCGAACTCGTCGCCGGCGTGCCCGCGGCGTCCGACATTTCCCTGGTTGCCGCCACGCGCACCGTTTCCGGCCGGGTCACAAGCGCCACCAATGGTGCCCCGTTGCGCGCCCAACAGATGTTCGCCCAATCTGACGACGGCCTGGCCTTGGTGTTTTCCGACCCGGACGGCAATTTCAGTTTCGGCGTAACGGCCAGGCAGTGGGGCGTGGATGTTTCCGAACTCACCCTCGGCCAGGTGGGCCACCTCGTTGATAACGAGTCACGTGTCGTCGATACCACCACCACCAGCCAGACGACGAACTTCGCCCAGACACGGGCGACCGCGTTGATCTACGGACGCTTGCTGAACGGCGTCACGCCCCTGGTGAACTACGAAATGTTCGCCAACCTCGATGGCGGCTCGGGTCTGCGCAGCAACGCCCTGACCGATTCCGACGGCCGCTTCTACCTGCCGGTCACCGGAGCCGCCATGCCCCCGGGGCAAAACTGGTCCGTCGGTGCCACGGATAACAACGATTTCTCCACCTTTATCCCCCCGTCGCCAGCGTCCGTCGTGCTGCTTGCCGGACAGGCCGTTGAGGTCAACCTCTCCGCCGTTTCCGTCAACGCCTTCATCCGTGGTCGCGTCACCAAGGACGGCGTGCCTCTCGCCAACGTCGGCGTCGGTGCCAATCCCGACCCCGCCATCCCCGGCGTGCCCTCCTACATCGGCACCCGCACCGACATCAACGGCGACTACACCCTCCCCCTCGTTGCCGGCACCTGGAACATCCAGCTCAATGCCGAGAGCATCTCGGCCCACCACCTCATCGCGCCCAGCCTCACCCGCACCGTTGCCGAGAACGAGACCCTCACTGGCGTGAACCTCGCCGGCCTTTCCGGCACCCGCACCATCTCCGGCCTCGTGCGCGACTCCGATCTCCAGCCCATCCCGAACACCGGGATTTTCGCCCAGGCCACGATCGGCGGCGTCACCTATTCCACCTCCTCCTTGACCAACAGTCTCGGCAATTACTCCTTACCGGTCGTCGCTGGCAACTGGACCATTTCTGTCGATGCCTTCTACGGTCCGGGCCAGTTCTCCGCCAATGCCGTCGTCACCACCGCCGACGTCACGCTCAACCTCACCCGGAGCATCATTCGCAGTGTTTCCCCCATCTCGCTTGTCGGCAATGTCGGCCAATCCACCACTCTCACCGCCACCATCCAGTCCCCCGGTGCCTACTCCACCGTCTGGCAAACCTCACTCGACGGCACCGAGTGGACGAACCTTCCCAACACCACGCCCTACTCCGGCGTCAGCGGACTCACCCTGACCATCAACCCCGTGGACCTCACGCTCACCGGTCGGCTCTACAGGCTTCAGGCGATTTACAACGGCAACCCCTTCTACTCGGACACCCGCAGCCTCACCATCAACACCATCCGTCCGATCGATGCATGGCGCGTGGCAAACTTCACCGCACCGCAACTGCGCGACCCGGCGATCTCCGGCCTCGACGCCGCCCCCGCAGGCGACGGCCTGAGCAACCTCGTGAAGTATGCCTTCAACTTGAATCCGTTCACGCCTTCCGTGTCGCCCACCTCGGCCGTTTCCGTCAGCGGGGCCACCGTATCGCTCAACTTCCAGGCGATCCGCCCCGAGTTGATCTACACGGTGCAGGCCAGCACCAATCTGCTCAGCTGGACGACATCCGGCGTTTCCACGCAGATCGTCGGCACCACGCGCACGGCCAGCTACACCCCGGGTAGTGGCAACCGCGCATTCCTCAGGATTGTCGTCAACGCCCCGTAAGCCCGGATTGTCAGAGATTTCAGGACTCGGATTACGAGAAAAGTGACTCATCACGAGGAAGTGAAGTCATTGAGGTCAGTGATGACAAAGTGCCTGTCCCGTTGTTAGATAAACCGTCGCCGTTGCGAGATTCGCAGCATCCGGTCGATCCACGATCAACCGCGTGACGGCATCGTCCTCGTATGGAATGATCAGGTCATCGACCAAGCGTTTCAACGGCACTTCCGGCAACAGCATCTGCGCCGCCACCCTCTCCTCGGCATCGCGCGCCGCAGCTCCAGCCGATCGCTTTGGGGAGTAACGAAATCAAGGGAACCCGAGCAGGAATGTCGCGAGTAGAGGGATTGGACGGCTCGAAATGCCGCACTGTCGGCGTGGAAGAATAGACCGATTATCCTGAATCCTGATATACAAACCACGAAACATCACGAAAGCCAGGGAGTTCCGAATTGCGCCGGACTCATTCATCAGATGAGTGCGAAGATCGTAACCAATGCTTTTTCGTTCGTGCTTTTCGTGGCTTCTCATTTTCCTCCCAACGAACATTCCCGGATCATGCTCATTTTCGGGGCGTTGGATGGTCGGGCCGTGACCTGGGATCCGGATTGATCAGAGTGCGCCCCTCCGGAGTTGAAAGCAGATCCTTGAAATCGACGGAATCGACTGGCTCTTCGTTGACCTTGGTTGAGGGAATGACAAAGGGGCTTCGAGCTGGCTTGCCTGACTGTAGATCCAGTCGTGGAGCCGGCAAGTTCGGGGAGTCCGAGGACGACTTGTTGCAAGTGCCGACCAAGAGCGCGGCCTTCACCAGCAGGAAGATCAGCAGGCCGGCGAAACGAAAGGGAATCGAAATGGAGGTTTGTGGGAGTATTGGCCGAGGGCTCGGCTTGGGAGCTGGAGCCTGCTCCCACTGGAGAGTTGTGCCTCCCTGACCGCTGGACTGGGAGATGGGTGGTGCCGCCTTTCGTTTGAATGCGGCACTCAGCTCCTTTGGGATCAGATTGAACAGGGTCTGATAGATATGTGGAGTCAACGATGCGCTTTGGATCCAGCGCAAGGCCAGTTGACCGTCCGGGCCATCCCATGATTCGCGGGTGCTGTTGCCAAGTAGCTGCTGCCGCCAAAAGCTCTTCAAACCCGATGGGGCGAGCTGCAGGAATTCCGCCATGGCAGCGTTCCGATCGATGTACTGCATGTGCAGCTCGCGTTCACCGCGATCCAGATTTTCGTAGGCGAGGTCAGCGACGGCTGACGAGGTATCCTGGGCCCAGAATGCCAAGGCACAGGCGAGGTGGGCGGCGGCGAGTCCGGTTCCCTGGTTTGCGATCCGGCCCTTATTGGAGATGAAAAGTCGTGCGAGACTGGAGAGGCCATCGACACCCGCTTGCCGGTCCAGACGGTCAATGATGGCATACGAAGCGGCGCAGCCCCCATGCTCGAGTTCGAAAAGCATGGCCTCAGGTCTCAACCGAAGATCGGGATGATCTCCAAAGCGAGTGATCAGATCATGCATCCGTTGCCCCCACAGCTGGACTTGGTCCGGATGCTCATAGAGGAGGCCTTCTACTCCCCTGACCAGGTCGGCAATTCCCGACTGTCCGCTTCCGAGCGCCGCATCGAGAGCCCAGAAGGCTTCCTCGATCAGGGAAATGCTTGTGGGAATTGCCGGTGACGAGAAAGGCAAGGAGATCTCATCCTCCTGCGGGGCTGAAGGCTCCGTCAGTTCGGTTTGGGAGAATGAGGCTGGCGCCAGATTGGAAAGAAGGATCGATTGGCTGTCCTCAATCTGAGTCCCACTGCCCCACTGAATCTCTTCAAGGGCCGCCGTGTAGGCGTCATGAAGTTTGCGGAATCCCTCCGGATCCTGATCGGGCCGACAGACTTTCAGCTTTTTTGCGTACGCCCGCTTCACGTCCCTTTCGGAGGCGGACGCGGGATCAAGCTCTAAGTCGGACCAGGGAAACATGTCAGGATGGGTCGGAGTCCGGTTGGGTCTCGCCTTCGTGCTCGAAGAAGCCCCTCAGGAAACTGTCCAGAACGGCGGCCGTCTGCTTGATCAGCGTCGGATCCTGTGACTCAAGCGCAGCCTCGAATGGATCAACCACCGCTGTTAGATGTTCCCGTGCCGGGCCGATGAGTTCCGCATAGACCCGGTTCGCCCGTTCTAGCCTCGCCCGGTTCGGAAGCAGGTCGCGTGGATGGAGTTTCAGCGGCTGAAGCCTCGCGAGCGCTTCATCGATCTCTTTTTTGGTCAGCGATCCCGGACGCTGTTCGACGATGAGACGCTTTTTGAGCCCGCTCGAAAGGTTGGTGACCTCAACCTCGAGGATCCCGTTCATGTCGTAGGTGAAGCGGACGTCGAACTCTCCCGGCCGCTTCTGGCCGGGTTGGTGACGCAATCCATCAATCTGGATCTGCCCGATCTTCTTGTTTTCCGTCGTCAGTCGGGCCTCACCCTGGAAGATCTGGAGCTGGACCCGGTCCTGCTGGGGGTGGAGCGTGTGGAAGAGACGGCTGCGACTGGCCGGGACCGTCGTGTTGCGGTCAATAATCGGAGAAAAATAGCCCGGCTCATGCTTTCCAAACCCGACCTCCTTCGTGGTTTCCACGCCGAGGGTGTGAGGGCAGACGTCGGTCAAGACAATGTCACTGACTGCATCGTCGTTTGCGGAAAGGCCCGCTTGCACCGCGGCACCCAGGGCGACCACCCGGTCGGGATCGATCCGGATGCGCGTGATGCGCTTCAGTTGTTCATGAATGAAGTCCTGGACGATGGTCATGCGGCTCGCTCCCCCGACAAGGAGGACATCATCGATTTCGCTGGCACTGGTGTCGCCGTCACGAAGGCAGCGACTGACCACCGGACGGAGACGTGCGGTGAGCGCGGCCGTGGCATCACGCAGATCGTTGCGACTGATTTCAACCAGGCGCTGATCAAGTGAAACACTCGCGACCTCATGGACCGCCAGCATGCGTTTGGCGACCTCGACCCGCTGCCGCCAGTTGCCGGTCTGGGAGGCCTCCGGTTTCCACCCATGCCTTGCTTCAATCCACTGGCAAAGCGCGTCGGTGTAGTCTTCCCCTCCGAGACGGCTTTCACCAGCGGACGATTTGACTTCGACCACTCCGTCGAAAATCTCAAGGAGGGTCACATCGAAGGTGCCGCCGCCAAGATCGAAAACGAGGATGCGAGTCTCCTGATCAGGATTGCGGTAGCCGTACGCGAGGGCGGCGGCCGTGGGTTCGTTGATGATGCGGTCAACACTCAGCCCGGCAATGTTGGCGGCCTCGATGGTCGCCTGTCGCTGCTGATCATGAAAGTAAGCCGGGACCGTGATCACAACGTGGGTCACCTCGGTTCCCAGGTTCATTTCCGCGATCCTCTTCATTTCCGAAAGGATGAGGGCGGAGCAGGTCACGGGATTCCACTCCTTGCCTCCGAAGCTGTAACGGGCGCTGGTTCCCATGTCGCGCTTGAAGCAGGCCACCCCGGATTTGGGATCAAGTATCAAGCGGTCCTTGGCGGCACGTCCCACAAGCAAGCCACCATCCTCGGATGCCGCGATGACACTTGGCGTGAGCTCTTCTCCAAGCTCGTTGGCGAGGATGCGCGGGCCGCCCTTTTCGAACACCGCGACGAGGCTGTTGGTCGTTCCCAAATCAATGCCAATCACGAGGAGAAGCGTTCCTCATCCGGACGGAAATGGCAACGAGTCAATGGCGGAGATGAGTGAACAAAAAAGCCCCGGCGGTGCGGGACCGGCCGGGGCTTTGGGAGTGATGACTTGTCGATCAGGAGATCTTCACATCGACCCACTGCTTGGTCTTGGCGGATTCCAGGACGGCGTCGCAGACGTACTGGGTGCCGAGGGCGTGGCGGAAGTCGGGGTAGCGCTTTTCGGCGGTCGGGTTGTCGAGGGACTTGAA
>JAIXPW010000193.1 GCA_027485995.1 Verrucomicrobiaceae bacterium
GCACTTCGTTGACGAGCTTCCAGTGGTCCCCGCCGCGGGGCTTGATGGCGTCCTGAACGGCGGTCGGGTTTTCGCGGATGACGCGGATGTCGAGCATGGCGGGCGGATTTAGAACGGACCGGCGCTGCGAATAAACGTAAAAAAGCGCGACCCCGGAATCCGGAGCCGCGCTGGAGAGGAAAGTGCCGGATTATTCAGCAGCCTTTGGAGCCGGAGGGGCGGCCTTCTTCATCTCGGCCATGACCGTGGCGGCGAATTCCTCCGCGGTCGGTGGCGTGCCTTTTTCCATGGCTTCGGCGTAGCTGGTGAAGGGCGCGGCGGGAATGCTCATCCGGCCCGGGGTGACAGGGGCGGAGGTCGCTTTCTCCGCAGCGAGCTTGGCGGCCTTGAGTGCGGTTTCCTTTTCCCCGGCCTTCCAGAGAAGGGCGGCGATCATCTGGTTCTCCATCGGGCCACCTCTGGATTCCATCTCAGGGGCGAGGGTGGTGGCCACTGTCTTGAGGAAGGAGGCGGGCACTTCGTCCTTGCTCACGAGCAGGGAGCGGGCGGATCCAAAAAGGGTCATCAGACGTCCTTGTTCCGGCAAGGCTGCGACCGCGGCCTCGGCGGCGGGCCAATCCTTTTTGGCGATCAGCAAGTCGAAGCTCATCATGGAAAGATAAGGCGACTCGGCGTCCAGCTCCTTGATGTCACTGATGGCCTTGGCGATGCCTTCGACGTCGTTCGTCGCCTTGGCCTGGGTGTAGGCGCGCATCACGGTGCTGATCTTGGCCTGGGCGGCCTGCTTGGCCGCGATGTCGTCGATGGCTTTTTTCTGGGCGTCGCCTCCGGCGAGGAAGGCTTCGATGACCTCGTCGCTGAGCTGCATCGGGTGGGTCTTGAGAAGGATCTTGCCGTCCTTCACGACGAAGGCGTGGGGGATGCCGGTGACGCCGGCGGGATTGAGCCACTCGGTTTCAAAGGCGCCGCCCTTGCCGGTGTAGGCGACGTTGTAGGCCATGCCATCGCCCTTCTTTTTCACGAACTCGACGACCTTTTCCTTGCCGTCCTCCCAGACGTTGATGCCGGAAATGATGAGGCCCTTTTCCGCATACTTCTTGTGAAGTTCGTTGACGTGCGGGATGGCGGCGATGCAAGGGCCGCACCAGGTGGCCCAGCATTCGAAGAGGTAAACCTTGCCGGGTTCCCAGGCCTTGGGGCCGCTGCCCTGGACCCAATCGAGCTTGGCAAACACATCGGTGGTGACGGCGGAGCCTTCGACAAGCGTGGCCTCCTCGGGCTTGAGGCGCTTGGAGGCACCTTCAGAAGATGGGACGACTTTTCCGGCAGGGACAGCGGTTTCAGCGGCTTCGGCGGCTTCGGCGGTGCAAACGGCTGCGGAGACAAGGAGTGACAAAATGACTTTCACGGGTCGTCTAACGCCCGTCACTTCCGGGTTTGTCTAGGAAAAATCCCCGGCAGCCTCCCGATCATCCGTCTGTCGGTCAGTCGGTGGCCTCATTTCTCCGGCACCGCGATCTCGCCCTCGACCTCGATGCCTCCGAACATGTTCATCATGCCGGACGCCTTGGTTTCAAGATGGGTCCTGTATTGCTGGAGCTGTTGCTCGTTGAGCACCGGACGCAGCGCCTCGATCCGTTCGTCGGTGCGCGTTTTGATGGTGTCTGCGATGACCTGCTTGAAGTCACCGTCGGACACCTTCTTGTGACCTTCCGGATCCATTTGTTCGTGGATGAGGTCGGTCAGGCCGAGTTCGTCGTCGATCTCGATGCCCATCCCTTCCGTGAACAGGTTCATCATGGAGGACGGCTTTTTCGCATCCTCCTGCTTGGCGGCTTGTTCGGAAAGCACGCCATAGACCGCGTCCTTCTGCTCCTGGGTGAGATCGAGGACGGTGCCAAGGGTGCCGAGATCCTTGAGGGCCTTGGAGTCAATCCGGCTCTGGCGTTCCTTCGCCTTGAGCGCGTCGAATCCCGCCTTCTGCTGATCATTGAGCAGAGCAGCGGTGGCTTCTTCGAGTCCGTCGCGCTCCATCAGGTCCGACAGCTCCTTCATCTTGGCGGAGTTGTCACCCGAGCCATCGAAGGAGAAAAGTTCGCCCATTTTCACGAAGCGCTCCTCCATGGCAGCGCGGATCCTTGCCTGCTGGTCGGGAGTGAGGTTCAACTCGGCGCAAAGCTTTGCGAAGCGGGCCTCGAACTTCTTGCGCTGCATGTCGGTCATCCGCTGGGCCATCTGCTGCTGCATTTTCTTTCCGGCTTCAGTGGCCTTCGCCTCGATTTCCCGCTTCGAGTTGTCGATGGCGGGGCGGGCCGGGCGAGCGGGTGTGTCTTTCGCGTTCTCGGATTTTGGCTTTTCAGGAACTGCCGCCGTCTTGGATGACGGGCCTCCCATCGCGGTTTGAGCTGCCACGGGAGCGGTGCCGTTGCTGGACGCGGAGGGCTTGGCGAACCAACCGATGGCGATTCCGGCAAGAAGGCAAACGACAGGCAGGGCAAATTTCATCGCCGGAAAGCGAGCCCGGTCAGGCGATTTGTTCCGGTTCCTGGCCGAGGAAGGACTTTTTGCAAAGCTCGGCGTACTTGCCATGCAGGGCCAGCAGTTCGTCGTGGGTTCCCTGTTCGATCACCCGGCCCTGATCGAGCACGTAGATGCGATCGGCATTGCGGATGGTGGAAAGCCGGTGGGCGATCACGAAGGCGGTGCGGTTCTCCATCAAGCGGTCGAGTGCGTCCTGAATGAGCCGTTCGGTCTGGCTGTCCACTGAGGCGGTGGCCTCGTCGAGGAGCAGGATCGGCGCGTTTTTCAACAAGGCCCGTGCGATCGAAAGCCGCTGCTTTTCCCCACCGGAAAGCTTCACGCCGCGCTCGCCGACGTTGGTGTCGAGCTGCTTCGGGAGTTCCCTGACGAAATGCGCGGCGTGCGAAGCCTCCAGCGCGGTCCAGAGTTGTTCGTCGGTCGCATCCCGTTTCGAGAGCAGGAGGTTCTCTCTAACAGTTCCATTGAAGAGGAATGCCTCCTGGGTGACGTAGGCGAGGTTGTCCCGCAGGCTTTCCTTGGACAGTCCGGCGATGTCGTGCCCATCCAGGGTGATGGTCCCGCTGGTGGTCTCGTAAAAGCGCGCCAGGAGGGACAGGACGGTCGTTTTCCCGGCACCGGTGGGCCCGACGAGGGCGATGGTCTGGCCGGGCTGAACTTCCAGCGAGACCTCGTTCAGGGTCGGCTGGTCCTGATAGGAAAAGGAAACGGCGTCGAACACCACCCGGCCTTGGATCTTTGCGGGCAGCTTGGTTCCTTCGATCGCGTTTTTCTCGCTCTCCGAATCGAGGATCTGGAACACCCGGTCCGCCGCCGCCTTGCCGGAAAGCACCATTTGGTTGAGAGAGTTCAGGCGGTCGATCGGCTCATAGAAAAGGGACAGGAACAGCAGGAACTTGACGAGGTCACCCTGCGACAGCTCGCCCTTCATCGCGGCATAGCCGCCGAAGCAGAGCACCAGCACGTAACCCGTCATTCTCAGGAACGACATCCCGGGCGAGTACAGCGCCCACCACTTCATGATCCGCAGGTTCGCCCGGCGGAGCTGATCGGAAAAGCGGTTGAAGCGATCCAGCTCCTCGGTTTCCGCCGCGTAGGCCTTGATCTGGCGGATTCCGGAGATGTTGTCGTGAAGCAGCGCATTGAGATCGGACGAGGCATCGCGCTGGTTGCGGTAGCGGTCGCGCCCCTTGGTCGAGTAAATCGCCGCGCTGATGGCCAGCAAGGGCACGGGCAGGGTGGCCCAGGCCGCCACGGTCGGATTCAGGTAAAACAGGAAGGCCCCCACGCCGAGCACCTGCAGGGCCGCCACCAGGCCCTGCTCGATGCCGTCGATCAGCACCCGCTCCATGTTCGTCACGTCCTCCACCACCCGGGTCATGATGTCCCCGGTGCGGCGGGTATCGAACCAGCGCAACGGCAGGCGCTGGATCTTCGAGTAGAGGTCGGAGCGGATGTCGTAGATGACCTTTTGCTCGAAAATGTTGTTGATGAAGATCCGCAGCGAGTTCAGCCCGTCCTTGGCGAGGAATCCGACGGCGGCGAGAGCGATCCACCGGAGGAATTCGCCATGTTTTTCGGGATTTGGAATGATGTGGTCGATCACATGGCCGGTGGCGTTCGGAAAAATGAACACCGCGAGGGTCATTCCGACGGCGCAGCAAAGCTGGGACGTCGCGAGCCCCGGATAGTGACGTAAGTAGGAGAAAACACGAATGACGGAGCGCATGGGGGACTGCGGACCGTTGCGCCTTGTGCATGCTTTGTAAAGGCAAGCCCGAAATCCTTTGAAATTTGGGATTGCGGCGGCAAATCAGTCCCTCCTAGTGTCTGTCCACACGGGAAATCCAACGTCCAAATCCCAAACCCTTATGGCCAAAGTATTCGGCATCCTCACAGCCCTCATCCTCGCCGCCGCGGCATTCGTCGCGCACAAGAACGGCGCGAAGTATCAAACGGAAATCTCCAGCAGGCAGAAGGAGGAGACGCTTCTGGTCTCCACCGAGAAGCGCCTCGCCGCCGCCAAGGATGATCTCGAGAAGACCACCAAGAGTCGGGTGGAAACCGAGGCCACCGTGGTCAAGCTGACCAAGGACAAGATCGCCCAGGAGAAACTCAACGTGGATCTCAAGAAGCAGATCGACGCCAAGGTCGCCGAGGTCTCCGCCAACAAGGAGAAGCTCGATGCCCTGAACAAGAAGCTCGAAGGTCTTCCGAACATCGACCAGTTGGTTCCCAGGATCAAGGCCATCCGCGCCGAGCTTGAGGAGCTTGCCTCCACCATCGCCGCTTCCGAAGCCACCCTCGCCAACCTCACGGCCGAGTCCGAGCGCCTCGACAAGGTGAACGCGAACTACCGTGAGATCAGCTCCTGGCCTGCCGCCAAGAAGTCCAATCCCGCCCTGAAGACCCGCATCAGCTCGATCTACTCAAACTGGGGCTTCGTCACCCTCGGCGCTGGAAACACTGCCGGTGTGATCGCCAGCTCCAGTCTCGACGTCGTTCGCGACGGCGAAACGATCGCCAAGCTGGTCGTTACCGCCGTCGAAGCCGGCACCGCCTCCGCCAGCATCGTTCCTGATTCCGTCAAGGCCGACACGGTCCTGATGGTCGGCGATTCCGTTGTGCCCTCGAAGTAAGCCCCATTTTCGAAACCAGAAACTCCAACCAGGATTTCAATGAAACCCCTTTTCCACATTCTCGCGATTCTCGCCGCCGGTGCCGGAATCTTTTTCTCCTTCGAAGTTTCCAAGAAGTTCGAGGAACAGCAGGCCCTGCGCACCAAGACGATCAACACCAACAAGGAGAAGACGGCCGATGCGGTGGCGACTGAAAAGGAAGCCTCCGACGAGCACGCCAAGCTTCGCAAGGCCCAGGACGAACAGACCGAGACCGAGCAGGCAATTTCCGCCCTCAACGACACCTACGCCGGTTACAAGCGTGACTTGGCGGATCAGGAAGCGACCTTGGAAGCCCAGAAGGCCGATCTTGCGAAGGTCAACGAGTCCATCGCCCGCGTCTCCGAAGTCATGAAAACCATCGGTGATCCGGACGTGAACATCGAGAATCTCGCCGAGAAGGTGAAGGAGATCGAGGACAAGAAGGCTGCTCAAACCAAGAAGGCCGATGAACTCGCCGAACTCGTCGTCGGAGCCACCAAGAAGCGTGACAGCCAGAAGGCTGAAGAAGCCCGCCTTGCCGATGCGAAGGCCAAGCGCGATGGACGAATCAAGCGCAACTCGATGGTCGCCGTGATCACCGCTGTGAACCAGGAATGGGGATTCGTGATGGTGGGCGCCGGTTCCAACACTGGATTCACCCCGCAGACCAAGCTCATCGTCGAGCGTGACGGTGTCATGATCGGCAAGATCAGCCCAACCGCGATCGAGCCGACCCAGACCATCGCCGACATCGACTTCGAAAGCCTCTCCTCGGGAGTCCGCCTTCAGCCGGGTGACCGCGTGATCCTTTCGCAGCCAGCGACCAACTGATCCGGTCTGCGAGCCCGATTTTCCCAAACAACCTCCGCAGGCTTGCAAGGCCCGGAGGTTGTTTTATGTTTTGACCATGCGCTCGTTCATCACTCTCCTCTCAGTCATCTTCGTCGCGACTCTTTCCGTCTCCTGTGTCGAGCCGCCTGAGAAGAAGCCGGTGGGTCCACCGTCCAGCGCCAACAAGATGCCATGGAACGTCCCTCAAAGCGGACAGGGTCAGGGACAGTTCGGCATGATGCCGCAGATGAACCAGCGGCGTTGAGGAAATCCGAATTTCGAAACCCGGGTTTCGAAAGCCAGATCACTCCCGATGATAAGGCGATCCCGCCTTCATCGAGGCCACCCGGTAAATCTGTTCCAGCAGCACCACCAGCGCGAGTTCGTGCTGGAGTGTCAGCGAGGAAAGCGAGAGCAGGAGGTCCGACTTCGCCCGTAGCTCCTGGGTGTGCCCGTCCGAGGCCCCGATCAGGAAGGCCACGCACTTGATGTCGCCGCGCAGTTCCAGTTGGCCGAACCGTTTCGCCAGCTCCGCAGTCGTGAGCCGCTCACCACGCTCGTCCATGGCGATCCGGAACATGCCTTCGGATTTCTCCAGAAGGCGTTTTGAGACTTCCTCGGAGCTTCCTGCCTTCACCAGCTCCAGGCTGACCTGACCGTGATGCTTCAGCCGCTTCAGATACTCCTCGATCCCCTCCCTGGCGTAGCCCAGGGCAGGTTTTCCGGCAGCAAGGATCAGCAGGCGCATGGCCGCTTCTGACGTGCTTCGGACATGGGATAAAGGAAAAGCGCCAGATTCCCGGCTTCCTCGGCTTTCATGGCGACCTGGTGAAGGGGGAATTGAACTCTTTGTCCCTTAAACTTGGCTCTCCGTCAGCCCTGCTGGTGAAATACGGCTTGGATGGCCGCAGAGACACCGAGGAAACTGAGATCGCGGAGGAACCCTGCAATCCTGTCGCGATGGAAAAGGCTCAAAGGAAGGACTCCGAATCCTTGCCCTTTCTGTGACCTCCTCAACCTCTGTGTGCTCTGTGGTTTCAAGATCGTCCGCGTCGCCAATTCGCCCGTGAATCCAGCGCAGAGCCTCAACTTTGTCACCAAACCGACAAATGGACGGCTTTACAACCGACAAATGGACGGTAGTGTAACCGACAAATGGACGCGGAGTTTCCCCTGTATCCGAGAACCCTTGCCGTCGCCCTCCGGACTGCGCTGGCGGACACGCCGGTGGTATGTCTGCTGGGGCCACGGCAATGCGGAAAGACGACGCTGGCGAAGACGGTGGAGTCGGACCGGGCCTACGTCACGCTGGATGAGGAAAGCTACCTGAATACGGCCACCCAGGACCCGGATGGGTTTGTGGATCGTCTGCCCAAGCGGGTGATCCTCGATGAAGTCCAGCGGGCACCGGGCCTGCTCACGGCGATCAAGCGTTCAGTGGATCGCGATCGTCGTCCCGGGCGTTTCCTGCTGACAGGCTCGGCGGATCTTTTGCTGCTGCCGGGAGTGAGCGAGTCGCTGGCGGGACGGATGGAAATCATTCCGCTGCAACCGCTGACGGAGTCGGAAAAGGAGAGGAACGACGGGCATTTCCTGCGGGCCTTCCTTGCCGGGGAATTCCGTGAGTCGATGATGCTCGGAGAAGGGGATGAGGTTTCGTTGGACTTGCCGATCCGGATCGTGGGTGGGGGATTTCCCGAGCCGCTGACGAGGACTCCGGTGCGGGCGAGGCAGTGGCACCGGCAGTACTTGAAATCGATCATCGAGCGTGACGTGCAGGACATCGCGAAGGTCCGGGATGCGAATGAACTGGGGCGGCTGCTGGAACTGCTGGCGCTGCGCTCCGCCTCGCTGCTGAACACCAACGGGCTGTCCAGGGACCTCGGTCTGCATCGTGGAACGGTGGACCAGTATCTTTCAATCCTGGAGCGGCTGTTTCTGGTGCGCCTGCTGCCCGGTTGGCATCGCAACACCTCGAAGCGTCTGATCAAGGCCCCGAAGATCCATCTGATCGACAGCGGCCTCGCGGCCACGCTGGCGGACCTTTCCGCGCCGGACTGGCTGTCGCGCCGGGACCGGATGGGGCATTTGCTGGAGTCCTTCGTGGTGCAGCAGATCCATGCCCAGGCGGCGTGGACGGATCCGGATCTGCGGTTCTGGCACTATCGGGACAAGGATCAAGTGGAAGTCGATCTGGTGATGACCCGCGGCGAAAAGGTCTGGGGCGTGGAGGTGAAAGCCAGCCGCTCGGTGGATCGGAATGACGGAAAAGGCCTGGATCGCCTGGCCGCTCAGTGCGGCGCGGATTTCCAAGGTGGCTGCGTCCTCTACGACGGTCGTGACGTCCTGCCGATCCCGGGCTCTCCCCATCTGGCGGTGCCATTGCGGATGCTGTGGGATCTCTAACAGCCTCACTCGAAGAAGCCGAAATGGCGGTCGATCTCGCGGCGATTGCGTTTGGTCGGGCGGCCCTGGTCGCCTTCGCGGAGCAGCCGCTCGCGCTTTTCCTGAAGATGGAGGCGGTTGGCTTCGAGGATCTCCGGAGAGGTCGTTTCCTCGTAGCAAGCCTGGGCCTGTGGGGCTCCGACGCGCTGGTCAAGGAGGCCGAGGATCGTGACCGAACGGGCACCCGGACCCTCGAAAAACGGCACTTCCAACTTGTCGCCGACGTGCAGGGCCGTGGCGGGCTTCACTGGGTGGCCGAGGCGCTTGATTTTTCCACCTTCGCAGGCGGTCGCGGCGGCGGAGCGGGTCTTGAAAAATCGCGTCGCCCACAGCCACTTGTCCGCGCGCACGGAGTCCGCCATGAGGTTCAGGATTTCGGGGCCAGCCGGATGCAGTCGGTATCGACCTCGAAGCCGAGATCCGGACGATGTTTGGCGACGAACTCACGGACGCTTTCGATCGCCGGATAGACCTGCTCGGTCTGGCCCATGAAGCAACGGGCGTCGTCGATGAGGATGACGGATTTCAGATCGGCGCGGGAAAAGATGTGACCGAGCTCCTGCATGATCGGCGTGTCATCATCGCCGCGGGCGGTGTCGCCCTTCGAGTAATGGCCGTCGAGCCAGAAGAGGGTGGGTCCATCGAGCTTTGGCACGAGGGATTCGAGGACCTTGCCGCTGTCGCCCTGAAGGATCTCGATCTGGCGCTCGTTGATGAAGCGCTGCATGGCCCGCTCGTAGAAATGGGGTGCCAGTTCGATCGAGTAGAGCTGGCGGAAATCCTGCTTCATCGCCTCCATCATGTCGCCCTTGAAGGTGCCGGTCTCGACCAGGATTTCGAGGCCGTAGCGGTCTTTGAATTCACGGAGTACGCGCTGCTTGATGGCATGAGGAGGTGGGGAGGGCCGTCCCTTGGCCTCCCAGCGCCTGATGTCCTTCCAATTCTTGAAGCGGCGATACAAACTCATGCGGGAAAGCCTGTCGCCCGCCAACGCGGGGATCAAGTTCCAACGGTGTGAGCCGAATTTCTTTCCTTGGAACTTGGCGGTTGGTCCTTGGAACTTCAGGTTCCCCCCGTGATCCGGGTGTGTCATGTGCTGGCCAGCGTGGGCGAGAAAGGTGGGCTCGAGAAAAATGTCATCGAGCTGGCGAATCGTCAGGCCGCGACCGGCCTCGCGGTCTCGGTGGTGGCGGATGAAACCATGAGGGCGCATTTTTCGCCGGAGGTGCACTTTGTCCCTCACCGGATGGGCCGTGGCCGGATCAATCCCTTCAACCTGCTCGAACTCCGGAAGCACATTCTTTCGACACGTCCCCAGATCGTCCATGCCCATGCCAACAAGGCGGGCGCGCTGGTGCGTGCAATCCGACGCTTTCTTCCCGGCATCAAGCGGGTGGCGACGATCCAGAACACGAAATCGAGCAACCGCCCGTTCCGCGATTTCGATGCGCGGATCACGGCCAGCGCCCAGGTGCGGGAGTCGTTGAAAGGGCTGCCTGCCACGGTGATCTGGAATTCGATCGCACCTCCGCCTGCCGGAACGAAGGAGGCTGCGCTGGCAACGAAACCGCCGTTTCCGGGAAATGGCGAGCCGGTGTTCTGCACGGTGGGTCGTTTGGTGCCAGCGAAGGGAATGGACCTGCTGTTGGAGGCGATGGCGCGGGTGCCGGGATTTTTCCTGTGGCTGGTGGGGGAGGGGCTGCAACGACCGCTGCTCGAATCCCTGGTCGAGAAGCATTCCCTGAAGGATCGCGTCTGGATGTCCGGGCATCGCGATGATGCCGTGGGCCTGATGGGCTGCGCGGATCTTTTCATCGTGGCTTCACGAAATGAAGGCGGGCCTTACACCCTGGCGGAGGCCCTGCACATGCGAGTTCCCTGCATTTCGACGCGTGTCGGCTTTGCGGCGGAGTTCCTGCCGGATGAAGCCCTGATGGAGCCAGGTTCGGTTGATGAACTGGTGCGCGGCTTGCAGCATGCCCTGGGTGACTTGCCTGGGCTGGCGGAACGGTTGGAGCCCTCGTTCCTGCTTGTGGCGTCAGAGGTCACGCTGGAGGCGATGACTCGAAAGGTGAACCGCGTCTATGAGTCACTTCTGTCCGGGACGGACCGGTCTTTTGGCTAGGTCTGGACGAATCGCTTCGACGAGCGTACACCAGCGGCATGTCCGTTCGCACCCGCTTCGCACCATCCCCGACTGGCTACCTGCATGTCGGTGGGGCGCGCACCGCCTTGTTCAATTTCCTTTTTGCCCGTCATCACGGGGGAACCTTCGTGCTGCGGGTGGAGGACACCGACGAGGCGAGAAACACTGCCGCGGCCCGCGACGCGATTTTCACGGGACTGCGCTGGCTGGGGCTCGACTGGGATGAAGGTCCGGAGGCTGGCGGCCAGCACGGTCCGTATTTTCAAAGCGAACGCCAGGCGATCTATGACACCTGGTTCGAGGTGCTGCGGGCCAATGGTCGCGTTTATGAGGACGGCGGCGCGTGGCGGTTCCGTTTCGAGCGCAAGCCGGTGACGATGCACGATCTCGTCTGCGGTGAGGTCACCATCAACTATGCCGATGAGAGCAACACGCCGGACATGGTGATCAAGCGCTCGGATGGCTCCTACGTGTTCCATTTCGTCAATGTGGTCGATGACCTCGAGATGAAGATCACCCATGTGATCCGCGGCGAGGACCACCTCATGAACACGCCGAAGCATCTGCAATTGTTCGAGGCGCTGGGAGCCACTCCGCCGCTCTATGCGCACATTCCGCTGATCCTGAACCCCAACGGCTCGAAGATGTCGAAGCGCGATGAGGGCGCGGCGGTCGGTGAATACCCACGTCAGGGCTTTCTGCCCCAGGCGGTGGTGAATTTCCTCTCCCTTCTGGGCTGGTCATCAAAAACCGACGAGGAGGTGTTCACCTTGTTCCAGCTGGTCGAACGTTTCTCGCTGGAGGCGGTGAATCGTTCGGGCGCGCGCTTTGATGCGGAGAAATGTGCCTGGCTCAACCAGCAGCATCTGATGCAGCTTTCCGATGAGGCCTTTGCTGAAGCGGCAAGACCGTTCGTCGAGTCTGCCGGTCTTCCTATCAACGGCGACTTCGAGGCCGTGGCGGCGACGGTGAAGGAAAAGGTCCGCCTGCTTCAGGAGGTCCCGGAGGCGATCAGTTTCCTGCTCCATGATGAGTTCGCCTACGAGACGGAAGCATTGGAGAAAGTGAGAGCGAATGGCCTGGCGGCCGGATTGCTCAACTCGCTCGCTTCGGCTTTTGCCGATCTAACAGAATGGTCTGCGGAGGCGGCGAAGGGTGCGATTGCGGCCACGGCAACGTCCGCAGGAGCCAAGCCGGGGCAGTTGATGTTTCCGGTCAGGGTCGCCCTCAGCGGCAGATCCGGCGGTCCGGATCTCGGCGTCATCTTTTCGCTTTTGGGCCGGGATCGCTGCATCGCCAGGCTGAACCGTGTCTGCGAAGTCCTCGCGCTTTGACCGATGAATGACCTGTTTTCCTTCGATGACCTGCTGTCCCGCCAGATCTTGGACGCGGGTCACGACAAGCCGGCCCGCCTTGCTGTGATCGGCCACCCGGTGGCGCATTCGTCATCGCCGGGCATGCATCAACCGGCGCTCGATGCGCTCGGAATCGAGGCCCGCTACATCAAGGTGGACGTGCCACCTGGCCATGTGGCGGAGGCCTTTTCCAGGATGAAGGCCCTGGGTTTCATCGGATGCAATGTGACCGTGCCCCACAAGTTCGAGGCGCTGGCGGCCTGCGATCACGTGCATGAGGAGGCGCGCTCCCTTGGCGCGGTCAATACGATCCGGTTTGATGAGAATGGACTTCATGGCTTCAACACGGATGGCCCGGGGTTTGTCCGCGCCGTTGCCGAGGACTTTGGGTTTCCCTTGTCATCCTTCAGTGTGGTGATCGCCGGTGCCGGCGGGGGGGCCGGGCAGGCGATCGCCACCCAATGCGCACTCCAGGGAGTTCCCAGGCTGGTGTTGGTGAATCGCTCGCTCGACAAGCTCGGCCCACTGACCGAGCGGCTCCGCGCCCTCGGGCCGACGACGGACGTGAGTGCCATGTCGTTCGAGGATGCGGAGCTCGATGCTGCCTGTCTTGGCTGTGATCTGATCGTCAACACCACTTCCGTAGGCCTGAAGCCGGACGACGGCTCACCCTTGCCAGGGCATTGCCTTCGTTCCGGACTGTGCGTCTACGACACGATCTACCGACCGGCAGTGACTCCCCTGCTGGCCGCCTCCAAGCTGGCCGGGGCGAGGACCGCAAACGGGCTTTCCTTGCTTCTTCATCAGGGAGTGCTGGCTTTCCAGCACTGGTTCCCCCAGACCGATCCTCTGGCGGTCATGCGCCGGGCCTTGCATCATTCTTCGGAGGGCGCTGGCTGAGCGGGATTCTGGATCAATTCTTCCTCCTTGGCTGCCTGTTCTTCGGAAAGAGGCACGACTCCGGGTTCGTCGATCGCAAGCCAGTGACAGGCGATCACCTTTTCAATGGTGAAGACCCGGCCTTTGTTGTCAGCCTGTCTCCGAATCCTCGCCCTGATCCGAATCATTTCCTCGGGATCGGAATTCTTGATCGAGCCATCGAATGGGCTCTTGCCGGACTTTCTGGCCTGGAAGGCGGCCGCAAGCAGCCTGCCATCGGCACTGTTGCGGGGGATCAGGAACTCCGATGAAGCATTTCCAGGATCCCAGGGATAGCCGAACCTTGGACTGTAGAGGACGATGCTGAGCTGATCACTGCGCAGTTTCTCATCGTTCAGTTTCAAGCGCGCCATGAGACGGAACTCACCGACTTCGCTGCCATTTCCCGCGAGGAACAACGGCCATGGCTGATCCCCATAGCGGATGAACTGCTCCCAATCCAGCCGCCATTCTCCGTCTTCCTTGAGAAACACGGCGTCGAGCTTTCGTCCGTCGACCACTTCCCATTCGGAAACGATGGCCAGCCCCGTCTCCAGCTTGAGGAGGCGGCGTTCGATGATTTTCACATCCGAGGGAGTGACCTGCAGAAGTGGATTCATGGCGTAGAATCTCGCCATTTTCCCGGCCACCCTGATCGGCCTCCAGACGTATTGGTTGCGTTGTTCCGGGGCACTCGATGCCAGGAATCCTCCGAGGGACTGGCTGCATTGGGGCAGCGCATCCTCAAGGATCGCACGTTCCTCATCACCGATTTCGTTCGGGGGCAAGATGGGAGCGCGGACCTGCTTGCCCAGGCGGTCGTCCTCCTGCCAGAAATGACGGGCGCCGATGGCGAACAGCATGACCAGCAGCAGCCAAGCCACAACGATCTTGAACACAACCGGGTTCTCCCGGCGCTTCCTGACGGATCTTTTCTGGGGGAGGCCGGTTTCCACCACCCCTGCGGAGGTCGACTTCTCTGGCAGTGGGGCCTTGGTCGGCTGAGGAGCTTCTCCGAAAGTGGAGGGATTCTGCCCGCATTTTTCACAGACCCGGCCGTCGTCGTCGATGGGCGACTGGAACAAGTGGCCGCATCGACCGCAGTGGAACCATCCGAGAGCTTGTTCGTTCACGGGGAAGTTCTAGGGGGTGACCCAGCCTTTGTGAAGCACGTCCAGCACCACCCATTGATTGGGGGATGCTCCGGCTGGTCCGCGTGTCAGTCGGAGACGCATCGACTGTTGGGTTGGTTTGTCTGAAAAAATCGCCTTTTCGTTGAATATCTCCGCCAAGGCGGTGGCTGCCGGACTGCCATTCGGCACATAGCCAAACAAAATGTCGTCCGTCGTGTTCGAAGTCAGTCGATAAGCCCGATACTGACTCTCTGGAAGGGCTTGGGAGTAGTAACTGATCGGCGATACGATCACCCGCATTTCCCCCATCAGGGTCGAGGGATTTTTCATCTCCTCGAAGGTCTTTGAGCCGAGCCCCAGCGTCGCCTCCCAGTCCACCAGCATCCTGCCATGCTCCCTGACAAGAAAGACCTCATAGCGGCTGAAATC
The DNA here is from genome assembly GCA_027485995.1 of Verrucomicrobiaceae bacterium. GTDB lineage: Bacteria > Verrucomicrobiota > Verrucomicrobiia > Verrucomicrobiales > Akkermansiaceae > Luteolibacter. The sequence goes on from JAIXPW010000193.1 coordinate 14,456, forward strand.
CGGTCGCGTTCCCATCATGATCGCATAGGGCAGCTTGCCTACCGAGGCATAGGAAATCTCCTCGTTGTTGGAGATGCTCCAATTGGTCGGCACGTTCCACGGCCTCCAATCCTTCGCCAACCTGTCTTTCAATGAGTCGGCATTCCGGATCACCGGCAGCGCCTCTTCCAAGGTCCTTGCCCGGGCATAGGTCTCGAGCGTTCCTTGAATCTCGGATAGCATCTGGGCCGGGTTTTCGGAAAAGTACACCATCGGGTCATCCACCGCCACCAGATCGTCCACGACCTGAATGGATTGGTAGGATTCCGCAGTCCGATCCTGATCCTCGTCGATTAGCAGGGGTTGAATGGCGAGGCCGATGAGCACCATCGCCAGCACTCCTCCTCCAGCCCTCCAGACCCAGCGTGTCGAATGCCCTCTGATTTTGCCCCACTCTGCGGAGAAGATCTGCGCATGGTCTTTGGACCTGGAGGTTCTTGGTTGCAGGGGCGGCAGGGTATCACGCCGTGCAACACTGTGGGGAGTCGCTTCGCTTTCCAGTCGGACCACCCCTTTGCCGTGCTCGGTGATGTGAATCCCGGATTTCCCGGCGGGCTCTTTGGCTGGTCGGTTGGCAAGACTGGAAACAATGCGGAGGCCTTCCGTTCTGGCGTTTGTTGCGGGCTCCTCGGACTTGCTCCGCGGCATCGGAAGAATGGCTCTGGCCTGCGGCAAGCCCTGAGGCAAAAGGATGTAGACGGGTTCCTCCTCGGGCGACTCCAGGAATTCCGGATCGTCCCATCCCAACGCATCATGCGTTTGTGCTTCTTTGGTGGGATAAGGTTCTGGCATGGGGGGACTTGCCTGGAAACTTCACCGGGTCTCTTTCGAACGCAAGCCGAGATGCTCAGTCGCCAGCCAATCGACGCTCCAAGGCCTCCTCCATGGCTCTCTCCACCAACCGGGCGGCCAACCCTTCCGTCGCATGGTCCAAGCGCTGAACCGCCGCTTTCAGCGGATTCGCCGATCCACTCGACAGCGCCGACCTCACGGCATCACTCGCAGCCTCGATTTCCACTCGCTCCTCGTCTGATGCCAGTCCTTGGGAAAGCACCACCTCAACCGCGGGCAGTAGTTCTTCAGCCTTCAGTCTCGCTTCGGTGAAAATCCGCTCGGCCATGTCATCAAAGGCATGTTCGACCGATTCGCTCACCATGGCCTCGACCGCCGCATCGTCCACGTCCACCGCCGAATTCCTGATTGTCACCACCTTGTCTATGCCGGTTGAAACATCCCTCGCAAGCACCTCGAGGATCCCATTCTCATCAATGCGGAACTGTACGCCGACACGGGCCTGACCTTTCGCCAGCGGCTCGAATCCTACCTCGAAGTTTCCGAGTTCCCAGTTGTCCCGAGCCATTTCCCGCTCGCCCTGCAGCACCCGGATCCGCATCGACTGCTGGCCGGCTGCCGCATTCGTGAACATTTCGCCCGCCTTGCATGGGATCGTGGTGTTGCGTGGAATCAGAACGTTCATGAGCCCGCCAAAGGTCTCGATCCCAAGGCTAAGCGGCGTCACGTCCAGCAGCACCATCTGACGGAGACTGCCGTTCATGACTCCGGCCTGAATGGCCGCTCCCAGTGCGATCGCCTCGTCAGGGTGCTGGGTGAGATCGGGCTCCCGGCCGAACAGCTCGGCCACGGCCTTCCTTACCGCTGGAACGCGCGTGCTGCCGCCGACAAGAACGATGGCATTCAAATCCGCAGGGGTGAGTGCGGCGTCCGCCATGGCCTGTCGGCAGTGCCGGAGCGTACGCTCGATCCAGGGACGGAGCAGCGCCTCGAACTCGGTCCGCTCGATCTCCATTTCCAAGCTACGAGATCCATCGTAGAAGGGTGCTCGGAACACGGCCTTGTCCTCACTTGAAAGCAGGCGCTTCACCCGCTCCGCCTCCTCGATCAGCCTGACCCGCGCGGAGTCGCTCATGGCTGCGAGATCCACATCGGCCTTGGCTGCCACCATGGCAACCAGCGCAGTATCGAGATCATCGCCGCCGAGCCTGGTGTCCCCGTGGGTGGCCAGCACCTGGAAGACGCCCCCCTGCATCTCAAGGATCGACAGGTCAAAGGTTCCCCCGCCGAAGTCATAGACCGCAACCCGGGATTTCTCAGCCAGCTTGTCCAGTCCATAAGCCAACGCGGCGGCGGTGGGTTCGTTGAGGATTCTCACGACTTCCAGCCCAGCCAGCTCTCCGGCATGCTTTGTGGCTGCGCGCTGGGCGTCGTTGAAATAGGCTGGCACTGTGATCACCGCCTTTCCGATCACCGTGTCCAGCCGCCACTCCGCGATCCGTTTCAGTTCCTTCAGGATCTCCGAGCTGATCTCTTCGGGGGATCGCCCCAGCACTGATACGCCTCCCCCGGCGGTCGGCAGAATTGGCGCGCAGAAGTCAGGCGCCTCGTCGAAGCGGCGGCCCATCAGGCGCTTGATGCTTGTGATCACACGCCCTGGCTCCAGCGTGCGTCGGCGTAAGGCATTGCGTCCGATCTCGATCCCGCCTGCCTCACCCAGCCACACCACACTCGGCGTGATCCGTTTTCCGTCCTCATCCGCGAGCAGAATAGGAAAACCCGATTCCACCACGCCGACAGCCGAGTTGGTGGTTCCGAGGTCGATGCCGATGATCAAGTCCGTCATGTAGAGGGAACTTCGCTGTCCTGTGGCTTCTGGTCAACGCTTCCAACGTGTTGGTTGGTGGCCAGCTGAGAGAAATGCTCAGGGGGCAACTCTGATGGGCACTCTGGACGGCGCTGTTGATGAAGTTTCCAAGCGTTAATGAAGTTCATGCGCGTCACACCTACCGGATGCACTCGCTCAGCGAGTTCATGAAGACGCTGCTGCAGCGCTTCGCCCGCTGGTTCAACCGCGTCCACGAACGTAGCGGCACGCTTTGGGAACAGCGTTACAAGAGTGTGATCGTCGAAAGCGGGATCGCCGCAAGAACGATGGCGGCTTGCATCGAGCTCAACCCTGTTCGAGCGGGGATGGTCAAGGACCCTGCCGACTACCGCTGGAGCAGCTATGGGGAAGCGATTGGCGGCGGAAACAAGGGCAAGTAGGCCCGCGAAGGCCTGGTGCGGGCTTGTTTGAGCCATCGAGGAGCCGGGTTCGAGGCTGGAAAATGGCAGGACGCGGCGAAGATCTACCGGCAGATGATGGGTTTAGGCCTTCAGCGAAAGAGCGGCGATGTGAATCTAACAGCGGCGAAGCAGGTGCTCAAAGCCAAGGTCAAAGGCGAACTGGAAGCCACCCCACAAGACAATGGCAGGGTGCTGCCCGAGCTGAGCATGGCGGCGATGCTTCGCTGCAAAGTCCGCTCGGCAATGAAGCCTTTACCGAGTCGCGCGAGCGCTTCAGCCCGCGTCGCAAGAACGGAGCAAGGAGAATGAAAGGCCCCGCCACCTCTGCCAGCGGCGTCCTCTGGAGCATGCGGGATCTGCGGGTCCGGATCGAAGTTGTTTGAGGCGACGGCGAAGATTTTCTACCTGACTTCCGATGAACTGCCCCAATTGCGATCGACTCCTTTACAGCCGCATTCAACCGAAGTGCGGTCACTGCGGCATCGTCCTGCCGCCGGAATGGCGATTGCCTGCGGACGAAATTGAGAAAATCCGCGAGGAGCAGGCCGAGATCGAAGCGCGGCGTGTCTTAGCCAAGGAAAAGGAAGAAGAAGAGCGCGAGGCCAAAATCCGGCGGGATCGCAGTAACTCCTCGCATGTTCCTCCTGGCTTCATGCTTTGAATGGACGAGTCAGGCTCACAGATCCTCGTCCTGGTGATGACCTGAAACTTTGTTCCCGGAGAACACCACGCAACCGTCCAACCTCGCGCCGCTGACGATGTGACCTCCGGGCCAAACCACGGAATCCCTCACGACGGCTCCGCTTTCCAAAACGGCTCCAGGACCAACGACGGAGCGCTCGATGATGGCCTCCGATGAAATGGTCGCCTCGGGGTGAATGGCGGGCCCGAGATCGAGATCGCGGTGGGCTTGAAGGTAGCTGGCGCGGTCTCCGAGATCCATCCACTCGCCTTCATCGAGGATGATCGCGCCGAGCCTTCCCGTGGCGGCAAGTTCCAGAAAGGCCGGGATCACCGAAATCTTCTCGTTCGGTGGGATCATCTCGAGGAACTCTGGTGAAATGCAGTAGATGCCGGTAAACACGTGGGTTCCGGGTGAGCGGCCGAGTTTTTCCCGGATGTCAGTGACGAGGGTCCCGGTGGGGTCGAGCGCGAGATGCTTCGCTTCGCCCTCGGAGCGGACCGCGAGCGTCACGGGGAGCTTGGAGTCGCGATGGGCGATGATGAGCCGATCAAGCGGCAGGGTGGAGAAAATGTCGCCGTTGTGGATCAGGAGGGGCTCGCTCCCGATCCACGATGCGATGTTTTTCAAGCCTCCACCGGTTTCAAGGAGGATGGGCTCATGGAAGAAATCGACCGAGAAATCCGGGCTGAAAATCCCGGAATGCGGGTGCTTCCAGGCTTCGGGCAAATGATGGGTATTGATGGCGAAGCGGGAAATCCCGGCGGCCCGGCAGGCCTCCATGGCCCAAACGGCCAGGGGACGATGAAACAGGGGGATCAGGGGTTTCGGCAGACGATCGGTCAATGGACGGAGTCGGGTGCCGAGTCCGGCGCCGAGAATGAAAGCCTGATTCACGTGCCGGATTTGCCGGAAGCGGTCGTGTCCTGGCAAGCCCCGGCTGGGAATGCGGGGTGAAAAACCGGCGGATCTGGAAGGTGTTGGACGCCGCGTGAGGTCCGCCATCCCGTTCACCCTTCTCATCGCAAAGCCCAATGCCAGGGTTTGGCGTGATCTTGTCTGCCGCGAATGGCCAACCAAAGCCGAAGGCACCACGGATGACCAAGGGCGCTTCAACACAAGAAGTTACTGCGGACTCAATGTGATGTGGCCGTAGAGGCGGAGGGCTGGATGTCCAGGCTGTCTTTCAGCCCTCAGGACAACTCCGCCTTGTGGCAGGTGATGCGCTGAGTGCCAGCCGGGCCGTGGAAACCCCGAAATTGTGTCTTACTGAATCACGAACTCGGGAGATCCTGAAGCGCGGCATGGTGTCCCACCACTCGGTTTCCGTCACGCAAGCATCAAAGGGATTGAACGGCTCCAGAACGGTGCATGGTTATCCCAGAAGTGTTGCTCGACCTTAGGCCGCCCGCATGAAAGCCTCGCGGCCCAGCGAACGTAACGCACCCCCTCCTTCCCATGACAAAGCTCATCCCCGGCATCCTGACGGCACTCGGTGTTTACGCCGCCGCGAATCCTGCTGACCTCAGTTACACGAAATACGCTGGCAACGACCTCACTCCGTCACCCGCCTGCCTTGCCGCTGCGGCCACCGGCGAGGTCTATGTGGGAGTTGATCTCCTTGGCTCCCTTGGCAAGGGTCCCGGCATGGGTCGGATTGTCCGCTTGGTCGATACCGATCACAACGGCACAGCCGACACGCATACCGTCTTTGCGGAGGTCGACAACCCACGAGGCCTGATCGCGTCTGGAGACAAGCTCTTCGTCCTCCACACCGTGATCCCGAAGGACACCGGCGTCCTGTCTGGGATGCACCTCTCGGTCCTTGAAGACAAGAACCACGACGGCCTCGCGGACGGCCCACCCAAGATTCTCGTCCACGACATTTCCGTCGCCAAACACAATCAGGACCGCGGAGCCGACCACACCACCAACGGCATCCGGATGGGCATTGACGGCTGGATTTACATCGCCGTCGGCGACTTCGGAATGGTCAACGCCAAGGGCAGCGATGGAACCACCCTCACGGTGCTCGGCGGCGGCGTCCTCCGTGTCCGCCCGGATGGCAGCGAACTGGAAGTCTACACCCACGGCACCCGTAACATCTACGACGTCGCCATCGACCCGTTCATGAACATTTTCACCCGTGGCAACACCAACGATGGCGGAGGTTGGAACGTCCGGTTCATCCACCACATCCAGTCCGGCGAATACGGTTATCCGGTGCTCTTCAAGGGTTTCACCGATGAGATCCTTCCGGCTCTGGAGGACCTCGGCGGGGGATCCGGCACCGGCTCGCTCTTCCTTGATGAGTCCACCTGGCCTGAGAAGTACAACAAGAATCCGATGATGTCCGACTGGGGACGCAACCAGGTCTTCATCCACCGCCTCACCCCTGACGCTGCCTCATTCACCCAGAAGCCGGAGGATTTCATCGGCCTTTCCCAACCGACCGATCTCGACGTGGACGGCTCCGGCCAGCTCTACATCGCCGCGTGGGAAGGTGCCGGATACAAAGGCAGTCCCGCACGTGGCTTCGTGCAACGCGTCGTGCCGAACGGCTGGACCTACAAGCCCTTCCCCGATCTGGGTAAACTTTCCGCCGAGGCCTTGGTCAAGGGCCTCACTGTCGAAAGCGCCACCACGCGCCTGGCCACTCAGCAGGAGATTCTCAACCGCAGCGACAAGGCCGTGGCCCCCGCCATTCTCAGCATCGCCCAGGACAGCAAGAACTCACCCGCCGTGCGTGTCGCTGCAGTCTTCACCTACAAGCAGCTTCTCGGTGCCGCTGCGAACGCAGCCCTGCTGAAGCTTGCCGACGATTCCGTGCTGAAGGAATTCGCGCTGCGTGCCGCCGCCGACCGTCTGAAACAGAACGCCGACCTCCCGCTGGAGCCTTTCCAGAAAGCCCTCGCCAGCTCCACGCCACGGGTGCAGGCCGCCGCAGCCGTGGCACTGGGCCGCATGGGTAGGCAAGAGGCCGCCAAATCCCTGCTTGCGGTCGCCATCCCACCTCCAGCCAAAGTGGAAACTGCCGCAGCACCGAAACCGCCGCTTTTCGAGAGCCAGAAGATCTCGGGCACCCAGACGGCCGAAATCGAGATCAGCCTTGTCGGAGTCAACAACCTCTATCTCGTCGTTGATGAGGGCGGCAATGGCAACGGCGGTGACCACGCCGGCTGGTTCGACCCCATTCTCACCACCCGCGAGGGCAAGGAAGTCCCGCTGACCCAGCTCAAGTGGAAAACCGCCACCCAAGGTTGGGGCAAAACGCTCATCAACAAGAACGCCAATGGCGATCCCATCGCGCGGGCTGACGGGAAGCCTCACATCCAGGCCATCGGAACCCACGCCCAGTCGGTCATCCACTACGTGATTCCAGGTGCCATGCAGAAGCTCAAGGTCACAGCCGCGCTCTGCACCTCCAAGAATGCTGACGCGGTCGTCGCGTTCAGAATTCTCTCCGAACCACCCGCTGAGACCAGCAAGTCAGGCGAAGGCCCTCACGCCACCCCGAATCCGGCCGTCATCATCCCGCACCTGGCTATCCACTCCCTCGTGACCCTCAAGGCCATCGATGACTGCCTTGCCGCCATTGACGGCCCCAGCCGCGACGGAGCCCTCCGTGCCCTTCATCTCATGCATGCGCCGACCACCGTGGACGGTCTGCTCTCCAAGCACGCCTCCGCCGCTGATCCGGTCTTGAAGAACAAGATCCTCACCACCCTCGCCCGTCTCTACACCAAGGAGGCTCCCTACGATGGTTCCTGGTGGTGGAGTACCCAGCCGGACACCCGTGGACCCTATTACAAGCCGATCCGCTGGGAAAAATCCGCAGACATCGAGAAGCGTTTCCGTGACGTCTGGGCCACCGCCGACGGCACCCAGAAGGCGTTCATCACCGCCCTCGCCAACAAGCACCGGATGAACCTCGAAGGCATCGGCGATGTCGAGAAAACGGGCGGCAAGAAGGAGAAGACCGTCGGTGAGGACTCCATCGAGAACGTCATGCTCGCCCTGGACAAACTCAAGGGGGATCCTGCCAAAGGCCGCGAACTCATCAAAACCCAGGCCTGCATGGCCTGCCACAGCATCGGGGAAAATGACCCGAAACGCGGCCCTGAGCTCAACAAGATCGGTTCGACGCTCAACCGCGAAGCCATCGCTGAAGCCATCCTCAAGCCCGATGCCGGCATCGCGAAGTCCTGGGTCGACGTCACCACCAAGGATGGCACCACGCTGCAAGGGACCTTGGTCGAGAAGTCAGAGACCCAGGTCGTCGTCCGCAACATCGCTGGAGTCCCCACCACGCTGAAGGCCGCCGATGTCAAGGACATCAAGCCATCGGCCTCCACCCTGATGGGCCCCCATCTGCTGGACGCGCTGACGATGAATCAGTTCGCCGACGTCATTTCCTACCTGCATTCGCTGAAGTGAGCGAGCTCATCCGCTCGCTTGCCTTGCGGCATTCCAGTCGCTGACGAACATCTGCCGCTCCTTTCTCCATCCGGCTTCATCGCCATTCGCCCTGGCGATCCAGCTGGGGTGGAAGGCGGAGTCGCCATGGGAAGGCCGTTTCCCGGTAGCCCCGTGCTTGGCCAGCGAGGATCCCGATCCGGTGAGGTGCGGACCTGAATCCTTTCCACGAGCTCGGCGAAACGGGTATCGAGAAATTGCGGGTCCTCGACGCAGTTGGATTGGTGGAGCGCAGCAGCTGGAAATGTGCGTCTGGCATCTTTGAGTTCGTCATTCGAAAACTCCTCATTCGTCATTTTCCCCCGCCCGCTCGGGCAGCAAAAAGGGCGGATGGCTTTCACCATCCGCCCTGGCCATGAGAGCAACCAAACTCCGGGAAAGATCACCAGATCACCTTGGCCCCGAGAATGGCATTGAAGCCGGGCTCGTTCTGGCCGGATCCGTGGGCGCGATAGGTTTCACCATTCAGGTTCTCAAGCCCGCAGGTGAGTTCCAGGTTGTTGGTGGCCTGCCAACCGCTGTAAAGCGAGGTGACGAAGTACCCAGGTGTGCCCCCGGTAGGGATGCGCTGGTTGTCGGCAGCCTGGTCGGCCGCCGTGATGCGGTCTTCGGTGGCGGCGGCGAGCACGCGGCCCTCGACCCAGACCTTTTTCCCGGGAGCGGTCCAGCGCAGGGCGACGGAGCCGCTGAGGGGCAGCGAGCGGGTGTTCGGCTTGTCGATCTGCGGGCCCCCAATGAAGGTGGAGGTGGTGGTGCGGCCTTCCTGCCAGGCGGCGAAGCCGGAGAGGGTCCACTGGTCGTCGATCTTCCAGGCTCCTTCGAACTCGGCACCGTAGATGAAGCCGTTGCCGTTGTTGGTCGAGACGGTGGTGGTGCTCCCCAAGGTGGCGGGCACGCCGACGATCAGGTCATTCACGTCGGTGTAGAAGATGGCGGCGTTGAAGGAGGTTTTCCCGGTCGTGTGGCGGGTTCCGATTTCATAGGTGAGGTATTGCTCGGGTGAGACGTCGACCGAGCCAAGGCCGGTGGTGCTGGCCAGCGAGGTACGGTTTCCGGAGAGGTCATCGAGGTTCGGGGCGCGGAAGGCCTGGGAAATGCCGCCGTAGAGGCTCCAGGCGTCGGTCAGGTGATAGAGTCCGCGAAAGGATCCGGTGAGGTCGTCCCAGTCCTGGGTGGTGCTGGGCTGGGCGACGTTGGTGGCATTGTAGAAGCGACCAAGCGTGGCCTGGGCGTAGGTGTAGCGGGTACCACCGGTGAGCTCGAACTTGTCGATCGGCTTCCAGACATATTGAGCGAAGGCACCGAAGAGATCGTAGCTCGAATCGTCGGCGATGGGCAGGCTTTCGCGGTTGTTGGTGTTGGCGAGATTGCGCTGGTAGCCGGAGGACTCGACCGCGTCGTTGTAGTAGTCGAAGCCATAGACGAGGGTGCCGGGCCCGACGGGGGATTCGAGGGTCAGGTCGATGCCGGTGGTCTGGGTGGTGATGTTGGATCCGCGGATGGGGCGGGTTCCCGGGGCGGGATCGCCGAGGCGGTTTTGGAACTCGCTGTCGTCGGTCCTCTGCCAGGAGAGCGTGGCGCTCCAGCGTTTGATGAAGGCATCGGCCACGGGATTCTCCCCGGCGTAGCGGAGGAAAGTGAGCGAGTGTTCCTGGTCGTTGGTATTCGCCGCCCATCTGCCGGGTGCGGCGAGGTGGCCGTCCTCATACCAGCCGGGATTGAAGCGGGTGCGGTGCCAGCGCCAGACATCGTCCTGGTTGAGATAGTAGCTGGCAAAGGTGAGGGTGGAGTCCGGAGTGACGGCCCAATCGAAGCGGAGATCGATGTCCTGCTCCGGGTAGCCGGTGTTGCGCATGAGCCCGACATCGGAGTCCTCGATGTCACCGAAATCCTTGGAGGAAATGCCGAGAAGGATGCCGAACTGTCCGCCGATGCCGGTTTCGGTTTCGAGTCGTGTGATGTGGCTGCCATCGCCATTGGTGCGGTACTGGTAGGATGCCGAGCCACCGAGGTAGGCTTGCCCCTCGGCCTCACTGCGGAAGTCCGAGGATTTCGTGAAGGCATTCAGGGTGCCGCCGATGGCGTCGGAGCCGTAAAGGACGGAGCCCTGGCTCTTGATGAGTTCGAGGTGGTCGATGGTCTGGGAGTCGATGGTGTTCCAGTACTGGACTGGACCGCTGCGGAAGGTGGAGTTGTTGATGCGGACGCCATCGACGAGGAGCAGGTTCTGGCGCCCGGTGAAGCCACGGATGAAAGGGGAGCCGGCCCCGTTGGCCGTTTTCTGAACGGAGACGCCGGGGGTGTACTGGAGGGCTTCCGGCAGGGTTCGGCGGGTGTTTTGCTCAAGGAAATCCTGATCGAGCACCGTGGTGGTATAGGGAAGATCCTTGAGTTCGGTCACCGAGCGGGAGCCGGTGACGACCAGCGGAGAGAGGAGGTCCTGTCCGGCGACCAGCGCCGGTGTGAGGAGAACTGCGGGAGCGAGAAGATGCTTCATGCGGCGGGTGAAACGCCCTTGTCGCTGGATTCTTAGGAAAAATCCACTGAAAGTCTCAGTCGCGTTTTCGTGCGGAGTCGGCCTGCCGGCGGAAGCCCTCAAGCGTCTTGAATTCGCGAGAGGTGATCGGATAAGGGCCGGCGAATTCGATCTCGCGGGAGGCTGCCCCTCTGGTCCGGCAGGCGAAGGCCTCGCGGGTGTCGAGGTAGTAAAGGATCAGGAAATGGCGACCACGGCTTTCCATTTCCGCGATGAAACCGGGCAGTCCGTGGGCGGACATGAAAAGCGAGAGGTCCGGGTAAAGCCGGGCCTGGCGGGTGAGCCGATGGAAGCCGAAGCTCATTGGCTCGCTGCGGACCAGCATGATGCGGTCATTGGCTTCGGACGCGGTCCAACCGGTCATCCAGGCGTCTGAAACGGAGCCGCAGCCGGAGAGGCCGACGAGGGTCAGGACGAGCAGCAGGCGGCGAAAGTGCATGCGACTAGTTCGGAGAGGTTTGGCTGCTCGGGCGGGAAAGGCGGTCGCGGGCGATGATTTCACCGAGCTGCCGGACATTCGGGCGGTTGCCCTCGGAGTCGATGAAGAAGGCGGTTTCCATCGGCACCAGGAACTCGACCGCGGAGTTCACGCCGATGAGATTGCCGCGGGCATCGATGACCGGTCCGCCGCTGTCGCCGGGTTGGAGGGGGAAGTCGATCTTGAACTTGCGGATGCCGGTGAACAGGCCCTCGGGAGGCAGTGATGAGGCGAGCTTTCCGGGCTCGGTCTTGAATCCGGTGGAAATTCCGCCGTGCACCACCGGGGTGCCGACTGGCAGCCAGGCCAGTGGAGGAGTCCAATGATAAAAATAGGGGGTATGGATGGGGGCGTGGATGAGGGCCAGGTCTCCCTTGTAGGAGCGCCAGACCGGGCGCGCCTCGGCAGTGCGGATGTCGCCGCCATTTCCATACACGACGAAGATGTGTCGACCCGCCGAATGGGTGAGCACATGGTCGGCGGTGATGAAATAGCCGTCGTCCGTGATCGGCGTGGCAGATCCTCCGTCGGCATCACCGGGGGCATTGGAGATGGAGAAACGACTGCCGACCCAGCCCTCAAGGGATCTGCGTTTGGTGACGACGATGACCGACAGTCGCTGAGCTGCAAGGTGACGGACTGAATCCCCCGGTGGGGTGGGGTCCGGCAGGGGGACGGAGCACGCCTGAAGCAGGATCGCGGGAACGATCGCGAGCATGTGCCACGTGAAATTCAAATGCATCCGGGAAAGAGATACAATGATACGCCTTGGAGTCACAGGTGATTTCAAGACTCTTTTAGCAAGGCCTCCACCGCGCGACGATAGGGGGAGGGCATGGCGAGCGAGGCGACCGCTTCGGGCTGCTGCCAGACCTCATCTTCGCGGATGGGTGTCGTCGGGATGGCCTGGTGGACATGCAGGGTCACTTGATAGCGGGTGATGCCATAGCGGTGGGTGGCGATTTCCCTCAGCCCTGAGACGTCGGCAGCTTTCCGCTCGGGCAGCTTCCATAGGCCTTGGCGGCGTTTTCCCTGCTCCTGATGAAGCAGCACGCGCCCCTCGGAATCGCGCATCCACAGGACATGGCTTTCCACCTGGGTGGTCTTCGCCTTGGCTGTCTTGACGGGCAGCGTTTCGGGTTCGCGGGTCTTGCAGAATTGGGCGATCGGGCAGGCCAGGCAATCGGGCACACCCGGGCGGCAGCAGGTCTGGCCGATCTCCATCAAGGCGGAGTTGTAGACCTTCGGGCGCTGAGGATCGGCGAGCTGGTCGGCCAGCGTCCAGAGGTGCTTGAGCCCTGCGGGCGAGTCGACGGTGTCCCGGAAATCGACGACCCGGGAAAGCACGCGGGCGACGTTACCATCGACCACCGCCGCCGGGAGATCGAAGGCGAAGGCGCGGACGGCATTGGCGGTGTAGCGGCCCACGCCGGGGAGCTTCTGGAGGGCATCGAGCGATTCGGGAAACCTTCCGGCTTCAACGACCGCCCGCGCCGTTTCCCGCAGCATGCGGACCCGGCGGTAGTAGCCGAGACCTTCCCAGGCTTTCAAGAGGTCCGCATCGTCGGCGATGGCCAGAGATGGAGGATCGGGGAATCGATCGAGAAAGCGCCCGTAGTAGTTTCTCCCAAGCACGGTGGCGATCTGGGTCTGCTGGAGCATGACCTCGGAAATCAGCACGGCGTAAGGGTCCGAGGTGCGTCGCCAGGGGTAGTCGCGGCCGTGTTTTCCGAACCACTCCGCCAGCGCGTCGCGAAACGGCGCGGGGTCCGAGAAAGGATCGAGCGTTGCGACCGGCTTGAGCATGCCTGAGGATGCGTTCGAAAACTGAATTTCAAATTTCCAATTTCCAGTATCCAATTTTTCCATGTCGGCCACCTCCTATACCGCCCCGCTGACCGCCACCCAGGCGGAGACCCTGCGTGGGGTGATGGAGCGGATGGGCTTTGACTTCGAGCCGAAGCCCTACGCGCTCTACTCAGGTCGCAAGGGCAAGCTCAACGTCACGGTCTATGAAAAGGGTCCGAAGGTGCTGGTGCAGGGAAAGGACACGGTGGATTTCGTCACCTTCACACTGGAGCCCGAGGTGCTCGGCGAGGCCAGGCTCGGCTACGAGGAGGTCAACGACCCGGAGATGTTTGCGCCGCATTTCGGGGTCGATGAAAGCGGCAAGGGCGATTTTTTCGGGCCGTTGGTGATCGCCGGAGTTTACACCGACGCCAAGATCACACGCCACCTGATGGAGGCCGGCATCATGGACTCGAAGCGCATCGGCAGCGCGGCAAAGATCCGCAAGCTCGCTGAAATCATTCGCCAGACTCCGGGCTGCGTCGCCGAACTTGTATCGATCGGCCCCGAGCGCTACAACGAGATGCACGCCTCGTTTGGCAACCTCAACCGCCTCCTCGCCTGGGGCCATGCGCGGGTGATCGAGAAGCTGTTAGAGAAGAAGCCGGATTGCCCGCGCGCCCTCAGCGACCAGTTCGCCCGCGCCGAGGTCCTGCAGCGCGCCTTGAATCAGAAGAAACTCACCCTCCAGCTGGATCAACGAACCAAGGGCGAGTCCGACATCGCGGTGGCCGCCGCGTCGATTCTGGCGCGTGAGCGCTTCATCGACTGGATGGACAAGACCTCCGCCGCAGGTGGGGTCAAGCTGCCTCTCGGAGCCTCCGATGCGGTCATTCAGGCGGGTCGTGAACTTGTGGGTCGTTACGGTGTGGATGCATTGCGAAAAGCCGCCAAGCTGCATTTCCGCACCACCAATGCGGTTCTAGGCATTTCAATGGATTCTGATGACGAATCCAGCGTGGATGGCACGGAATCCGCATGAAATTTCCCGAAATTTTTCGCGGGACAATCGGCTCCACTGATGTAGTCCATCCCCGCATCTTTCCGACTTCACCCGACCCCTTCACATGGCCACCATCACTAAGCGCGAACTCGTTATTAAAATCACCGACCAACTTGGCGAAAAAGGCACCGAGGTCACCCAGCAGATTGTTTTCGATGTGGTGCAGTCCCTGATCGATGAAATCACCGAGTGCCTGTCCCAGGGCGACACGGTCGTCATGCGGAATTTCGGAGCCTTCCAGGTGCGCGAGATGAAGGCCAGGATCGGTCGAAACCCCAAGAACCCTGACAAGGACGTGCCGATCCCGGCCCGCGCCGCCGTGAAGTTCAAGCCCGGCAAGGAAATGAAGGAGAAGGTCGCCACGACCCTCCAGGTCATCCGCGAGCGAAAGGCGTGAACGCACTTTCACAAGCCGCCTCCGACCCTCGTTCGCTCTCGCGGATGGTCAGGCGGCTTGTTTCGTGTACGGCCCTCGCCTTCGTCGCAGCCTTGGTTTCCTCCTGCGCCTATCCCGGTGGCTACAAGGGCTACCAGACCCGTGGCTACCATTGCCGGGGAGCCTATTACTCGCCGATGAGCGTGGACGAGGCGCTCAACTATTCGGAGACCGGGCAGGCCTCCTGGTATGATGAGTCGTCCTTTTTCGGCCTGAAGCGCGGCACCACCTCGCTCGGCGAAAAGGTGATGCCCTGGCACCTCATCGGAGCCCACAAGACCCTGCCGCTGCCCTGCATGGTGAAGGTCACCAATCTGGAAAACGGCAACACCGTGAAGCTCCGTATCAACGATCGCGGGCCCTTCATCGAAGGACGACTCCTCGATGTTTCCCCGCGCGCCGCGAAAAAGCTCGGCTTCCACGAGCAGGGCCTGACCACCGTGCAGGTCGAGGTCCTTTCCGTCGGCGACGGCTCCTACAAGCGAAAGCGCCGCACCAAGTGGTTCTTCGGCTTGTTCTAACCGATCCGATCTCCAATACTCCCACCATGTTCCTGAAACCCATCCTCGCCCTCTCGGTCCTGGCCCTCGCCTCCTGCGCCACCATCGCCCCGCCTGCGCCGAAGGGCACCGTCGATCACGTCGTGGTGCTGTGGCTGAAGCGTCCCGGAAATGCCGGCGACCGCAAGGCTGTCATGCAGGCTGCCGACGAACTCCGCAGCATCCCCGGCATCCGTTTCCTCGACTACGGCACCGCCCTGCCGAGCAATCGCCCGGTGGTTGATGATTCCTTCGACGTCGCCTTCGTGATGCGCTTCGACTCCGCTGCTGCCCTGGAGGCCTACGAAAAGAATCCAGCCCACGTCAAAAAGATTGAGACCGTCCTCAAGCCGCTTGCCGGGAAGATCCTGGTTTATGACGTGACCCGCTGAAGGGGGCGGATAAGAACCGTTCTTTTCCCCAATTGAGGGGTTGGCCTTCATGGGGTTGCCGTGCACACTCCGCGCCTCCATGAGCGCCTCCCATGAAATCCGCGTCTTCGCCCCGGCCACGGTGGCGAACGTCGCCTGCGGTTACGACGTCCTCGGTTTCGCCATCGATGCCCC
>JAIXPW010000090.1 GCA_027485995.1 Verrucomicrobiaceae bacterium
GCGCATGGCGGGGAAAACCGGCTGCTGTCACCCAAGGCCGGGCTGGAGGCGTATCGTTGTGCCTTGTTCGGTCGAGCCGAGACCCGAACGGATGGGGTGGGCGGCGTGGTGAAGCGCGGGGCGAAGCCGGAGCAGATCAAGCAGGTCATCGCCGCCAAAGGCCGTGTGCCGGTGGAGGAGTATCTGCGACACCGGGTGCGCTATTTCACCGACGGAGCGGTCATCGGCAGCAAGGCGTTTCTGGAGGAGGTCTTCGCGAAGGTGAAGGACAGGCTCGGAAAGAACCGGCAGAGTGGAGGGCGACGGATGCGAGGCGTGATCGAGCCGCTGTTCAGCCTGCGTGACTTGCAGAAGGATCTTGGTGGATGATGTCGTCGATCGCTCAGAGCCATCGTGTCGATGGCATCTCTTTCTCCGAGTTAAAGCTTCGAGCGGGCCAGGAGAATCGATGGAGGCGATCGGAAGCGTTTCGCCGTCTGAAACGGAAAAATTTCCGCATCCCCGGTGCTTCGTGTTAGATTCGTCCGGTGAGCAGCGATGCGAATGACGAGCAATATTGGACCGATCCGCTGGGGCGGTCCTTGTGCCATGCGGAGTATGGTGATCCTGACGGGCGGCCGCTGTTCTTTTTCCATGGCTGGCCGAGTTCGCGGCTGCAGGGCAAGGTCCTCGATGCGGAGGCGAAGCGGCTGGGCCTGCGGATCATTTCGCCGGACCGACCTGGCTTGGGGCGGTCTGAGTTTGCTGGAAAGCGAAGACTGGATCAATGGCCGGTGACGGTGGCCGGGCTGGCGGATCATCTCGGGATCGGAGGTTTCCGGGTGCTCGGCTACTCGGGCGGCGGTCCGTATGCCTTGTCGTGTGCCGCGTGGCTGTCGGAGCGGGTGGAGAAGGTGTCGGTCGTTTGTGGGGCACCGCCACTGGCGGAGTTTCCGGATCGATCCAAGATGCTATGGGCCTATCGCACGCTACTGGCTGTTAGAAATCGGGCACCCTGGCTGCTGGAGGGGCTGGTCAACCTGTCGCGACCCTTTTCGACGCTGCCGCCGGAGCGTCCGCCGATGAGCTGGCTGATGCATTCGTTGCCGGAAGTGGATCGCCGGGCGATGGAGAAGGCCGGCGGCTACGAGGCTTATTTCAGCATTTTCCGTGAGGCGGTTCGACAGGGAGGACGCGGCGTGGTGGCGGATGCCGATGTCTACTTGAATCCCTGGGACATGGACTTTTCCGCGATCCAGGTGCGGGTGCGATTCTGGCATGGTGCGCTGGACCGCAACATCCCAATGCACATGGCGCAGGAAACCGCCAGCCGGATTCCGAAGGCGGGCGGCAGGTGGTTCGACAACGAAGGGCACTACTCCCTGCTGCTGCGCCACATGCCGTCGATCCTGGAAGATCTCGCGGCGGACTGAGGTCACTTCACCGTGAACTTGCGTCCGCGTCCGGTTTCCCAGGTGTCCTTGAGGCTCTTGTAGAGGGCGGACAGTTCAGCCTCGTCGAGAAGACGATACTCGACGCACTTGGCGTGGGTGGTTTCCGGGTACTTTTTGACGACCATCGTGCCGGCGTCGTTGCCGGTGCGCTTTCCAATTTGATCGACCACCTGTCGGCCGCGCTCGATGATCTGGTTGGCTCCGGTGGCTGGGCTGCTTGGCGGCTCGATGTAGTAAAAGCGGGCGAGGGCCTGGCCGGTGGTGTCAATGGTCACCTCATGGACCACCACGGCGGCGTCGAGCAGGTAGGTCTGCTTGCTGATCGAGGAAATGCGATCGATCGCGACCATGTAGTCGCCGCCCGGCACACTGGCCTGCCAGAAGCGCCGTGGGCCGTCGGTTTCGGCAGTCTTGCCATCAGGGGAGGTGGTGGTCCCAGATCCGTTGGCATTTCCGGAGGGGTCGGCAGTTGGACCGGCGGTCTGAGCACCGAGGGGAGAGGCGAGCAGAGCGACGATGGCAGGAAGTAGGGCGAAGGTTTTCATCACGGTGGGAACCCTGCCACAGCGGGAAGGTTTTGGCCAGAACTGCGAATGATACTTTGGGAAACTTGAGTATTGAGTCCGGCGAAGTGAAATTGCAGGGTCCACGCATGGTGCGATTTCGTCCCAACGTGGCGGCCCTGATGACGAGATCGGATGGCCGTCTGCTGATTTGCGAGCGTTCGACAGTGAAGGGCTCGTGGCAGTTCCCTCAGGGTGGGGTGGATTTCGGCGAATCGGTTGAAGAGGCGCTGCATCGGGAAGTGCGTGAGGAGGTGGGCCTGCTCCAAGGGCACTACGAGATCCTCCGCAAACAGGATGGTTACCGCTACCTCTATCCGGAAGAGGTCCGGGCGAAGAAGATCCGCAAGCACGGCTTCCACGGGCAGGCCCAGACTTACTTCCTGTGCCTGCTGAAGCCGGGAGCTCCGGAGGTGAATGTGAACCAGAGGCCGCGTGAATTCTCCGCATACCGCTGGATCGTGCCGACCGAGTTCGATCTTGACTGGCTGCCGGTTTTCAAAAGAGATGTTTATCGTCAAGTTATGCGTGATTTTTTCGATATCCAGCTCTGAAAAGCTGATTTCAGGCGGCTTTCGAGACTTTGGGGTGCTCTTGATCAATCACTTAAGTCCGGCTGGTCCGGGAAGTCCGCTCAAGTTTGAGCATTCGAAAAATATTACGATTGCCATGAGCCGAATTTCTTCCTACTCTCCGGTAAGCCTCAATGCGGGGCTAATTGGTCTGCAAATGTCCGGGGGGAGGTTTGCTGATACCAATGACAGCCCATCGTTCTTGATGGATTGTATTGAGGCGCGGATCTGTTCATCAGGTCCGCGCCTTGTTTCTTTCCGGAAGAGAGCTTCAGCGCAGCCCTGGCGCGGGTGGCTTGGCAGGAGGCAAGGGGGCGGCCGGACCAGGAGTGCTGGCGGCAGGTGCATCCTTGCGGGTGAATTCCGCATTCGCGCTCAGATACCAGATCAGTCCACCGGTGCCGAGGACGGCGACCATGACGAGGAGAACGAGCAGGAGACCGAGGCAGGATTTCATGACGGGAGTGTTCGGGAATCAGGCAGAGGTTTCAAGTCGCGCGGCGTAGGCACCATCGGTTCCATCGCGGAACGGCAGGGCTTGTCGAATGCCGGTGAGTTTCAGCTCCGGGTGGTCGGATAGAAAGGACTCGATCTGCTTTTCGTTTTCGTCGGCGTCGATCGAGCATGTGGAATAGATCAGGCGGCCGCCGGCTTTCAGGCAGGGCAGGGCGTTTTCGAGGATCGCCCGCTGGGTGGCGACGAGGGCCTTGAGGTGATCCGGTTGAAGGCGCCATCGGACATCGACGCGGCGACGGATGACACCGGTGTTCGAGCAGGGGACGTCGAGCAGGATGGCGTCGAATTTCCCATGCCACTCTTCCGGCGCGGGCTGGGTCCAATCGTGAACGGAAATCGGAGCCATGCCGCAGCCCAGGCGCTGGAGGTTTTCCTGGAGTCGCGGCAGGCGCTTCTCGTTGGAGTCGGTGCAGGTCAGGGTTTCGGCAGAGCCGAGCTTCGAGGCGATGAGGAAGGCCTTGCCGCCTGGAGCGGCGCAGGCATCGAGGATGGATTCTCCGGGTTTTGGATCGAGAAGCTCGACGGAGTGTCGGGTGGCGGGGTCCTGGATATACACCTGACCGGCGGCGAGCAGTGCGGTGGGCAGCGGGCCGTTCATCCTGAAAAATCCGGGTGCGCCCTCGACCGGGATGCCGTCGATTTCCGGGGTCTCACCGCGCAGCGGATTGACGCGGGTGAAGGTCTCGGCTGGCTGGTTGTTCCAGGTCATCAGCGCAATCGTGTCGGCCTTGCCGAACTGGCTCTTCCAGCGGCTGAACATCCAGTCGGGATGGGAAAGGGCGACCGGCGGGGAGAGCTCGGAAACGGCAGCGAGCAGGCCTTCCTTTTGGGTGATCGAGCGCCGCAGAACGGCATTGATGAGGCCACGGACGTTGGCCTTGCCGACCTCGACGGTCTCGTGCACAGCGGCGTGGTCGGGGAGTCCGAGGATGAAGAGCTGGCAGAGCCCAACGCGGAGGATGTCGCGGGTGTCGGGGTCGAGCTTGCCGTTGCGGAGTTTTCCAATCCAGTGGTCCAGCAGCCTGCGATTGCGGAGCACGCCGAGCAGGATGGCCTGAAGCAGGCCCCGATCCTGAGAGGAGAGTTGGCGGCGGTGGGCATGGCGTTCCACCAGCGTCTCGGCATAGTCATGGCCATCAGCCCAAGCGTGGAGGGCGGAGGCGGCGGCTTGGCGGACGTGGAAGTTCTTTGGAGGCATGATTGGATTCGTCGGTGCGGCGAAACAGCGTTTCATCCGGCGCGACGAAGCCTATGCCGCTTCCGGAGTCCCGGAACAATGCTTTTCCCAAGCTCGTCTGGCTGGGGCATGCCTGGAGCGACCAGAACAGCCCCTCAGTGGCCGAGGATCCTGTCACCCCAGAGGATGAAGGCCGCCAGAAGCACGAACAGCAGTCCGAGAGCGAGTTTCACCACGAACGCGTGCTTTTTCTGAATCGCGATCAGGGTCTCGCTGCGAAGCCCGCCGTAGGCCAGCAGGAAAATCACGATCAGGGGCAGGATGAACGCCAGATTGTAAAGGACCAGCATCGCGACGGCGTCGAGTTTGCCTTGCTGGATCTGATAGACGATCGGGGCGTAAACCTGGCCGGTGCAGGCGAGTTCGAGGAACGAAATGGCGATGCCGGAGAGAAACGCGGCGATCACGAAGCGTCGGGCCCGGGTGCCGGTGCGGATCACGCTGCGGATCCTCGTTTTCAGGAAATCAGGGAGCTGGAGGGTCATTTCATCCATCCGACCGCCCCTGGCGCGGAAGGCATCCCGCAAGGAGAGCACGGCGGCGATCAGCGCCAGGATGGCAAAGAGCGGATTGAGCCAGTTCTGAATGCCGGCGAAGCGTTGGTGGAGTGTCGCGAGGACCTTGTAGAGGATAAGTCCCGCCGAAAGGTAGGCGAGGAACACGCCGAGGATGAAGGCGCTGCCGGTGAGCAGCATTTCCCGGCGGGACCGCCGTGCGATCTGCAGGTAGGACAGGAAGAAGATGATGGTGGCAAAGGCGCAGGGGTTGACGCCGTCGAGCAGGCCCGCCCCGATGACCACCGGCAAGGTGAGGGACTCGTAGCGCTGGGTGATCTGTTCGCGGGCGACTTCGAGCTGGGGCTGTGCGACGGCTTTCCACTCATCGTTCTGATTGGCAGCGGCGGTTTGACCGAGAAGCTCCGCCAGCGCAGGCGGAGTGATGTCCTGGGTGATCAGGAATCCACCTTGAGCGAAAACCGAAGGGGCCACGCCCTGCTTCAAGGAAGGCACCCGGAAGCGCTCGCAGAGAGCCTGATTGATGACCACGGCATCGGCTTCGAGGATGTTGTGTTCCTCGACTTCAAGCGTGGGATGGTCGCGCTTGAGCCCCTCGAACAGCTCACGGGTTCTGGCGCATTCCTGGCAGCCCGGCTTGTAGAAAAAGACGACTGGGAGGGAATGGCGCTCGATCTTCATCGGTCGGGCCGAGTCGTCTGGTGCGACCTGCTGGACGGCCGTGGCTGGTGGGGCCATCGAGGCCAGGGAGGAGAAACTGAACGGCGCCTTTTTCGCCCCGTCACCCGGATTCAAGCGCTTCGTCAGGATCGCCAGCTTGTCGGCATCGATCCGACCCGGGGGGATGGCGGCGAAAAGCGGTCTGAGGCCCGGCCCCACCTGATTGGCGGATTGTTCGAACCAGTTGGACAGCGAATAGGGGACATTCGCTTCCTCGGGTTGCTGGCGCAGGAGCTGGACCATGGCCTCCACCTCCACGGGCCGGCCCAGGGCCATGAGGGCAAAGAGGGCGTTGAATCTGACGATCGGAGACACCTCGGCCGGGGCGGCGAGCTTTTCCAAGGCGGCGAGAACGAGCGGATCGCGGGAAGGAGGGCGCGACGAACTCGAGTAATCGTAGTAGTTGTCGCGCACGACGTGAACGTCGTCGAAATGGTGGATCCACGTGACAAACTTCCGGTTCGCCACGGCCGGCACGATCTCGCGCACGAAGGGCGACTGGTCCGCAGCAAGGCCCTCGACCAGTCCTTTCCAGTCGCCCGGTCTGGACCAGCCGACGACCTGGGCCGCGGAGCGGCGAACCCAGGGACTGGGCGAGGATTTGGTGAGGTCGGTCAGCAGTGGGAGGACCGTGGCCGGGGTCTGTGAGCGAAGGGCTATGCACGCCAGCACCTGAAGAGGAGGAGGGGAGTCGCGGTTCTGCAGCACCTTGATGGCCCAGGCGCGCAAGGCCGCACCGCAGGAGTTGCTGCGGCCGATGGATTCGAGCTGGTAGCCGTAAACCTCGTGCGGCTGGAGCGCTGTACCGGGTCTGACCAGCTCGTCGAGGACCAGCCGGCTGAAGGCGGGGGCTTTGTCGTTCGACAGAGCAGCACCGGCGGCCGCAGTGCGGATTTCCTCGATGGGATCCCGCAGCAGTCCTTGCAGCAGAGGCAGGGCCTCGCGGTGTGAGGGTTCCCTGAGACTTTCGCCGATCGCGGCCTTGCGGGCGGTGGAAAGTCCGGGAAGCATCCGGGTGAGGACGATGTAGCCGTCCGGTTGCCCGGCGCGGGCGAGGGTGAGGGCGGCGGAAAAGGCGAGGTCGGGCGAGTCCGGATTCCTGGCCAGGGTCACCAGTTCCGACACCAGGGCTGCCTGGGCCGCAGGGATGCGGACGCTGGGAGACGGGTCATTGACAGAGGTCTGGAGTGGGCCAAGGAAGCCGTCGTATAGGGGATCGAGTTCGGTCTTTTCGGGACGATCCAGAACCTCGCCCAGCAGCCGTGTCGTGGCAGGATCGACCGACTTGATCTCCGGCAGCGCCAATCGGTCGAGCACCGCCGCGCGTTTCTCGGGCACTCCGGAACGCAGCGCCTGCACGAGGATGGAGGCGATGTCTCCCATGGCAACGCGGTCGTCGTCCGTGCCGAGGAACCTCAGCGCGGCGCAGGAAACGTCCAGGTCTGGATCATTCGCAAAGCCTTTCACCACGCCGAGAAGGCTTGGATCGGTCGAGGCCGCTCGGATGGCCGAGATGCGGGCTTCCGGGGCATAGCTTGCCAACTTGGCGATCATTTCCCCATCCGGGGCGGTCTTCATGGCGGCATAACCTTCCAGCACCGGCCCAACGGCGGACTCATCCGCGAGCAGCGCGGCCTTGAGGCTCGGCAGGGCGGAGGACATTGCCAGGGCGCTGACGGTCTTGATGGCGGCGAAGCGCACGAAATCATCGGGATCCTTGAGGGCCTTCAGCACCTGATCGGAGGCCTTGGTCACCTTGCGGCCTGCGATGTATTGCAGGGCGGCAACGCGCACCCTCCAACGCGGATCGGCAAGGGCGGCGATGATGGCGGGCTCGCCCTCATTGGACGTTTTTCCCGAGGACTGGGAGAAGCGGCTCGCGGTCTCGTCGCCCCCGGCGAGCTTCAGGCAGGTCTGGATGGCGGAAACGAGGAGATCCTCATCTGGGTGGTTCAGGAAATACGCCGCAAGCTTGGCGGAGTCGGTGCCGGGCAGGTCCTTGAGCTGGCGCAGGGCCCCATGGATGACATTGACGTCGGGTTCACTCTTCAGAACGGGAGCCACCAGTGGAACGGCCTCGACGCCGCCGGAGGCCAGGATGGAATCCACGGCCGTTTCCCTTACCAGCGGATCATCATGGCGGATGAAATCGACAAGGATCGGCAGGGAGGATGGCCCGGTACCCTTGCTGGTGGCGATGGCGGCCAGCAGCTGGTCGCGCGATCCGAAGGCGAGGTTGCGGGCGGTTTCCGTCGCTCCCGGACCGAGTGTGGGGGCGAGGACGATTTGATACTGGGCCTGTCGTACTTTGGCACGGCCACCGGCGGGAAGGCCGGGGGTGGCGGCGAGGTAGTTCTCGAGGAAGGTGACAGAGCCGAGTCCGTCGGACTCAAGCATGCGGCGGGCGCGCGAGGCCTTGTCCTCGTCCGGCCCGAGGAGGTCCATGAGGTAGCTGCGGCGTTGTTCATCGCCGAGCAGGGATTTTCCGGAGGGTGCGCCAGGTTTGCCATCGGCCCCGGCGGACCACTGCGACCAGCGGGCGAGCGGTGCCTCGTTTTCCGCCGCACCCGGGGGTGTCCAAGGATTGAAGGAGAAATCCCCCCCGGCCTTTTCCTCCAGCAACTCAAGGGCACCAAGCCGGACGGCGAGAGCGGGGTGCTTCAGCAGCGACACCAGTTCCGCGACAGGAAGCGGGTCGATCAGAAGGGTGCGCACGGCACCGCGTCTGGCGGGATCGGCCAGTTGGGGAAGCAGGCCGGCGAGGGTGTCTGCGGAGTGATCGCCCTTTTCGTAGGCGCTGAGGAGGGCCTTCACCCGTTCATCCGCCGCAGGTTCCTGGGAACGCAGCGGCGAGGCCGCCAGGAGCGCGGAGAAGAGTCCTGTTAGAAGGACGAGCGGATGTCTGATGGAAACCACGGAGCGAAGGGTGTGGCGGGGTGGATGAGGTCAGTGCAGCAGCGCGTAGGCGAGGATGTTGGCGTTCACCTGCATCGAGTTCAGGATCTCGTTGCCACCGCAGCAGCAGCAGCCTTCGGTGTGTGAGGTGTCGTTGAGACCGTCGGGCGAGTAAACGACCACGATCTTGTTCTTGAGCGTGACGCCGCTCAGCTTCGACTCGGTGGAGCTGTGTGAGAGCTTGAGGTCCTTGATGCTGAAGATCGTCTTGTAGATGTCGTGATCCATCGGGATGTCCTTGAGCGAGTCGTTGCCGAAAAGCCGTTTGATCTCGCGCTCGAAGGCTCCTCGCCAGGCCTCGTTGGAGCAGGAGGCGGAGGCGAGCAGGAAGCCGCCGTTTTCGAGATACTTCTTCATGTTCTCCCGCTCCTGGTTGGTGAGGATGAAATCCCCCTCGCCGGTCATGATGACGAAGGGAAACTTGAACAGTTCCTCGCCCGCGAGCTTCACCGGCTTGAAGCGGCGCTCGGTGGAGATGGAGGTCTTCTGCTGGACGGTGGTCAGGAATTCGTCGCTGAAGCACTTCGAGGTCTTGGTGCCGGCGTAGATGAGGTTGCCGCATTCCACGGCTCCCTCCTTGGCGAGGCCGCAGAGAGGCAGGGCGAGAAGGGTGATGAGGATGGCTTTCATGGTTGGAGATGGACGGGACTTGGATTCATTCACCTGAGAAGTAGCGCTTCACCGCCGTGCGATAAATCTCGGGCACGGATTCGGCGTCGGGTGCGCCGGAGATGCCGCTGCGATCCTCGGTCTGCTTGATCCGGCCGGTTTCGGTGGTGGTGGGAAGTTGGGTGGCAGCTCGCGGATCCTTGGAATCTCCCTTGCCGGAGCCACCGAGGGACTCGGGTTGGAACTGCATGCGGTCCGGGCCGATGACGGGCAGCTCGGACATCGGGAAACCCGGTGCGGCACTCCCGGTGGGTCCGGTGCCGCCCATTCCCATGCCGCCGCCGCCGAGGTTCTGGTTCGGAGTCATGCCGGGGTTCTGGCACATCAGGCCTTCGAGCAGTTGCTGCATCGTCTGGTTCACATCGGGCCTCGGGATCGAGAACTTCATGCACTGGCCCTTGCAGGCACTGGGAAAGGGGTTTGGAGGCTGCATGAGGGTTTCCAGCAGCGATCGTGCGAGCTCGGCATTCGTGAAGGCATCGTTCGAGGCCCCGTCGCGAGCATGCTTGGCGGCGGCGTCCATCACGCTGCCGGGATCGGAAAGCCGGAGCTGCCCGGCGAATTCAAGGGCGGAGTCCTTCATCTGCTGGAGCGCCGGGTCCTTGATCTCGTTGGCGCGGCTTTCAAGCTCCTGCACGAAGGCATCCAGCGCTTCACGGTTCTTCTGCTGGGTGTCCGCCAGAAGGGGCAGCTGGCGCTTGTTCTGATCGTTGCCGAGGGCGATTTCGCGCGCGATCGTCTGCATGCGTTTCACCAGCGATTGCTGGGTCTGGTAGATCTGCTGGAACTTCGCGGCCATCTCCAACAACTTCCCGGCCTCGGCGACCGATGAGGCATCCTTTTTGAGTTCGTCGAACTTCGGCTGCGCCTTTCCGAGTCGATCGCGCATCTGCTGGACCGCCTGCTTCTGGGCGTCCGCTGAGGCCTTCGAATCAAACTTTTCGAGATCCGCGACGTTTTCATGGGTCGGAGCGGCAGCTTCCTCGGCGAGAGCCTTGAGTCGCTTCTCGAGTTCGAAGGCGGGGAAGTCCTTGGCGAGCTGGTCCAACAACTCGGCCGCCTCGCGATGCGCCTTCAAGGCATTCTCGCGGGCCTTGGCGACGGCATCGGCATCCTTGCTGTCGATCGCCTTGTCCAACTGATCAAGCGATTCGCGGGCCTTCTGGCGGGCGCGTTCGATCGCCTGAAAGCGTGCGGAAAACTCCCGCAGCGTGGTCTTTTCACGGATCCGCGCGGCGTAGTCCTCCTCGGCAATGATCTGGATGCGGGCAATGCCCGAGGTGCCCTGGCCGAGAAGCGATGGATTGTGATCGGAACCTTCGACGAAGAGCTCGATGGTCTGTCCGACCTGCAAGCCGAGAGCGGCGAGGTCGAGCCCGCCCTTGACTGGAAACTCGCGGGTCTTGGTCAGTCCGCTGGCGAGCAGTTGGGATCGATCGCGGAAGCCGGAAAGCGTCCGCACGAGCTGGATCCGGGAAAGCCCGGTGTCATCGGTGGCACGGGCATCGATCGGGATATTGGACCGCGGCGTGGCGAGGAGCATCGGCGGGGGTGAAACGAGATCGATGACGGGTGCCAGGTCCGGAAGGGCTTTCAGGCCGAGTTCCGAGGGCTTCGCGCTGGCCGTACCACGGACATCGCGGATGATGGCGGAAAGTTTCCCGGAAGAGGTGGCCGTGAAGGTGAAGCGGGCGGTGTGACCGTTGACCTCGCCCTGGACTTCGGTGGGCACGGGCTCGGCGGTGCCGCTGCGGGCGGGCGTGAGGTTCAGCAGGGCGGAGCCAAGCGGACGATTGGAAGTCAGCTCGAGCACGATGGAGGAGCCTTCCGGGGCGGAGATTTCATTGGTGTCCAGCGGGCCCCGGGTCGCGGTCAGGCCCATGTAGGCGGGCGGTGTGATCTCCAGGGTGCCCGCTAGAACGTTCGGCTGAAGGAGCACATCGACACTCACCCAGGGAGAGCGTGCCTTGCCGCAGGCGAAGGCGACCTCGATGGGATTCGTGACCCCGTCGAACTGGTGGGAAAAGCGGTTGGTGGATTCGCGCGACACCTGCAGGCGGCGGACTTCCGTTGAGCCGGGTTGGCGGAGCAGGCATTCGACCGGTTGATCGGGCGTGGCACCGGTCAAGGTGCAGGTCATGAGCAGGTCGTCACCGTAGATCACCGCAGGCGATGGCGGGGTGACTGCAAACTGGAAGCGGCTCCAGGGAGGAAGGTCTGAAGCGGGATGCAGCAGGCGATGGCAGGCGGTATCGAAGGGCTGCGGGGCGAGGCCGCGAAAGGCCAGCACGGCGGCAGCGGCCAGAATCAGGGCGATTGCCCCGCGTTTCAGCCAGGGCCACGGAAGCGAGTGTTTCAGGGGCAGCACATCAAGGGCGGCGGCGGCTTCGTCCAGGCTGCGTTTCGAAAGGAGGGAGGCAAGTGGAGTCCCGGCCGCGGCGGGATCCAGGGCCAGAGCGGCGGCGATCGGACGTCGAGGCGAGGCGAGTGCGGCGTCGGCCAGATCGGCTCCCCGACGACGGGAAAGTCTGAACGCCGAGACCAGCCCCCAAAGGGCCACGAGGATCATCACGGATAGACCGAGTTTCACCAGCCAGAGTCGTCCGGCTGGCTCCTGGGCGAGTGCCAGATCGAGTCCGATCATCGCGAGACCCACGAACCCTGCGAGGGCGAGCAGTCCCAGAAGGATCGCGGTCAACCGGCCGGCACGATGACGGCGGCGGAAGCGGGTGAGTTGTTGTTGGAAAGTCACGGCAGCGGGCGGTTAGACAAGTCCCTGGCGTCGGCGCAGGAACCATTCGGAGGCAGGAAGGAAGGAAAGGCAGATGGCGACCCAGGCCTTGTCCCAACTGGGTTGCCAGACGGCCCCGGACTCGATGGTGGCTGGAGCGGTGGCGTGGAGTCGTTCTTGGAGGAAGGCGGCGAATTGAGTCGGAGCAATGACCTGCCCGCCGGTGCTTTCCGAAAGCTGGGCGAGAAACGCAGGGTCAGGGGAAAGATCGTCCATTTCGCCCGGTGCGGCGGGGACGACGAGTTCGGCCTCGGGAGTGGGCGGGGCCTGGGGCCGCGAGTCCAGCAGGGAAAGGCGCCAGACGCCGGGCTGGGAAGGTGTGACGGTGGCCTGCCAATGCGGACGACCGGAAGGATCCGCCACCTGGGCGGGGGTGATGTCCAGTGGCTTGTCTCCTTCACGGGTCAGACGCAGCCTCGGGGCGGGTGCCGGCAGGGAACCGCGGTAGGAGATGGAGACTGCCACCGGCTGCCCGACCTCGCCTTGAAGCGAGGCGAGGTGGAGGGAGAAATCCTGACCCGGCAGGAACTCGGAGTAGGAGGCCATCCACTGGATCAACTGGGTCCAGAAGTCCTCATACATGTTTCCAAGCTCGCGTGCCTCCGGATAAAAATCCCATTTCCAGAGTCCGTCGCCATTCGCCAGACCGGTCACGCCTTGTCCGTATCGACGCACCAGGAGTGCCGGAAATTTCCCCGAGCTGCCAGGTGCCAAACCATCGGCGAGGATGCGGGTGAATGGCTTCACTGCCAGCACGGCGCGACCGTCCTTGAGCGGTGGCAGGGAGGTCCAGACGGAGGCGTTCGGGGCGGGAAGGGACTCGCCGAAGAGACCCGCCGCCTCGCCCTCGGCATTGGGGGTGAAGCGGAACTCGGAAGAGCTGGTGTTGGCCCAGGTCACCGGCTCCAGAGGTTCGAGTCCTGCAACGTCCGCCGTGGTGGGCTTGCCGCGTGAAAACAGCACCGCTCCGCCGTGGTCGCGGACGTAGGTGCGCAGGGCGTCCAACCGGGCTGGGGTGAGAAAGGCATCGATGTTCTTCCCGAAGATGATCAGGTCATAGCGGGAAAGCTCCTCCAGCGTTTCGGGAAACACCGCCTGCGCGGTTTCAGCCGGAGCGGCGGAATCGGAGTCGATGCGGAAGTAGCGCTGCTCGGAAAGCCGGTGGACCGAGTGCACCTCCATGTGCTTCTGCTGGCGGAGGAGCTGGGCGAGGAACTTCGAATCCCAGTAGGGCGCGCCTTCCGCCAGGAAGACACGGGTCTTGGAGGTAAGCACGTGAATCGAAACCTGTCCGGAATTGTTGCCCGGGCGGGCCTCGCCATCCTGCACGGGAGTTGAGATCGTCCATCGGCTGCTGACGGCAGGAGAGGGCACCTCGAACGTGAAGTAGGCCGGCTTGGATTCTGTTAGATCGACCGTTTGCCTGGCGATTTCCTTACCTGCCGCGTCTGCAAGGGTGAGGGTGGGTCTGAGGATTCCGGGACCGGTCAGGGTGAGGGCCACAGGGACCCGCACTGTTTGTCCGGCGAAGACGTGGATCGTGGGTCGCACCACGCGGAGGGTGAGGTCGGCGATGGGCTCGTGGGTGCCGAGAGCAAGGGTGTGGACTGGAACCTCCCGGGCTCGCGCACGCAGGGCGAGGGCTTCGAGGGTGCCGGTCTGTGGGGTCTCGGTCTGACGCCCATCGCTCAGGACCAGGATGCCAGCGGGGGATTCACCGGCTGCGGAGCTTTCCTGGAACACGGCTTCGACGGCGCTCAGGATCTTCGATCCCTTGCCATCTGCTTGTTGCGGCAGCGGGCCGTCTGGATGGATGGACTCATCAAATGCATGGAGCCGCAGGGGAAGGTCGGCGGACTTCGCCTCGCGTTGCGCCAGCGCGGCCATTTCACGTGCGGCCTCGTAACGGGTGGACGCGCCATCGGGACGGGCCATCGAGGCGGAACAGTCGGTTAGAACGACCCACGGGCGCTGGGTCTGGTCGGTGGGCTTCGTCCATTTCCCCGGGTTGACCAGGAGGATGGCGAGGCCGCCAAGAAGCAGCGCGCGCAGGCCTGACAGCAAGGCCCGCCGTGGCAGAGGCAGACCCCGGGTGGAACGCCATGACAGCGCGAGTCCGGCCAGCACTCCGACGATCAGGAGTGGCAGCAGCCAGGGCAATGGAAGCGGCGGATTCACGGCAGGTCAGGAGGATTTCGGCGCGGATGAGTTGGCGAGAAGCGGCTCGACGAGGAGGGCGATCAGGGCAAGGCCGACGAGCCAGGGCCAAAGCGGAAGTCCATGGTCGAGGGCGGCGGCACGCGCCAATGATTCGCGCGGCTGGACAGCCCCGCCCGGAAGGAAGGACGGCACCTCCGGGAGGGCCCGCAGGTCGGATTCGGATTCGGGGAAATTGACGATCGAGTAGTGGACTGGTTGCCCGGACACCAGCCAGGTGTGGATGCCCGGTGCGGCAGGGAGCGGGCTGCGCCACAGTGGACCGGTGGGGCCGGAACCCTGCTCGAGGGCCAGAGGTTTTCCGGATGGGCCAGTCAAGGCGAGGGTGGTGGCCTGGGAAGGATCGGAGGGTGACCACGATGGCAGGGCCCCGGGCTCCAGGGAGAAGTCATCCGCTCCCGACTTTGGCCGCGAGTGAAGGACAAGCTCGGCGAAGGCGGGCAGGAAACAGGAGCGGGTGGTCCAGTCGCCCGCTGCGGGATCCAGCGGCAGATTGCAAAGCAGCACGGGAGCCGCAGTGGTGGGAAACGAAACGAGGGCCGGCTTGCCATCGTTGAAGCGGCCCAACAGCACCCCCTTCGAAACCACGCTCTCGGGCAGCCGCAGACGCCGGCGTGTGACCCCGGCCAGCGGGTTTCCAAACTCCCCGGAGGCGAACAACTTGAACACCGGGCTGCCCTCCACCGGCGAGGCCTGCCATCCTTCCGGGCGGGCATCGAGGGTCAGCAAGCCGTCGGCTGCGTCCGCAGTGCTGCCTGTTAGATCGGCGAGGGACTTCGCGGAGCAACCGGCACCTGGAAGTACGAGGATGGTCGTACCACGGAGCGCGAGCTTCCGCAGTTGTTCGGAAGCATCGCCATTCCAGGCAGGGACGAGGAGGAAATCGCAGGGAGGTGGATTGGCCGCGTCGGGGCAGTCGATGGCGTCGAGCCAGGGCAGGGCGTCGGCGAGGGAGCGAGCGACCTTTGACTCCGGCGCTGTGGCGGGCGCGGCGACGGCGAGGCGCAGGGATTCGCGCACCCTCAAGGCCAGGTAGCGGCGGTCGTCGGAGGGAAAGGCATCCCCATCGAGGGCGGCGGTCAGGGCCAGCAGTCCGGCACCCGGACAGCGGACAGTGAAGGCGGTTTCGGCATCGCCCCAGGCCGGAAGATCCACGGGTTGCGATTGATGGGAGCCACCGGCATCGAGGGACAGCACCGGGCGGCGGGCCTCGCCGGAGAAATTCCTCACCCGGCAGAGCAGGGTGCATTCCTGACCCGCCACGGGCTCGGCGGGCGTGGCGATGAGAGAGGTGATGGCCAGGTTCGGGGCTTCCTCTCGAGTCACCGAAATGCTGCGCACGTTGACGTCCGGAGGGACCTCGGCCTGAACGGATTTCCAGGCGCTGGCTTGAAAATCGGAAATGACGACGAGCTCTTTCCGGCCACGACCGATCATGCACTGGCGCAGGGCCAGTTCCCAGGCGCGGGCCACGGCACCGGCTTCATGGCGGGTGCCGGATTGAAGCAGCGACTCTGTTAGAAAGCCGCGGTTGGTGGCGGGTTCGGGAAAGATGGAGGAAGGCTCGGCATCGATCCACACGATGTTGGAGGCATCCGGACGCAGGGAGTCGAGCGCCTCGCGAGCGGCGACGATGGCCGACTCGAAGCGGCTGGCAGCTCCATCGCGCGCGGCCATGGACGCGGAGCGGTCCACCAGCAGGATGACGGTGCGCTGTTCACCGGGCAATGGAGCACTTTTCGACAGAAGCAGCGGGCCGAGGAAGGCGGCCGCGAGGGCCGCGATGGCGAGCGTGCGCAGGATCAGCAGCAGCCAGTCCTTCGGCTTGCGGAAGCGGGCCGTGCGGCGGACCACCTTCTGGAGGAACTCGATGTTGGAAAAGCGGTAGGCCGGTGGTCGCGTCCTGGAAAGCAGGTGCACGAGCAGCGGCAGGCCGGCGAGGGCGAGCAGCGGCAGCAGCCAGGGCGATTGGAGGAACAGGCTCATCTAGTGGCGGAACCGATCAAAGAGGGAGAAGTAGGACTCATTGGTGGGGGCAAGCGCATAGTCCACGCGGCGACCTGCGGCGAGGGCCCGGAGGGTGCGGCTGTGGGCGAGCATTTCCTGCTTCCATGCCTCGCGCAGGGCCTGTGGGTGGACGGTGAGATGGGAGTCGTTCTCCATGTCCACAAAGCGGGAAAGGCCGCGATTTTCGAGGTCGAGTTCGGCCGGATCGAGAACGTGGAAGAGGTGGATGCGGAAGCCGCGGTGAAGGTAGGGATTGAGCGCGGTGAAAAGCCGGGCGGGATCCGCAAACAGGTCGGAGAGGATCACCAGGGTGCCCCGCCGTTTCAGGAGAGGGTGGGCGCGGTGGAGCACTTCCGGTAGATCGGTGGGGGCCCCGGCGGTGGTCGTTTCCAGGGTGGTCATCACGTCGTGCAGGTGGCGTCGGGTCGAGCCCGGCGGCAGATGCTTGCGGATGCCCTGATCGAAAAGGGTGAGCGACACCCGGTCGTTCTTCGACGTGACCAGCCAGGCCAGGCAGGCGGCGAAGAACGAGGCGTATTCCAGCTTGGAAAGCCGCTCGCTTTTTTCCGGAAAGGCCATCGAGGCCGAGGCATCGAGGAAGAGATGGCATTCCAGATTCGTCTCCTGCTCGAAGGTGCGGAGGAAGAGCTTGTCGTTGCGGGCGAAAACCCGCCAGTCCACCTGCGAGAGATCATCGCCCGGAACATACTGGCGGAACTCGTGGAACTCGATGGAGGCCCCTCGCTGCTTCGAACGATGGCGGCCGGACAGATAGCCCTCTACCATCGACTTGGCCCCGAACTCGTAGTTCCGGAGCCGACGGATGTCGTCGGGAGTGAGGAATTTGTAAGCGGTGGTCATGCGCCGACGAGCTTCGACACGATCTGATCGACGGTGATGCCTTCGCCGGTGGCGTTGTAGTTGGCGATCACCCGGTGGCGCAGGATCGGCAGGGCGACCGCGCGGACCTCCTCGATGGAGGCGGATGAGCGGCCGCGCAGCAGCGCCAGGGCGCGACAGGCGCGGGCGAGGCACTGGGAGGCACGAGGGCCGGCCCCGTAGGAAACGTAGTTCTTCACCGCGGCGGTGGCGTGCGGAGAGTCCGGCCGGGTGGAGTGGACGATCTTGAGGATTTCCTGGATCACGGGCTCGGGGAGCGGCACGTCGTGGACCGCGTCCTGAAGGGCGAGAACCCCTTCGGCATCGAGAAGGACGGACGCCGAGATGCTGTCCCGTCCGGTGGTGCGGTGGATGATCTGGGCCTCCTCCTCGAGAGTTGGGTAGCCAATGTTGAGCTGGAAGAAAAAGCGGTCGAGCTGGGCTTCCGGCAGCGGGTAGGTTCCTTCGTGTTCGATCGGGTTCTGGGTGGCGAAGACGATGAAGGGTTCCTCGAGACGGCGCGTCTGGCCGTTCACGGTGACCTGTTTTTCCTGCATGGCCTCCAGCAAGGCGGCCTGGGTCTTCGGCGGGGTGCGGTTGATTTCGTCGGCGAGCAGGAGGTTGGTGAAAACGGGACCTGGGACGAACTGGAACTCACGGTTGCCGTCCGCGGAGTTTTGAAGGATCTCCGAGCCGACGATGTCGGTGGGCATCAGATCCGGAGTGAACTGGATGCGCTGGAACTTCAGTCCGAGGATTCGGCCCAGGGTGGAAACGAGCAGGGTTTTTGCGAGGCCGGGAACGCCGACCAGCAGGCAGTGGCCCTTGCAAAGCAGCGAAGTGAGGAGCTGCTCGACGATCTCGTCCTGACCGACAATGACACGGGCGGTTTCCTGACGCACGGCGGCGACGGTTTCCTGAAGCTTGTCCCACTGGGCGGCGGCGGATTCGGGAGGAGAGGCGGAGGTGGACATGGTGAGGTGGGATGAGGGTGGAGTTTATTCGTCGGATGAACCCAGGTTTGAACGGAGCTTGTTCAGCTTTTCGAGGTCGTCACGATGGAGGGCGCTGAGCGTGAGTGAGGGTGCGCTGCCATCCGGCTGATCGGCGGATTGAAAAAGCATTCGCAAGGGCTGCAGCTCCTCGTCCGAAGGAGGGCTTGCCTTGCCCGCTTTGACCTTCCACATCACTTGCTTCCAAGAGCTCCGTTCCTGATCGACCCAAGCGATGACGACAGCTCCTTCTTCTTCACCGGATGAGGACTGAAGGGAGTTGAGGACCTCTTCGACGAGCCTGACTGACCTGTCATCCTTGCCCCCCCTTTTTTCATCAAAGACCCGAACAGCGGACACCACACAACCGGTATTCAGAGGAGACGCGGAAGCATCCAGGGAAAGCCCGGACCAGTCCTTCACGTTGGAGGCGACTTTTGAAGCCGTTGAGACCAGCCGATCAAAGTCGAGTTTGGTCCCGGCTTTGAGGTCGAGGGAAGCCGCGATGTCCTGATTGCCGGTCGAAGCCGCGTCCTTCGCTGACCGTTTTGGAGCGATCAGGATCGTCCGTGCAGACAAGACGCTGGCGGGAATCCTGGGAAGGTTTTCCTTTTCGCTCAGCCAATCCTGATAGGCGCATTTCTCCTCGAGCTTCCACCCCTCGACGAGCTCGTGCACCGCTTCGGGTTTGGCTGAGGAAAGTGGTTTGAGCAACTCGTCGAGGCGACCTGCGGGAAGCTTGGAGGCGTCCGGGACCGGAGTCAGGGGCTTGGCGGCAAGCCTCTCTTCCGCTCGGGATTTCAGGAGCTGACGGGAGGCGTCCGGGTCGATCTGGCTGATCTGATAGAAGGTATCCATGGTGCCCCGGCTGTAGGCTTGCTCCATCGAGTAGGTCGTCACGTAGCTGACGGTCGTGCCGTCGCGGATCTCCCGATCATCCTTGAGCAAGGTGGTCCAGCCCGGAATCAGCGAGGCCGGGACCGGCAGATCCTTGCGATCGGTTTCCTCATCATCAGTTTGGTTCCGCTCCCTTGTGCCTGTGAAGATCGCGCCGAGAAACTCGCTGCGGGTTTCCGCACTTTTGGCCGAGACACAGGCTTCGAGGAAAATCGGAACAAACTCGTCCTTTGAGGATTCGAGGATGGTTTCGGCCAGGGATCGGATCTGTTGCTTGTCGGGCTTCTCAGCCTTCGCAAGTTCGCGAAGCAGTTTGCGCGGCGACTCGCCGCCCACGAACAACGAGAGTTTTTTCAGGTAAGGCTCCACGCCTCCTGCCTGCTGGACCTCATAGCCCGAGCGGGACCGCAGCTCGGAGGCATCGAGCCCCTCAAGCTGGCTCCGGAGAAAGGCGGAGTATTTGACAAAGAAGTCCTTCGCGGTCGCCTTGTGGGTCTTTAGATAGGTGGCAACCTCACTGAGATAACCGGTGGCATCATCGCTTTCAAGCACGAGGCGCTCGAAGGCCGTCCTGGCGGCGGGGTCCTGCCATTCGGCCAGTTTGGCCATGGCCGTGGACTTCATCGATTCTCCTCCTTCGGTCACGAAGACCAGCAGGAGATCGAGTTTCGATTTTCCGCGATGGGCTTTCCAAAACTGCACGGCGGCTTCCGCCAGGGCTTCGGGATCCTCCTCGCTCCGATCCTCACCCGGCAGGGTGCTGCGCAGGAAACGGCAGGCGAGTTCCCCCCGGGTCATGGGGCGCTCCATGGACTCATAGGCGGCAATCGCAAGATCCGCTTCCGACACGCCCGTCTCCCCGAAACTGAAACGTCCGGAACGGCTGGAGCCTCCGGAGTTGATCGCGGACGTCAGGGTGTCGTCGGCCACCACGGCGGCCAGGGCGGGCAAGGCCTCGGGCCCGAGCCGTTTGAGCCTAGACCAAGGGTCTTTGGCTGAGGCATTCGGAGGATCGCCGATGAGCCAGGGGCCCCCGGAACCGGAGTCGCTGCGGCTCATCTGCTGCCGGATCATCTCCCTGATCTGCGGATTGAGCGCTTCCACGGGATACCCGTTTTCGCGGGCATAGGCCTCGACCGCGTCCTGGCCGACCTCCTGTTCTGGCACGGTGAGCACTTCCTCCAGTGCGGCAACCGCCTCCGGATTCAAGGTCAGGCCGGGCATGACAATCTTGGGAGGCGGCGTGTTGGCCACCTTCTTGGCGAGCTTGGGCAGCAGCATCTTGACGGCTGGGAGATACTCCCAGCCGCGTGGATAGCGGGCCGCCAGTTGCTTGAGGTCGCGCTCGTAGGCGACCCAGTCGTGACTGGACTTGAAGGCCAGGCCGACCTTTTCCAGATCCCGGTTGGCGAGCCGGTTCACTGCGGAGTCGATGATGGATTCGGGAGCGAGCCCAAGGTTGAAAATCTGGCTCGCCAAGCGGTTGGCCTCCGAGGGGTGTCCGCTCTGGTGGAGCTGGGTGGCAAAGATCAGTAAGGGGCCCAGCGCGCCGGTCCCGCGATACTCCAACTGGCTGCGGAACGAGCCGCCCTTTTCCGGGTCCGCCAGGGTCTCAATGAGCTTGTTGGCATCCGCCACCGGATCCATCGCCTTCGGCTTCTTCGAGCCCCCGCCGAAGATCGCGCCGAGCAGACTGCCACCGCCAGCCGGGGCGGTGGGCATTTCAACCACTTCCAGGCCTCCCAGCGGGAGGAAGGCGGGCTTGCCATCGCGCTGGACCTTCCAGCCTCCACCCTTGAGGTCCTGGAGCAGTTCCTGGAGTTCATAGTTATCCGCAGTCCGGTTGTTTCCTCCGGTCGTCCACCACTCCGCGCCTTCGAGTGAGGGCAGTCCCAGGTCGATGAGTCTTTGGAAGCCTGCGGAGTAATCCGGTGAAGCCGGTGTCGCAGGTTCAGCCATGCCTTCGAGAGAAAGCACGAGAAGCATGGTAGCTGCCAACTTACCCAACATGCGTAACCCTTGACGGTTTCCTGTCCTGGAGGAAAGAAGTATCTGATGAAATTCCCATGAAGATAAAAAAACGTGGTGACATGCATCATGTCACCACGTTGTGAATTCAACTTGTCTGAATGAATCAGGCGATGATGCCGAGCGGCTTGGTGGTCTTCCAGTTGCCGCGGGTGAAGTCCGGGAAGACCTGCGACGAGCCGTCCTCGGCCACCGATTTCTCGGAAAGCGGGCCGACGGCGGACCAGAAGCAGCCTTCATAAACGTTCTGATCGAGCGGCTCACCGTTGCGGAGACACTCGATGATGCGATAAAGCATCAGGAAGTCCATGCCGCCGTGGCCGCCCATCTTCTTGGCCAGTTCACCCATGCGCTTGAAGAGCGGGTGCTCATACTTCGAGGCGATTTCCTCCCAATGCTGGGCTCCTTCGATCGGCTTGCCATCCTTGTCTTCGAGATCCTGCGCCCACTCGTGGTAGGTCTTGGTGATCCCCTCGATGGCCATGCGGTTCGGGAAGCCGGCGAGCGTGCCCTTGGTGCCCTGGATCAGGTTGTGGCGGGAATAGGGGCGCGGTGAGGTTTCATCCCACTGCACCATGATGGTACGACCCAGGGCGGTCTTGATGATCGATGTGCTCATGTCTCCTCCCTTGAAGTCCAGCTTCTTGAACTCGGGATTGCTGAGCTTTTGGGACTTCGCGGCGTAAAGCGCGCGACCCTTGGCGGGTGACGAGAAGGAAACGATGCGGCCGAAGTTGTCCTCGCCGCGGCCAAGGTTCATGTACTGGGCCACCGGGCCAAGTCCGTGGGTGGGGTAAAGGTTGCCGTCACGCTTGGCATACTGGAAGGTCCGCCAGGAGCCGGTGCTGTCACCGTTCTCCATTTGACCACGCAACTCATGGATGTAGGCGGCCTCGCCGTGGAGGAGTTCGCCAATCACGCCCTGGCGCACCATGTTGAGATAGATGAGTTCCTCGCGGCCATAGTTGACATTTTCCATCATCATGCAATGGCGTCCGGTGGCCTCCGAGGTGTCCACGATCTCCCACATCTCCTTGAGGGTGTAGGCAATCGGCACTTCCGAAAATGCATGGGCACCGGCCTTCATCGCCGCCACGCACATCGGCGCGTGGTGGTCCCAGGGGGTCGCGATGAACACCGCGTCCGGCTTGGTTTCCGCGAGCATCTTCTTCCAGGCCTCCTCTTCGCCGAAGTAAACCTTCGGAGTGTGACCCTTCTTGGTGACATTGTCGGCGGAACGCTTGGCGCGGGCTTCGTTAAGATCGCAGATCCCGACAAACTCGACGCCTTCGATCGTCGCCAGCTGCGAGGCATGGCCGGATCCACGGGCCCCCACGCCGATGATCGCCACTTTCACCTTCTCCAGCTTCGGAGCGGCGAAATCACCCATGTACTTCGCGCCGGAAGGGCGGGACGGGGCGTTGGCCGCATTCTGGGCGGACACGATCGAGGGAAATGCGGCAAGGCCTGCGGTGAGCCCGCCGAGGGCTTTGAGGAAACCACGGCGCTGATTCGTTGGGATGTCGGATGGATTCATGATCGGTTACAAAAAGAACAAACGTCAGACGCTGTCTAGGCGCCGGAACTTTCATTGGCAACCCGCGAGTCGCTTTGCCGCTTGAGAAAAGCCACCGCCGCGGTTACCCCCTGCGCCCGTGCCGCTGCCGACCCCACCTCTGAACTACCCGGCCGCGCTGCCCGTCGTCGCCCATCGCGATGAAATCGTCGCCGCGATCCGGAATCATCCGGTCGTCGTCGTGGTCAGTGAAACGGGCTCGGGAAAGACCACGCAGCTCCCGAAAATGGTGGTCGAGGCCCTCGGCGACGATCCCCGGCGGATCGGCTGCACCCAGCCAAGACGACTTGCCGCCGCCAGTGTGGCCCGGCGCGTGGCGGAGGAGCTGAGCAGCCCGCTCGGCGGCTTCGTGGGCTATCAAGTGCGCTTCGAGGAAAAGATGTCGCGCGACACCCGGATCAAGTTCATGACCGACGGGATCCTGCTCGCGGAAACCCAGGGCGACCGCAACCTGAAGCAATACGGCGCACTGATCCTCGACGAGGCCCACGAGCGCTCGCTCAACATCGACTTCCTGCTCGGCTACCTGAAAGGCCTTCTGGAAAAGCGTCGCGATCTCAAGCTGGTGATCTCCTCCGCCACCCTCGATGCCGGGGCCTTTGCGGACTTTTTCGGCGGCGCGCCGGTCATCGAGGCACCGGGGCGCGCCTTTCCGGTCGAGGAATTCCACCTGCCGCCCGATGACGATGAAGATCTTTCCAGCCACATCGTCCGCGGCGTCGAATGGCTCAACGGAGTCGATCCACGCGGCGACGTTCTGATTTTCCTCCCTGGCGAACGCGAGATCCGCGAGGCGGCCGATGCGCTCGATGGACGCCGTTTTCAAAACACCGAGATCCTCCCGCTCTTCGCCCGACTCGGACTGGCCGAGCAACAGCGCATTTTCAATCCCGGCAACCGCCGCCGCATCATCCTCGCCACCAACGTCGCGGAAACCTCGCTGACGATTCCCGGGATCGTCTGTGTGATCGACTCCGGCCTCGCCCGCATTTCCCGCTGGTCGCCCGGTCGCGGGGTCCAGCGTCTCCAGATCGAGCCCGTCAGTCAGGCGAGTGCCCGCCAGCGCAAGGGCCGCTGCGGGCGTGTGAGGGAAGGCGTGTGTCTTCGTCTCTATGAGGAAACCGAACTCGCCGAGCGACCGGAGTTCAACGACCCGGAAATCCGCCGCAGCTCGCTTGCCGGCGTGATCCTGAGGATGAAATCGCTCGGGCTGCCCGCCATCGAGGACTTTCCCTTTCTCGATCCGCCCGCGCCGAAGGCGATTTCCGAAGGCTACCGGACGCTTCGCGAGGTCGGCGCGCTGAACGAGGAAAAGGATCTAACAGAAGCCGGTCGCCAGATGGCGCGGCTGCCGGTGGACCCGCGTCTCGGCCGCATGCTGCTGGAATCTCGTGAGGAGAAATGCCTCGCCGAGATCCTGCCGATCGTCTCCGGCCTGGAGTCGAACGATCCCCGTGAACGCCCGCCGGAGAAGGCCCGTGAGGCCGATGCGGCGCAGGCGCGATGGAAGGACGCCGACAGTGATTTCATCGGCCTGATCCGGATGTGGATCGACCTCAACCGCTTTCGCGAAGGACGCAACTGGAAGCGCAATGCCCTGCGAAAGTTCTGCAAGGAAACCTTCCTCAACTACCGCCGTGTGACCGAGTGGGCGAACGTGCATGACGAGCTGCGCGACCTCCTTGCCCGCGATCTGAAATGGGACGTCCCCAAGCTCGAGAGCGACACCGGAAAAATCGCCTCCTATCCGGCCATCCACCGTTCGCTGCTCGCTGGAGCACCACGTCAGTTCGGGTTGTGGGACCGTGAGTCGAAATCCTACCGCAGCGCGTCCGGCGGCTTCTTCGCGATCTTTCCCGGCTCCGGTCTTTTTGGCGGAAAGCGCTGGGAGTGGGTGATGGGCATGGAGCTTGTGGAAACTTCCCGGCTTTGGGCCCGCCGCGTGGCGCGCATCGATCCGCAGTGGGTCGAGCAGGTCGCGGTCCACCTCTGCCGCAGCCGGTTCGGCGAAGCGACGTGGGATGAGAATCAAGGCGCCGTCTATGGCAAGCAGACCGTCATCTGCGGCGGGCTGCACATCGTCGTGGGCCGACGCGTTCACTACGGTCGAGTCGATCCCAAGGGAGCGCGTCAGATTTTCCTGCGCGAGGGCCTGATGCCCGGAAAGCTGCGCCGGAAATGCGAGTTCCTCGATCAACTCCAGGGACTGCGCGAGGAGATCGGTGCGATCGAACAGAAGCTCCGCCGCCCCGGCGGACTCTGGAGCGAGGAGGCGGTCGAGGCCTTCTTCGAGAAAGTCATCCCGCCCGGCATCTCCACCGCCGCCGCGTTTTTCAAATGGCTGGAGTCGAACGAGGATCAACTGCGGCTATCTACGGCGGACGTCGTACTGGAGGATCTCGATGATCTCAGGCTGGAGGATTTCCCCGACTCGATCACCATCGAGGATCAGGAATACGCCTGCTATTATCATGCCGCACCGGGTGAGCGTGATGATGGTCTGACGCTCGGCATTCACGTCGATCAACTGCCGCTGGTGCCCGACTGGCTGCCGGGCTGGGGAGTCTCCGGCACGCTGCGTGAACGCACGGAAATCCTGATCCGCTCGCTGCCGAAGGACCTTCGTCGGATCTGCCAGCCGGTCGGGGAAATGGCCGATGGCTTCTTCTTCCTCTGGCGGGGCGCTCCGCCCGATGCCCCGATCGCCCAGCGTCTGGCCGAGTACCTTCGCGAACGCACCAACTACCCGGTCGAGCCGCGCGACTTCGATTTCCAGAAGCTTCCACCCGAGCTCATCACCAAGCTGTGGATCTGCGATGACGACGGCAACGAGATCGCCTTCGGCACCGAACTCCATGCCCTGAAGCTGAAGCTGGCCGTAAAGATCCGCTCGCGTTTCGAAGCGGCGGCCAATGAATCCTGGGAACGCAAGGGCATGAATGCCTGGGATGGCGAGGCCCTGCCGATCCAGGTGGATGTCAGCACCGGCACCGCCTTTCCGGCGCTCGTTGATGAAGGTGGCTCGATCGGAGTCCGTGCCTTCGCCTGCGAAGCCGAGGCCCGCGAGGCCCATCGCGGTGGTTGCGTGCGCTTGCTGCACCTCGCCCATCCCGATCAGGTCAATCATCTGAAGAAGCGCTTCCCCCTCGGCATGGCGACGAAGATCGAGCTGCCTCGCCTCGGAGTGGGCGGCACGGCCGTCGAGGACCTCATCGCCCTTTCCGCGGAGGGCGCGATGGGTCGTCTGCTGCCACGCTCGCCGAATGAGTTCCACACCGTCGCCCAGGCCGCGCGTGGCCGGTGGCATGATGCCGCGTCGAAGATCGGCCATTCACTCGATGAAATGCTGCTGCATCTCCCCGAGGTCCGGACGTGGATTCAGGGCCATCGTGGCAGCCGCAATCACGAACTCATCGTGCGAGATCTGGAGGAGCAGCTTGCGTGGTTGTTCCGTGCCCGTTTTGCCTGGCGCAGTGGCTATGCCCGCCTGCTCGACTACCCGCTCCGTCTTCGTGCCATCCGCTCCAGGCTTGGGCGCATCGCCTCGCTGCCGCTCATCAAGGACCTTGAGAAAACCGAGCGCTTTCGTCGCCTCTGGGAACCCTGGATGGTGAAATGGACCGCCAAACCTGAGGATCCGCGCCTGTGGGACCTCGGCTGGCAGTTGGAGGAATTCCGCATCTCGCTCTTCGCGCCCGACATCAAGGTGATCGGCAAGGTTTCTGAAAAAAGGCTGGAGGAGTTGGTCTCGCGCCTTGGGCCCGGCAGGCAGGAGCGGTGAGTTGGATTCGGATGCGGTGATTGATCGCATGGAAAAGAGCGCCATCCGGGAGAAAACTGTGAGCCCGAATCCTGAGATCCAGACCACGAGATTCACGAAACATCACGAAAGTCAGGGGGCCAAATCGCGTCGGAATCACTCATCAAGTGAGTGCGAAGATCATCCCCATGGCTTCTTCTTTCGTGCTTTTCGCGACTTTCGTGGTTTTTGATTTTCCTTTCAAAGGTGAACAAACACGAGGACATGACACGATCTGACAGATCCGAGCGGGAAGTTGGGTTTTCATCTGTGATGGTCTGTCCGTGATGGACTCCATGTTTGCCATCAAGGGTTTTGTCGGTTACCACCTCCGGTCGATTTCCCGAATGGGCCCGATCTCCTCTCACTCCAACCCACCCTCCGATCCATGACCACCATGCCACGAATGCTGCCCCGCGTCCTTGCGGGTTTGTCCCTCGCCTTGCTCGCCCTGCTCAGTCCGACCGCCTCCGCCCAGAAGGCACCGGCGCATCCTGAGAAGCCACTGCTCTGGAAGATCGAAGGCAAGGGCCTGAAAGCGCCCTCCTATCTGTTCGGAACGATCCATCTCAGCAAGGGCCCGACCGCCACCCTGCATCCTCTCGCCCAGAAGGCGTTTGATTCGTCTGCCGCGCTTTACACCGAGGTGCCGCTGGATACGGAAAGCCAGCAGGCCGTCATCCCCCTCGTCATGCGTGGCGATGGCAAGAAGCTCTCCGCAGCGATCGGAAAGGATCTTTCCGAGGCCCTCGACGCCCATCTCAAGACGATCAACCCTCAACTCGATGCCACTCCCATGCAGGCCTTGAAGACCTGGTATGTCGCGATCATGCTGTCGTTCCTGCCGGACCAACTCGCAGGTGGCGGCAAGCCGCTCGATTCCGCGCTCTGGGACAAGGCCACCGATGCAGGGAAAAAGACCGGGGCCCTGGAGACTCCGGAATCCCAGATGAAGGGGTTCACCGAACTCACCGAGGCGGATCAGTCGATTTTCCTCAGTGAAACACTCAAGCAGTTCAAGAAGTACCGCGAGCAGGGGATCGATCCCAACAAGGCCCTCGTCGATGCCTACCTCTCGGGCGATCCAGCCAAGGTCGCAGCGGAAATGGACAAGCAGATCCTCGAAATGAAGCAGGGCGAGCACAAGGAGCTCGGTGAACGATTGATGGCCCGGCTGATCACCGACCG
This sequence comes from Verrucomicrobiaceae bacterium, assembly GCA_027485995.1. Classification (GTDB taxonomy): domain Bacteria; phylum Verrucomicrobiota; class Verrucomicrobiia; order Verrucomicrobiales; family Akkermansiaceae; genus Luteolibacter. The sequence goes on from JAIXPW010000090.1 coordinate 27,555, forward strand.
CAACAAGCAGATGGCCAGCAAGATCGCTGACACCCTCAAGGCGGAGCCAGCCGTGATTCACTTCTTCGCTGCGGGTGCCGCCCATTTCTGCTCGGAAGACAGCGTGGGCCAGCATCTTCAAAAGGAAGGCTACACCGTCACCCGCGTCGAGAAGTAGCCCTTGCGGCTGGCCACCCCGCCGCTTGCCAGCATCACCCGCGAAAGCTCTGCTCCGACCTTGCCTCATGCGGCATCAGGGTTGTGGCAGGTTTTCGGGGGAAGATGCGGGAGGATGAGGTTTCCGGATTGTGCCAAGCGAGCGCCCGGACGCCGACCTTGCTTGACCACGCGATGATGGAATGGTTCTGGGAGATATGAGAAATGTGGTTTTGCTAACTGTTTCAGCCTTCTTCTGGAGCGCTGCGGGCACCTCCTTCGCAGCGGAGGCGCTGGCCGAGATTCAAGTGGCACGCCATGGATCAGACCCCGGATTCAAGTTTGAGAAGGTCCCTGCCCCGGCCATCGACGATGCGGCATCCAAGGCGGTGTTCAAGCTGCTCGACGGTCAGCAGGATGGAAACAGCGGTTCGCTGGACGTGCTGCATGACGGTCGTGTTCCGGGAAATGCGGATGATCCCGCCTCGAACTTTTTCCTGAAACCTGGGCCGGACGGAGGACGGCTGTGGGTGGATCTCGGATCAGTGATCGGGATCAAACAGATCGCCACATATTCCTGGCACGCCGGATCCCGCGCGCCGCAGGTCTATCGGATTTACGGCGCGGATGGGAAGGCCCCGTCCTTCAAGCCCAGCCCGGGCAAGGGCGAGGACCCCCTCGCTTGCGGCTGGGTCTCGGTGGCGACGGTGGATACACGTCAGGAATCCGGAGTGCCCGGCGGACAGCATGGAGTGACGGTCTCCGCTGGCCGGGCACCCTTGCTGGGATCCTGGAGATATCTGATTTTCGATCTGCAGAGCACGGATCCGAAAGAACGCTTTGCGCAGACTTTTTTCAGCGAGCTGGATGTGATCGATGCCAATGCACCGGCTCCAAACCGGATCGAGCGGATCGTGAAGACCTTCAAGTCGGCCGACGGAAAGTTCACCTATGAGATCGATGCGAACATCGCCCCGGACCTGATGGCCTGGTCGGAGATGGAATTGCTGCCGGCGATCCGCGAGTGGTATCCGAAGATCGCGGCCTTGCTTCCGAGCGAGCACTACCAGCCACCTGCGGTCGTGCATTTCCAGTTCAAGGATGACATGAAAGGCGTGCCAGCCTACGCGGCGGGCGATCGGATTTCCCTCAACGCGCCCTGGTTCCGCCAGAACCTGAAGGGCGAAGCGAAGGGCTGTGTGGTGCATGAAATGACCCACGTGGTGCAGAACTACTGGCTCGCGGATCGGGTGCGGGAGGCGAAACGTGCGCCGGGCTGGGTGACCGAGGGGATTCCGGACTACGTGCGCTGGTTTCTCTATGAACCGCAGTCGCGAGGGGCCGAGATCACTGCCCGCAACGTGGCTCAGGCGAAATACAATGACAGCTACCGGATCAGTGCGAACTTCCTCGATTGGGTGCTGAGGACGAAGGACAAGGATCTGATCAAGAAGCTCAACGCGGCAGCCCGTGAAGGGCGCTACCTCGAATCCGACTGGAAGAACTGGACAGGCTCCACCCTGGAGGAGCTGGGTGCCGCCTGGAAGAAAGCGAACGAAGAGAGGCTCGAGAAGCACTAGTCGGGGACGGATTGCGAACTGGAGATTGGACGATCCAATTCAGTGTCGGCCAACTGTGCTGGGGAAAGGATGCAAAGCCGGAAGCTCCGAGAACAACGTGAAGCGCCTCGCCATACTTGCCGGATAGCCGAAAGCCAAACCAGTCCGGGATTTGAGGGTGGTCTGGATTCGATGAGGGTCCCCCTTGACAGTCCGCCTCTTGTGTTGCTAATCTGACAACAGCCTTTCGAATGAGAATCATCACGAAACGTCGCCTTCTCGACTATGCCAAGCAGCACCCGAATGCCGCCGCCAGCCTCTCAGCCTTGTTCGCAGTGGCCTCAGCCGCCAGGTGGCAATCCATCGCTGACGTTCGAAAAGTCCTGCCGCACGCCGACCTCGCTGGTGTCCGCAGCTCCAAGACCGTCACCATCTTCAATATCGCAGGCAATCACCACCGCCTCATCACCGCCATCCATTACAATACCTGCTGCATCTTCATCCTGAAAATCCTTACCCATGCCGACTACAGCAAAGACCGCTGGAAGAACGACCTCTAAGCCGATGAAAGCCACCAAGCCAATCCTCCCCTGCTTCTCCAAATTGCCGAAAACCTACGAGGCACTTTGCCGCCTGCACCTGCCGCGCACGCTGCATGATGAGATCGAGCTTGGTGCCGTCACTGAGATCATGGACCACCTGGCAGGTCACCCGCTCAACAGGGATCAAGCCGACTACCTCGAAACCCTCGCCGAGCTTGCCGAAGCCTACGAGTCCGCAAATTACGAAGCACTGCCAACACTTCCCCCGCATGAGTTTCTGGCGGCCCACCTTGAAAACATCGGAATGACCGCCACCGAGTGGGGCAGGCTCATCGGCATTGACCGCTCCACCGCATCCCGTCTGCTTCGTGGGGAGCGCAGGTTCAACACCGCTCATGTCAGGAAAACCGCCGATGCACTTGGCCTGGAAGCTTCACTCTTGATCTAGACCTCGCCATGGGAAACGGGTGTTCGTTTTGCGGCTTGTGAAATCCGAAAGGGCTCAGCCCTCGCGGATTCACATTCTTGAAGTTCGCGAATCCTCAAACACTATCCCCGAACAGAAGCTTCCAGAGTTGATCACACGCCTCGCTCAGATCTTGATCGTTCCTGCTCTCGAATGGCAGGTGAAGGCGCGAGGACTGGTAGCCTTTCATTTGAGGTGATCGATCTCACTAATGATTAATTTCGGATTCTTCAATCTTCCGAATCACGATCATTGCTTGATCCTTCCTTCCACTATTATCTACACCATTTCTCTGACCAATTGCGCTCCACTCCTTAACAATCTCATTGATCTTCTTGATCTTGGGGCGCATCATCTTTGAAACGACATAATTCATCGGTCGGCCCTCACCAAGAATTGGGTGATCTCTCCACAAGTATACCAGCGAAACGCATATCTCATAAGGATCCGGATCCCTTTCGGGACCCGACATATCTATACTTTTGATAAACCCATCCAGCCAATTCATACATGAATTGGTTGTTCTTGAAGCAGTAATCAAACCCATCAAAACATTCTCACAACGTTCGGAGAGTTCATCCCGCCTTACGGAAAGAACTCTGATAAGCTTAGAAAGAAATTCATTTTGAATCCTACCCTCATAATCTTCAGCGGATATCACCGGATAATTACGACAAAGACTATTGAGCGCAACGAACTTATGTATACACAACCATACAATAGGCTCATTTCCATTATCAATATTCTCACCGATAATTTCGAAAAATTTATCATCATTAATTGATTTAAGCATCTCAAATATTCTTTCGGCGTCATTTTGGGAAAACCGCTTTTCAAATGCAAAAAAATCGATCAGGGAAAGTGTTTCAGCTTCAATCTCTGGATCTTTGGAATTTAACAATTCAATTACCATCTCGGCCTCAATTCGTAAACCTTCCAGCTCGCAAGCTTCTTCAAGTCTTTTGAGTTTTCCCTGAAACGAGAATGATTCTTTTCTTTCGTCAATTGGTGTCTGCTCAGTTTGCGCAAAAATCGATAACATGCTGGAAAGCGAGACGAATGAGACCAAGATCGAAGTGTAGATGCTATTCATGGTGATTTTAAGTCAAAGGGTTCAGTCCCGAATGGAACGGAATTAAGCCCGATTTCATCTTCAAAGGGCTCCTCGCGATTTCACATTTCGACCCGATTGGGCTTGGCCGGGTGGCTGGGAAGTTCTGTCGCCTGGGCAATAGGAACCTGGATGGGAATCTGGGACCTCAGCATGGAAGTGAAGGTTCCGATCACAGACCTTCGTGGTCCGGGTCGCAAAGTTCTGGGGCATTCGGTTGAGCGGTCCGAAGGATTCGCAGCGGCTACGCTTCAAGCCAAGGTCACGGGTGTTCACGATGGCCGTGGCGATGGGGCTCGCACTCAGGGTGCCGGCTTTCCCGGTGATGCGGCGGGTCCCTTTGGGTCGCTGGCCGAGGGGCCACGTGACCTTGTCCTTGGCGGCGAAAGTTGACGCATAGGCTTTCAAACTACCGCACAAACTAGCGTCCTGAAGTGGGTTCGTCCATCTCTCTGTTTCGTAATTCCGGAGCTGCGGACGATGTACCCCGGCAGTTCATGCGGGGGATCGCGTGACAAGGAGGCTTCATGCAATGGCGAGAACGGGCCTCTGCCCCTTGCCCGCTTCAGTCCTTTCACCGACGCCGAACTCAAGGAATGGGGACCGTGAACCACTTCCTCGATACCTGCACCTTCCTGTGGATCCCCCGCGAAATCGAGTATCACCGCTGCCTCCCTCTCGCTCTTCATCCGGACGCGATCGATCGCAGCGGCAAGCTGCCAAGAGTTCATGCCGATCCCTTTGACCGCCTGATTGCTGCACAGGCAATCGGATCAGGAATGACCCATCTCTCACCGACGTGCCACTGTCACTCCTGGGCGCGGCGAGGATCTGGTGACGATGTCTGATTCTGATTCGCTGGTAGGGGCATGCCTTCAGGCTGCTTTGAAGGGCTGGGGCTCCCTTTCACCGGGGTCACGAGGGTCTTTCCCTTTCAGGGATTGGAGGACTCTCGGATGCTTGAACCAAGGCCGTGCCATCGCATCCCTTTGACTTGAATCCTGAAATACAAACCACGAGATTCACGAGACCTCACGAGAATCAGGTAGTTCCTAACCGCTTCAGCCTCATTCATCAGTTGACTGCGAAGATGGGGCTAATGATTCCTGCCTTCGTGCGTTTCATGACCTTAGTGGTTTCTCATTTTCCTCTTAAGGTTCAAGAATGGAAGATAGGAAGTTCCGGGCCCCACTTGAGGCTGCTGAGGATGACATGAGAGAGGACGGAGTGGTCGATGATGGCCATGAACAAGGAGAAGTGATCCCACCTTCGCCTTGATTTCAATGTCGTGGCAAGGTAGGCCTCGCGGCCACGAATGGCAGAAGTTGACATGGAGCCCCGGGGAAGCAGCAAGGAGTCGAGCTCGCGGCTTGTGATCGCAGGCTATGTGTCGCTTTGCATTGGTGTGGCGCTCTCCAAGATTTCGGACACTCTGGATCTGATGTTCTGGTCAGGGGTAGGCCTCGAGTTTCTGGGCTTCTTCCTCGCCATGGTTTCGCTGTTTCGAGGCAAAGGAAAGCCAGCTCAGCTTCTGATCCTTCATTGCGCCATTTTCCTGTTGCTGTGCGTGTTGCATGAGCTGCCAAGGAACCAGCGCAACCAGGAGCGGCTTCGCCAGATCCGGTTTGATCAGCTTTCGCATCCGCCTTGATGCGAGGGCATTCTTCCTGCGGCAAGGCTTCAGCGGTTCGTAGAATAACTCCTCAATGACCGGACCTGCTGATCCGGAAGGCCCAGGCGGGTGAGTCTGTTAGATCTGTTGGCAGATCGATGTTCAAGGCCTGGTCGGTTTGGGTGAAGTTCAAGGGCTTTGATTCCCCGAGTTGCTCAACCCTGGTGACCTGGCCCGATGTCGTGGCGAGGGCCTTGATGGAAAGCTGGCGACCGGGCTTGCTGAGGGAGATGGCGTAAAGCGTGTTGCCCTTGGTGGTGAAGCGGATCTTTTCCTCGCCGAACTGCTTCCAAGGTCGGGTCCCGTAGATGGCTTCGCCGTTCACCTCCAGCCAGCGGCCGATCGTGAGCAGGCTGTCCTGCTGGGCTTGGGGAATCGTCCCGTCGGCCATCGGTGAGAGGTTCAGCAGGAGATTGCCGCCCTTGCTGACGGTGTCGATCAGGAGGGGAATCACCGACTCGCCCTTGGTGACCCTCATGTCGGACGTGTAGCCCCAGGTGCTGCCGATGGGGTGATCGACCTGCCATGGACCGGGGCGGATGTCCGGTGGGGAACGCTGGCCGATTTTCTCGAAGTCGATGATCGAGCCGATCTGCTTCGAGTCATCTCCCGAGGGCGCGTAGGCAAGGCCCTTGGTGCTGATGGCGACATCCTTGTTCCAGTCGCGGGCGCGGTTGTAGTAGTGCGCGGCGACGCGGGTTTTCAGGGGGTCGAGCACGCGGTCCTTGGCGGCGTTGACCCCATTGTCGAACCACAGGAGGTCCGGCTGATACTTGTCGATGAGTTCCAGGTTCCGATCCACCCAGTCTGTTAGAAAGCGGGTCAGGGCGGCATCGCTGCGATCCGCGTAGTGATAGATGTCCTGCCAGGCTGGATCGAAAAGATCGGCTTTCTTTTCCTTCAACCGGTCTCGCAGCGGAGCCGCCGGATGGATGAAGGTGAAGTTCTCGATGCCGTGATTCGACACCCCGAACTTCAGGCCTTCGTTGCGCACTGCCTTGGCCAGATCGCCGATGAGATCGCGATGCGGTCCCAGGTCCTTCGCGTCGATCCTCGTCAGCGCGCTGTCCCAGAGTGGGAAGTTGTCGTGATGCTGGGCGGTGGGGATCACGTAGCGGGCTCCGGCCTTCCTGAAGAGAGCGGCCCAGGCCACGGGGTCGTAGTGCTGGCAGGTGAACTTCGGGATGAAGTCCTTGTAACCGAAGGTTTCCTGCGGGCCGAAGGTCTTGGCATGCCACTCGGCATCGGCGGCATACATGTGTTTCTGATACCATTCGTTGCGATGCGCGGGCACGGCATACAGGCCCCAGTGCAGGAAGACGCCGAACTTGGCATCCTCGAACCAGTCCGGGGTCCGGTAGTGCATTTCGATGGATTCCCAGGTGCCTTCGAACGGGCCGTGGGGCATCGGTTCCTTCACGTTTTCAAGCGCCGCCGCCACGATGGCCGGGGTGGCGGGTGGCCCCATCACGCCCCAGTCGGACTTGCTGGTGTAGTCGGCCGGATCGGCTGCGACCGCCGGGGTGAGGGTGGCCAAGCAGGCGGCAGGGAGGGAAAGGCATTTCCGGAAAGGGCTCATGGGATGTTCAGGAACTACTGAAGGATTCGTCCGGGTGGCGAGGCGGCTTTCAACTCCAATCGGGTGATGGTCCGCAGGGATCGGGGCTTGCACCCGGTCCGACGGCTGGATAAAGCCACGGTCATGGACCACCACGTTTATTTCTGGCTGAAGGATGAGCACAAGAACGAGGCCGACCGCAAGGCCTTCGAAGGCGGGCTCGCGGCCCTGTTGAAACTTCCGGGAATCGTCAGCGGATTCTGGGGCACGCCTGCGCCGGTGATGCCGCGTCCGGTGATCGACCAGTCCTGGGATTACGCGCTGTCGATGAAGTTCGAGTCCATCGAGCTTCAGGACGCCTATCAGGTCGATCCGGATCACAACGTCTTCATCGACACCTTCAAGGAAACCTGGGCCAAGGTCCTGGTGATGGACGTGCAGCCGCATTGAAATCGCCTTGGTTGCTGGTTTCGTCCGATCAGGGAGGGAACAGCCAGGCCATGGGAGTGATCTGGCAGGCCATGATCCAACAGAGGATGTTCAGGAGAATTCCGATCCGGAGGATGTCGCTGAGACGGGAGACCCTGCGAATCTGCGGGAAATGGGCTGCTTTTCGATGTGGAGAGGGAATGCTCTGACAGCCTCATGAATGGGGCTGTGAACAACTTGCGAAAACCTTTTCGTCCTGCTTGGCATCCTCGCGACAGCCCAGGGCATTCCGTCTTCAAGCCAAAGGGCTTGCCGTCCTTGAGAGGCGTTTTGCAACTTTGATTTCCAACACTTGTTCACCGGGTGAGTCGTCCATTTTTCGTTTGATTGGTCCACAACCCACTTGAAATGAGTGAATTGCAATGTTACGAAACCGTTACTGTCATTTCCTCACAAGTTGTTCACAACGAATTTCCTGATTGGGCGAGCTCGAAATGGGCAATAACTGATTTCCCGGAAAATAGGGTGTTCCACAGGATGACCGACAAATTCCTTCGGATTTCCGGTGTGAATAACTTGTGTGAAATCCCCAACAAGCGGGGTTCATCGGAGCGAGGTGGACGAAGAACTTCCGGTGAAGAGTCGAATGATTCCACCAAGGAGGCTGGAAATGATTTTCACCATCAGGATGAGGGCTCCGACCACGACCCCGACGGTCAGGATGAGAAACACCACGATGACTCCGAGCAGGACCCAGAGCGGCCACCAGCGGGCGTCGAGTTGTTTCACCCGGCCCTGCCACTGGCGCCAGGCCGGATCTGGCTCGGGCGTGGGTTGGGGCTTCGGGTTTGGAGGGGAGGCGTCGTCGATCGCCAGCACTTCCATTTCAATCGGTTCATTCACGCGACGAACATGTGGGGGACCGGGTATTCACGCAATGCGAAGACCGGGCGGATTTTGGAAGCGTCGCGGGCGAGGGATCAGCCCTTGATCTCCATCAGCATCTGCGGGTTGTTCGGGAACTTTTTCAGGAAGAACAGCAGGCGCTCCATGGCCTCGACCGGACGATGCCCCGAGAGGCCGCGGCGGATGAGGTA
>JAIXPW010000097.1 GCA_027485995.1 Verrucomicrobiaceae bacterium
TCGCAGGGCCAGAACCGCGTGCTCGCCTACGAGATCCTCAAGGCGAAGCTCTATCAGCTCGAGGAAGACAAGCAGAAGGCCGAGTCCGAACGCGCCTACGGCGAAAAGGGCGACATCGGCTGGGGCAACCAGATCCGCTCCTACGTCTTCCAGCCCTACCAGAAGGTCCTCGACCTCCGCACCGGTGAGGAAAGCGGATCGATCCAGGCCGTCATGGATGGCGACATCGACAACTTCATCGAAGCCAAGCTGCGAGGAAAGGTCCGCGTCAAGGGAGCGAAGGACGAAGAAGACTGAAGAAAATTCGAAATCCTAAATTCGAAGCACGAAACTGGGAATGAGGTTCCCGCGCTCTCGTCTCTTCATTTCGAATTTCGGATTTCAGATTTCGTGCTTCGAATTCCTCCATCCCTTCTCCTTTCTTGACTTTGCGGAGGCTTTTTGATTAGTGCCTCTTGAATTGGTAAACCAAGGAGGACTGGTGGATAGCGACCTACTGCATACGGAAAAGATTCTCGCTGATCGGAAGACCTTCTTTCTCGACCTGAAGGAAAACTCGCGAGGCATGGTCGTGAAGATCACGGAAGACGTTTCCGGCAATCGTGACACGATCATGGTGCCAGCGGAAATCCTCGGCGACTTCATCGCCGCCCTCACCGACATCAAGGCGACCGCCGACTCAAGGGACTGATCGTGGCGGCGGATTCCATCCGCCAAGCCGATCGAGAAAAGGCCTTGCGCTTGGGAAGCGCAGCCACAAGACCCTTCACCCAGGAAATCCTCCTACTCTCAACCGCTGTAACATCTCCGGCAATTCCTGGATCGCGATGGCAGTGATCCTTTGATCGAGCCGATAACCTTCCTGCCCGGGATAGACGACCCAGAGATGCTCCAAAGAAAGATCCTCAAGGGCCACCTTCATGGAGCGGGTGATGCCTGGTGCATCGGAGTGCTTGAACTCGAAGCCATAGCGCTTGCCCTTCACCGAGACCAAGAGGTCCAGCTCAGCACCAGAATGGGTGCCCCAGAACCAAGCGGAACGTGATCCTAGCACGGACAGGATTTGTTCGATGGCAAAGCCTTCCCAGGATGCGCCGAGTTTGGGATGGCCGACGAGTTCGCCATAGGATTCGAGCCCGAGCAGCGCATGCAACAGACCGGTATCACGGACATAGATCTTCGGCGACTTGAGCTGTCGCTTCCTCAGGTTTTCAAACCAAGGAGGCAGCACCCGAACCATGAAAGCCCCGGCGAGGATGTCGAGATAACGGCGCGCGGTGGGCTCGCTGCTGCCGAGGGCTCGCGCGAATTCCGCACCGTTCCACACCTGTCCGTGGAAATGGGCGATCATGGACCAGAAACGTCGTAAGGTCTCTGGCGGCACCTGGATTCCGAATTGGGGAATGTCCCGCTCCAGAAAGGTGCGCACGAAGCTTTCCCGCCAGTCGAAAGAGGCGGGGTCGCTGGTGGCCAGAAAGGACCGTGGGAAGCCGCCTCGCTGCCAAAGATTTTTCCACGCTGCGGCTCCGGTTTCCCTAAGATCGAAACCGCCCATGTCCACAAGTCCGACCCGGCCGGCGAGGGATTCGGAAACTCCCTTCACGAGATCTGGCGACGCGCTGCCCAGAAGGAGAAAGCGCGCGGGAACTTCCGGGCGATCCAGTAAAACGCGGAGAGTTTCGAACAAATCCGGTCGACGCTGGATCTCGTCAATGACCACCAAGCCTACTAAGGGCTCCAAGGTCTGCTCCGGAGATTCCAGTTTGCGCTGGTCCACGGCCCTTTCCAGATCGAAGAAGGTGGTCATTTCCCGACCGGCGATTTCCCGCGCCAGAGTCGTTTTCCCACACTGTCTCGGCCCCGCCAAAGCCACAGCAGGATGGGCCTGGAAGGAATTTTGAATCAGCTCTTGAATATGAGCGCGTTCCAGCATTTCGATCTCAGAATAAACCTTGAAAATCTAAAGTCAAACTTTCGATTTTCAAGGTTCATGCCTTCTCCAAAAGCCTCGTTTTGACACGCTGGATCGCCCAGATCGCATGTTCGGAAATGAGCGGATCTGAATCATTGGCGGCGGTTTCGAGGGCGGGCAGGTCTTCGGCGGTGCCGGTGTTTCCTAGGGCGACACAGACATTCCTCAGGAAGCGCGGGCGCTTGATGCGCTTGATGGGGGACTTGGCGAAGAGGGCTCGGAAGGACTCGTCGTCGAGGGTCAGGAGATCGCGCAGGCGATGGCTAAACACACTCTCCCGGGCATGAAAGCGGGCCTCGCGGGAAACCTCGGCGAACTTGTTCCATGGACAGGCATCGAGGCAGTCGTCGCAGCCGTAGATGCGGTCGCCCATGGCGATGCGGAACTCTTCGGGAATGGCTTCCTTGTGCTCGATGGTGAGGTAGGAGACGCAGCGTCGGGCATCGACGCGGTGCGGCGCGGTGATGGCTCCGGTGGGGCAGGCGGTGATGCAGCGGGTGCACTTTCCGCAGTGATCGCCGAAAGGCTGATCGGCGGTTAGATCGAGCGTGGTGAGCAGCTCGGCGAGAAAGAACCAGGTGCCGAGGCGACGGTGGATCTGTAGCGTGGACTTGCCATTCCAGCCGAGGCCGGCGTCGGTGGCGAAGTCGCGCTCCAGCACCGGACCGGTGTCGACGTAGTAGCGCTGGGTGCCGCCGAGTTTCGCGAGCTCGACATCGAAGGCTTTCAGCTTCGCAAGGATGAGGTCGTGGTAATCCTCGTTCCAGGCGTAGCGGGCGATGCGGTAGCCGTCGGCTCCCGAACTACGACCCGGGTAGTAGTTCAAGGCCAGGCAGATGACGGACTTGCAGCCAGGCAGGACCTCGCGCGGATCGCAGCGACGATGCGGCGTCTTTTCCATCCAGGCCATGTCGCCGTGCAGGCCCTCGCCGATCCATTCCCGAAAAGCCTCCGCATGCGTGGCCTCCTTCGCGACCGCGATCCGACAGTCATCAAACCCAAGCCCGCGAGCGATCGCCTTGACCGTCTCCTCCCGCGAAGCCTCTTCCATTTCGAATTTCAAATTTCGAAGTTCGGATTTGCTCCCCCTCAAGCGTGCCCGGTGAAGAAGTAGCGGGCGCTTTCGAGGATGCCGGTGCAGATTTCCCCGGAGTCGAGACCACGGGTGTCGAGGGCGAGGTGGGCGCTTTCCCGATACCAGGGCATGCGCTCTTGGAGCAGGGCCTCGATGCGGGCGCGGGGATCCTCGGTGTGGAGCAGCGGGCGGTCGCGGTTGCGGCTGGTGCGGTCGAGGATGGTCCCGACCGGAGCCTGGAGCCAGACGACGTAGCCGAGCTGGCGGAGGAGGGAGCGGTTCTGCGGACGCACAATCACGCCGCCGCCGGTGGAAATGATGCGACGCGGGGCCTCGGGATCGCAGAGTTCCACCAGCAACTGGGTTTCCATGTCGCGGAAGGCGGGCTCGCCGAGTTCGGCGAAAAGGGCGGTGATCGGCTTGCCGGCGCGCTGCTCGATCATCGAATCCATGTCGATCAGTGGGTAGCCGAGACGTTGCTGGAGCTCGCGTCCGACCGTGGATTTCCCGCAGCCCATGAACCCAATGAGCACGATGTTTTTCGGAACGTTGACGCCGTCCGCCATGGGGGGAGCCTAGCGGGTGATTTTCATTCGGCGAACCTGAAATTCACGACTTGCCAGCGGCGGTCGGGACATGGAAGCCTCGCCTTGGCAATGGATTCTGCCGGACCCATGTGGGTCGAACCGCTCCTGACGAGCTGATGATTCCTACCGGAGCCCGGCAGAATCATGTCCCAGACGATTTCCAAGACCCGCCGCCGGACGCTGTTCGCCGCCTTGACGAGTGTGTTGCGTTGGGCGCTGCGGCTGGTGCCGATGGCAATGGTGGTCGGCTCGGCGACGGCGCTTTTCCTGTGGAGTCTCGACCGCGTGACGAGCCTGCGCTTTGAGCATCCGTGGCTGCTTTACCTTCTGCCGGTCATGGGACTGCTGGTGGCGTGGATCTATCGAAAGATTGGCGGCCGCTCGGAAAAAGGGACGAATCTCCTGATCGACGAGATCCACGAGCCAGGCGGCGGGGTGCCGCGACGGATGGCTCCGTTGATTCTGTTAGGCACCCTGATGACGCATCTGTGCGGTGGTTCGGCCGGACGTGAAGGCACGGCCTTGCAGATGGGCGGAAGTATCGCGAGCACCTTTGGGAAAGTCTTCCGGATGCCCCACCTGGAGCTGCGGATCCTGCTGATGGCGGGGATCGCGGCGGGGTTCGGCGCAGTTTTCGGGACTCCGCTGGCGGGCACGATTTTCGCGCTGGAGGTGCTGGTGATCGGGCGGATCCAGCATGAGGCGCTGTTGCCCTGCCTGGTCGCCGCAATGATCGGAAACTGGACCTGCGAGGCCTGGGGGATCGTCCACACGCACTACGAGGTTGCTTTCATGCGGGATCCGATCGTGCCGGGCTTTCATTTCGATGGCTGGCTTCTGGCAAAGGTCCTCGCCGCCTCGGTCGCGTTCGGGCTCTGCGCCTCGCTTTTTGCCCGCGCTTCGCATGGCCTGGCCGGGTTTCTGAAAAAGGTCTCCCCGAATGCGCTGCTGCGACCCGTGATCGGCGGGGTGGCCGTGATCGCGTTGGTGCATCTGCTGGGCACCCGGGAATTTCTTGGGCTCGGGGTGTGGTCGGTGAATCCCGGCGACTTGACCATTCCCGCGTTTTTCCAGCCGGGAAGGATCGTCGAATGGGCCTGGTTCTGGAAACTGCTCTTCACGGTGATCACCCTCTCCAGCGGCTTCAAGGGCGGCGAAGTCACGCCGCTGTTCTTCATCGGCGCGGCCCTCGGCAGCGCGCTCTCGGGCTTGCTGGGCGGGCCGAACGATCTCTTCGCGGCCCTCGGTTTCGTCGCGGTCTTTGCCTCCGCCGCCAAGACCCCGCTGGCTTGCACGCTGATGGGCATCGAGCTGTTCGGGGCCCAGCACGCGGGTTATCTCGCGATCGCCTGTTTTGTGGCCTACTTCTGCGGCAGTCGTGTCGGCATCTATCAGGCCCAGCGGACGGGCCTCGCGTCGTCCTGATCTCAGGGTGGCGGGCCGATGCCTTCGCGGTCCCCCGGTGACGGTGGCCCCCAATGCCGAAACCGAGTGGACGGTTTTTTCTTCCAGCTGCTCACAAGATCGCATTTGGGCCCATCCCCTGCTTGCGGAATGCTCACATCGTGTGCACAAATGCAGTGCATTCAACCGAGTTCCCCTCGTCACAACCCACTGTGGAACCATGAAATCCAGTCCCACCACTATCCGGAAGGACTCGAAAACCCGCCAGAACGGGTTCGCCCTCGTGGCGTCGATGGTGATCATGGCCCTGCTCATGATCGTCGGTCTGGGCTTGATGACGATCGCGACCGTCGAGCTCCGGCGGTCCGGAACCGACACCTTCGAGGTCCAGGCGAAGGCCAGGGCCAGACTTTCGCTGAACCTCGCCCTCGGGGAACTCCAGCGTTATGCAGGCCCCGACACCCGCGCGACCGGTGAGGCGGGCCTGCTGGGCGACTCGATCGCCAATCCTCATTGGACCGGCGTCTGGAACACCCGCGGCAACGACGGGAAATCCTTCCTCAAGCGCGACGACCGCAACGGCGGACTGACCGACCTCCGGCAGTCCGGCTCGTGGAACCGGGAAACCTCTGCCCTCGCGTGGCTCGCCAGCGGAGCCGTTTCCCCACGCACCGATCTGGGCCCGGACGCCGTCGAGCTGGTCGGCGCCAGCCAGGACCCGAACGGCCGACGCGTGACGGCGAAGCGCATCGCCGTGGATGCCGGAAAGGCTGACCAGGGGGGATACGCCTGGTGGGTCGGCGATCTCGGGGTGCGCGCGAACCTTGCCACGCCCGATGCCTTCCGAGACTATTCGCCAAGTGCCGCCTCGGCCGGTGACGGCGGCTGGTTCCGCCGGATGATCGCGCAGGAGGCCGATGCATCCCTCTCCGGCGGCACGTCCGATCCAGCCGTGAAACGCAAGCTGGCCAGCGAATCGTCCCGCAGGCTGGCCACATCGGGCACCGATCGCACCCGCTTTCATGATTTCACCGTCCACTCCGAGGGCGTGCTCGCCGACATGGAGAACGGTGGCCTGAAACGCGACCTCACCGCCTTCCTCACCAGCACCGGCCGGATCGTGGATCGCAACGGACTGCCAGGGCTTTCCGACAACGACAATCTCGTCGGCCCCGCCAATCAGGCCATGGCCTCCCGGGAAGGCCTCGACTGGTCCTCCACCCGCCACCGCTTCACCTCGCCGAAATTCGGTCTCCTCCGGAAATGGGCGCGCGACTCCGTGCCTTTCAACGGTGGCAACGTGCCTGCCGTCCCGCCGAAAATCGAGGACTCACCGAAGGTTTCGGAGTCGAACGCCCTCGCCTTGAGCAATCTCAGCCCGGCATCCATCGCCTCGCTCGACACCCCGAACCGCACGCCGATCCTGGTCGAGGGATCGCTGGGTTTCACCTTCAGCTGGCACCGGACTGCGAAGCCTCCCGGCGGAGGATCGGCAAGGCATCCCTACCAGGTCCGCATCCACATTTATCCCCGCGTGGTACTATGGAACCCGTACAACGTCGATCTCGAGCTTGATCGCACCATGGCGATGATCCAGGGCAATGGCCGCCAGGAGATGTGGACCGATGGCTACATGATGTTTGGCAACTCACGTTTCAACGTCACCAGCCAGTGGATCTGGTTCGAAGGCGGGCGCAGCAGCAATTTCACCCCGGCAGGAGGATCCATCCTTAACAGTGAGGGCTACACCGACCCCTACATCGGATGTTTTTTCTTCTCGATCCCGAAGACTCGGTTCAAGCCCGGTGAATGCCTCGTCTTCAGTCCGGAGAAAGGTGCCGAGTATGAGCGGCCCCTTGACGGAAGTTCAAGTTACGCTCTGGAGAAAAACACCCTCAGTTGCGAGACCAGTCCGGACCCATCGAGGAACTACTACATGTCGAACAGCGAGGTGGATGGAGGCATTGATTTCATTCCCACCACCTACTGGTTCGCTCCGATCAGCTGGCTGGGAGGCATTACGAACCAGGGCGACGATTGCCGGGTGATGCTCAAGCCCCTCGGAAACCGCCAGAACCTGACCTACGAGCAGTTCGACGCCCTGCCTCAGATGTCGGTGATCTCGGCATCGTTGCAGTACGGAGCTGGTCGGGAGCCGCGCATCTCCTGGAGCAAGAACGAGAAGATGCCGGTCGAGGAAACCGCCATCGTCAATCCAAAGGCCACCACGACCCCCAACGTCCGGACCCGCGAAGGCATCCGCCTGCGGTGGTTCAATGAAACGACTTCGAACCAGAAAGGGTCGGGAGCCCTCTCCAACACAGCCCACTTTGAGGAAGCCCTCCTGGGGACCTGGAATCCGCGCGCTTCCTATGCCACGCGCTCACCTTGGGAAAACCTGGCCGGCGCGGGCGGTCCCTGGTTCTTCGGGGCCTACACCCGCGATCTCTATGACCAGGCCGTTTCCTGGCAGGACCAGATGCCGGTCTATCGCAATGGCCGCTACAACGGAAACCCCTTCGGCCCGCCCCAGGAAGCGACAGGCCCCATCGTGCTCTTCGATGTGCCACGCAACGAAACCGGTGTGGTCTCGATCGGCCAGTTCCAGCATGCCAAGCTTTCCGAGTTCATCTGGCATCCTTCCTATGCCGTCGGCCAGTCGCTCGCCGACCCGCGAGGAGCGACCGGCAGAACCATTGGCCTGAACCGCACCGCGCCCCTGTTCCGGGATGCCACCGATGCTTCGAACGGAGGCTTTTCCAACGACGCCATCGGCTACTCCAACGATTCCCAGCGCGGAGTCGGACGCGATGCCTGGGCGAGGCAGGGCCGCGCGATCTTCCAGGACTATCCCACCACTGACAACCTGGTGTATGATCTCTCCTACGAGGTGAATCGTACTTTATGGGATGCCTTCTTCCTGTCCGGGGCCGATGATGCGCGTGCGAAAAGTTTCCTGAGCAACCCAGTCGCCAACCCGCTGCCGAACGGTCGGCTCCGGCTCGCTTCCACTTCCGGAAAGGTCACCAAACCCGAGGATCTGCGCGACCTGCATGTGGCCGCCTCGCGGCTGACGGTGGATGGAGCCTTCAACGTCAACTCCACCAGCATTGAAGCCTGGAAGGCCCTGCTCTCCGCGACCCGTGCCTCCTCTTCGGATGGACGTGTCCGTTTTCCACGCGTGCTCTCCGCCCCGGGAAAGACCTGGTCCACCGGCAGCTCCGCCACCGATGGATCGGCCTGGAATGGCGAGCGCGCTCTAACAGATGCCGAGGTCGAGCGATTGGCGCGGGCCATCGTCGATGAGGTCAAAAGGCGCGGACCCTTCCTCTCGCTTTCCGATTTCGTGAACCGCAGGCTGGCCGATGACACGACCGGGCGAATGGGTCCGCTGCAGGCCGCCATCGAGGCCGCCGGGCTGAATGCCGCCTTTGAGTCCGCCTATCCGCTGAACAATTCGAAGTCGCTGCCCGACTACTCGCACCCGGACCAGATCCGCGATGCCACCCGCTTGGAGCAGACGCTCAAGCCGACCACCAAGGCCTGGGGAGCTCCGGGTTTCCTGACCCAGGGCGACGTGCTTCAGGTGATCGGCCCGGTGATCAATGCCCGCTCGGACACCTTTGTCATCCGTGGTTATGGCGATGCCGCCGATTCCACCGGCACGATCCGCGCCCGCGCCTGGTGCGAGGCCGTGGTCCAGCGCACGCCTGAGCCCTTGAAGGCGGATGCTTCCGGACTAAACTCCGCCGATGCCGGGAAATCGGGTGACTTCGGACGACGCTTCATCGTGAAATCCTTCCGCTGGCTGAAGCGCGACGAGATCTGATCGTTCTTTCTCGCGGATTCCACCGGATCAGATAAGTGCCAATGACATGAATTCCGTGTTTCGATTCATCATCGTGTTTGCCTTGCTTGCCCTTGGTGCAAAGGCTGAACCTGAGAAGGACCAAGAAAAGGAAAAGGCCCCACCGCGCACGATCCGCTTTCTTCCTCTCGGTGAGAGTCCGCCCTTCGAACAGGAGGTCCGTGACGGCGTGCGTTATGAACTGGAGCCGCCTGCCGGCTCGATTCCTCCGCGTGAAGTCAGCCTGACCATGGGAAAGGTCACGGTCCCCTCGCTGCGGCTCTCGCTTGGCCGCATTTCACCGCCTGAAAAGCTTCCGGCGGGCGTGGTCCCGGTTGACATCCGACGCCCGGAAGACGGAGCGAACGGCAGCCCCTGGGCCACACTCACCCTCCCCGAAACCGGCAACGTCCTCGTCCTCATCTGGCGTGAGCCCGGAAAGCTTTGGGACAAGCCCCGCTGCCTGATCCTGCCCGACGGCCCCGAGTTTGCAGCCGGCATGCTGCGACTCACCAACCTCTCGCCTGTCGAGGTCCGCTTCATCATCGGCGAGCAGAAGTTCGCCCTCCCTCCTGGCAAGGTGCATGGCTTTCCAATCTCGCTGGGTCGCGATGTGCCGCTGCAGATCGCCTGGATGGATCCCTCCGGCACGGCGAAGCCCATCTACTCCAGCGCCATCGTCCAGAACGAGGGTGAGCGCGGCGAACTGATCGTCTATCGGGCCGATGGCGAGCAACCACGCCAGCCCCTGAAGGTCCTGCCGCTGCGCGAAAGGGCTCCCGAGCCGCCGCCAGCGCCGCGTTGAGGGAGTGGGAAACTTTTGTCTCTCCCTCAAACACGCGGGTCACTTGGCGGCGTGGGCATTCTTGACACCGCGGAGCACACGGAGATTGGGGAGGTCGCAGAGAGGGTTTGGAGTTCTTTACCGGAAGCTTCGTCATCCCGGCCATATCCAGAAACTCCTCCGCGTTCTCTTCGACCTCGGTGCCTCAGCGGTCATCTGGGCGCGTGTGACCAAGCAAGCCCAAGGATCGGGAAACTTTTACCCTCCCTTCACAATTCTCCCCCGCTTCTAACACATTTCTTTAACAAGCCTGCGATTGGATTCGGAGCATAGCCCTACAAGGCTCCACAACATGAACCCAATCCTGAAAACAGCCCTTGTCGTCGCCAGCCCGCTGGCGACCACCGTCACGAACGCCGCACCCACGGCCTCGTTCAGCAACGTCGTCCCCACCAATGGCACGGTGGTCGGCACGCCCCAGACCGTCATCCGCGGAAAGGTGAGCCATGACATCTACTCCGCCTCGCAGATCACCGCCACCCTCAACGGCAAGCCGCTTGTCCTCGATCCCCGGGGAAACTTCGCAGCCACCGTCAGCCTCACCCAGGGCGCGAATGATCTCACGCTCAAGGCCAGCACGCCAAACCCACGACAGCAGATCACCGAGATCTCCGCTTACCTCGACGGCTCGATGGTCTATGGCTCCGACGAGACCCGCGCCAAGGCCCTCCGCACCCTCCAGGGTGGACTGTTGAAAACCAGCGCCGGAAACCTCCTGCCGCTCAACACCGATGGGCTCGCCAATGCCAACGACGCCCACTTCTTTTCCGACGACCAGCTCTTCCTCGCCGGAGATGTGCGGGCGAATGAGAATCCGGAGCTCGCCTCGATCCAGACACTCTTCGTCCGCGAGCACAACCAGCTCGCCACTGCCATCGCCGCCGCCAATCCACGGCTGACCGATGAGCAGATCTATCAACGCGCCCGCAAGCTGGTGATCGCCGAGATCCAGGCCATCACCTACCGCGAGTTCCTGCCCGCCCTGCTCGGGCCGAATCCACTCCGCCGCTACACCGGCTACAAGCCCGATGTGAATGCCGGGATGGCCACCGAGTTCACCACCGCCGCGTTCCGGATCGGCCACACGCTGGTCAACGATGACATCGAGTTCCTCGACAACGATGGCAACGAAATCGCCGACGGAATCGAACTCGCCTTCGCCTTCTTCAATCCCCAGCCGGTGAAGGCGCTCGGTCCCGATCCACTCCTGAAATACCTTGCCACCGACAATGCCCAGGAGGTCGACACCCAGATCGTTCCCGGCCTGCGCGACTTCCTCTTCGGCCCTCCCGGTTCCGGTGGACTCGACCTCGCCTCGCTCAACATCCAGCGCGGTCGTGACCACGGACTCGCCGATTACAACACCGTCCGCCGCGCGTATGGCATGCCTCCGGTCACGAGCATTTCCCAGATCACCAAGGACCCCTCGCTTCAGGCCAAGCTCACCGCGCTTTATGGTGATGTGAACTCGATGGATCTCTGGGTGGCTGGACTCGCCGAGGATCATCTCCCCGGATCAAGCGTCGGCCCGACCTTCCAGCGCATCCTCGTCGATCAGTTCGAGCGCAGCCGCGATGGCGACAGCAACTGGTATGAGCGCAGCTTCTTCGGTCGCCAGTTCGCCGCCATCAACGCCACCCGCCTGTCCGACGTCATCCGCCGGAACACCAGCATCACCAAGCTCCAGGACAACGTGTTCTTCTTCAATCCGGACACCACCCTTGCGGGTTTGACCGCGAGAGCCGGTTCGCTGCCCGCCGTCCTCTATCAAGGCCCGGACAATGGCATGTCCCCCGCCAGCTACGATGGATCTGGTAACAATCCCTTCCATTTCACCTGGGGAGCCGCCGGCGCCGACCTGCTGCGCATCGCACCCGCCGCCTATGCCGATGGCATTTCCGAGCCCAGCGGTGCCACCAGGCCCAACCCACGGCTGATCAGCAACGAAGTCTCCGAGCTGACCACCCAGTCCTCGAATGCGCGCAACATGTCGAGCTGGGTCTACGGCTGGGGCCAGTTCATCGACCACGATCTCGGCCTCACCACCACCGGCAGCACCTCGTTCAACATCGCAGTGCCAACGGGAGATCCCTCGTTCGACCCCGCAAGCACCGGCACCCAGGTGATCCCCGCCCATCGCTCGACCGTTGACGAAAGCACCGGCACCGCCACACCGACCGTTGGTCAGAAGACCCTGCGCGTCACCTTCCAGCCCCGTCCCGGCAGACGCTGATCCATCTCCCGGTTGTTCCATGGTCTCCCCGCAAGCCCCCTGGCTTGCGGGGAGTTTTTGCATTCTCCGTTCGTCATCCCTTCAGGGTGCCGTCCGGGGTCCGTCATTCTCGAGAACCTTTTTCCCCTTTCCCCCACGACCAGGCCGGCGTCCTCCGGGAGGAAGTGGGGTGCATACCCCATGGCGGCCAGGATTCCTGATGACTACCTTCGAGGTAAAGATGCGATTCCTTAATTCCTGAAGCATCTCGAACAACATCAAGAACTCGCCGATCATGAAACCAATCAAACTACCTACTATCATCTCCAGCTTCAACAAGCGACTCGCCACCGGCTTGTCCCTATTCGCGGCCTCGACCTTCCTCATTCAGGACACGAGCGCCACCGTGCTGGCGCTGGACCTCGGAGAGGCATCGAGTTTCGCGGTGCTGGCCGGCGCGGGGATCACTGCGGCCGGTCCGGTCAACTCGACACTGATTCGCGGAGACATTGGTTCGTTCGCTGTCACCTCGATCACCGGACTTGAGAATGTCGTCCTCAATGGAGTCAACCACGCGGGCGATGCAGTCACCCAATCGGCCAAGCTCGATCTGGGGGCCGCCTACACCGATGCCGCCTCACGGACACCCCTCGTGACCTTTCCCCCGATCTCGGATTTGAGCGGACTCACCCTCGCCACCGGCGTTTACAAGAATTCGAGCTCCTTTTTCCTCACCGGAACCCTCACACTTGATGGCGGAGGCGATCCGAATTCCGTCTGGATCTTCCAGGCCGGCACCACTCTGATCACCGGTGTTGGCAGCAGCGTGACCCTGACCAACGGAGCCCAGGCCTCCAATGTCTTCTGGCAGGTCGGCAGTTCCGCCACACTGGGAGTGGGCTCCGATTTCGTGGGTTCCATCCTCGCCCAGGAATCCATCACCCTGAACACCAGCGCCACCCTCGCAGGTCGGGCCCTGACGCTCAACGGCGCGGTGACCATGGACAACAACCTCGTGACTGTCCCTGAAACGGGGAGCTCCACCTTGCTGGGAACGGGCATTGCCCTCCTTGCTTTGAAAAGGCGCAAAAGGATCTGATCCTGAGGCCACCCAAGCCTCCAGCTAGCCGTCAGACACCGGCCCACCCTTGACGATGCAGTCACGTCCCTCGGCCGCGCACCAGAGCCGATAGACGTTCACGACATTCGGGCGGATGCCGGTGACGGGGAGCTTGAGAAAGCCCTGACGCTTTGCGGCCTCTAACAGCAACCGCTCCTTCTGCGTCAGCCGGTGGCCGATCCGGCGGTTGCCGATCCGTGCACGGCTCGGCTCGCCACGGCTGAGCCGCTCCACATCGTCCTTGGTTGGTCTTGTCATGATTCAGGTTCCTCAGCCTTTTCGAACGAAGCGACCGCATGCGTTTCGTCGAAGAGGAAAAGTAGCGGAGAACATGCATCGTTCATCGCCCGCGCAAGTTGGAATCACGAGGTATCGACAGGGTAGCCGACTCCGACGATTGAACCGAAAAGCGCGGCACCGGCGGTTCGTCGGAGATCATGCGGCTCGTTGAGAGACCCATTCGCTAAAAAAATTGTTGACCGTTCTGGCAAAGGTGTGTAGATACACACCCATGAACGAAAACGTGAGAGACATGGAGTCACAGCAGAACTGCGTTTGCTTCAACCTGCGTAGTGTCACGCGGGCTGTGACTCAGTTCTATGATGCCGAGATGCGTCGGCATGGGATCCGGCCCACCCAGTGTTCGATTCTCGTGGCGGGGAATTCGAAGGAGAGTTGGAGTATGGCGGATTTGAGTGACGTGCTGGGTATGGACCGCACGACGCTCATTCGAAATCTTCGTCCACTTCAGCGCGACGGGCTGATGCTAACGGAGGCCGCTGGCAAAGCTGGCCGCGTTAAAGTGTCGATCACCGCCCTTGGGCGGAAGAAAGTCGAGGAAGCACGCCCGGCCTGGCTCGCTGCCCAGCGGGCCGTAGTCGAAACTCTTGGTCGAGATCGTTGGTCAGCCATTTTCACCGACCTGGATAAGGCTGCATTGGCTCTCAGCAAGTAAGCGATCAACAGGGGAACAGACCCCAACACCAAAACCATCAAACCAACTGTGTATATGCACTTTAGAACAGAAAACAGACCATGGGCACTCATCACGGGTGCATCGAGCGGCTTCGGAGAGGAGTTCGCCCGTCAATATGCCTCACAGGGCTGCTCGCTTGTCCTCGTGGCACGGCGAAAAGATCGGCTTGAGTCGCTGGCCTCCTCACTGCGCTCGAAGCATCAAGTGGAGGTGATCGTGGAGGGTGTGGATCTCTCCGATCTGGAGAGTGTCAGGCAACTGCATCAGCGGGTCCGGGAGCGTGGCATCACGATTGACGTGCTGATCAACAATGCCGGCTATGGGGTCCACGGGGGCTTTCAGGAAGCCGGTCTGAACGATGCGCTGGGAATGGTGCAGTTGGACATCGCGAGTCTTACCGCCGTCACTCATCTTTTTGCGGCTGACATGCTGGCACGCAGGAGCGGCAAAATCCTGCTCGTGTCGAGTTTGCTCGCTCATGTGGCTGTGGAGAGTTTTGCGGTCTATGCAGCTGCCAAGGCCTACGTTTTGCGATTTGGAGAGGCGCTTCATCGGGAAATGAAGAGGGATGGAATCACGGTCACCACGCTCTGTCCTGGATTGTCAGACACGGGTTTTGCCGAAGCGGCTCAGATACAGGTTTCGCCTTTGTTGAAGCTCCTCATGATGAAGCCACAGCCCGTGGTGAAATCGGGTATTCGCGCTTTGAATGCCGGACGCATCAGCGTGGTGCCGGGTTTGCCGAACAAGTTCATGGCTTTGTTCATCTGGGCGAGTCCACGGTGGTTGCACCAGGCCGTGTTCGCCAAGGTGATGAGCCCGAAGACAAAGTCCAACCTCCAAGGAGGTAAGGCATCATGAAGGCTCGACTCATTGCATCTACCTCGTTGATCCTGCTCACGCTGTCGGCTTGTGTCGTTGGACCGGACTACAAGCGACCCGACGATGCGGTTCCATCTCAGTTCAAGGGAGCCGACACAGGCTCGTGGAAGGAGGGCCTGCCAACGGATTACAGGCCCAAGGGCAACTGGTGGACCGTCTTCAATGACCAGGCACTCAACCGCCTTCAAAGCAGGGCTGCTCAGGCGAACCAACAAGTGCAGGCTGCCATCGCTCGCGTGGATCAGGCAAGAAGTGCGGCCAAAGTGGCGCGCGGTGAACAACTGCCGAAGATCGCCTCAGGTTCGAGTTTTTCGCGATCTCAGTTCTCGACGAATCAAGTGCCGAACTTCGGCGGCATCACGGCAAACCAGTTCCGGGTGCCGTTGGACTTGAGCTATGAGATTGACCTGTGGGGTCGCGTCCGCCGCAGTGTAGAGAGTGCTCGTGCTGATGCGGAAGCTACGCTGGCGGCGTTCCACGGAGTGTTGCTCATTCTTCATGCGGATGTGGCGCAGCATTACTTCTCACTGCGGGCACTCGATGCAGAACTCCTGACGCTCGCAGACACGGTGCAGTTGAGAAAGAAGCAGTTGGAGCTGGTAGTGAACAAATCGAAAGGCGGTGCGGGCAATGAACTCGACGTTACCCGGGCAGAAACTGCCTTGGCCAGCACCGAGGCCGAAAAGGCAGGGCTCAGCCAGAGGCGGGCAGAGTTGGAGAATGCTCTGGCGATTCTCGTCGGAGCCAATCCCTCCACCTTTTCCTTTCCTGCTGCTTCAGGTGGCAAAGGTCAGGATTGGAAACCGACTCCGCCGAGCATCCCTTCCGGGCTTCCCTCGGATCTGCTCGAACGACGCCCCGATGTGGCCGAAGCCGAGCGCCAGCTGGCTTCCGCAAACGCTCGCATCGGTGTGGCAAAGGCCTCGTTCTTTCCGGCGGTAAGCCTCACAGGCTCGGGTGGCAGTGTCAGCGCTGACTTTCAGGACCTGTTCAGTTGGGACAGCCGCGCATGGTCCATCGGTCCGAGTGTCTCGCTGCCTATTTTCGCAGGTGGTAGAAATCTTGCCAACTACCGCAGATCAAAGTCCGGCTACCAGGAGGCGGTGGCACGTTATCGCCAGAGTGTTCTCGTGGCCTTTGGCGATGTGGAGAGCAGTCTCGCAGGCATTCGATATCTTGCCGAACAGTCCGCTGCTATCGACCGTGTCGTCACCAGCAGCAGCCGTGGCGCTGAACTGGCCAGCCAGAGATATGAGGCCGGCGTCGTGAGTTACCTGGAGGTTGTGGATGCCGACCGGGAGGCTCTCCAGGCTCAGCGAGCCAGGGTTCAACTGACAGGCCTGCGCCTCATTGCATCCGTTCAACTCGTCAAGGCACTCGGCGGAAGCTGGGACCCCACTCATTGATCAACATTTCAAAATACCATAAGACTATGACTATCTCAAATCACCATTTTCATCTTCGCTCATTAGCGAGCGGCCTAATGACGGTGCTGCTGATCACCGGATGCTCCAAACCTCAGGCTGAAGACCCAATGCTTTTGCCGCAGACGGTGGCGGTATGCAAGGGCAAATCCGCTCAACCCACACAAAGAGCTTTCACTGGAATTGTGGATGCGCGGGTGATCAGCGCTCTGGGCTTTCGCGTAAGCGGCAAGGTGCTGGAGCGATTTGTCAGCGCAGGGCAGCACGTCAAAAAGGGCCAGATGCTCATGAGGCTGGATGCGGTGGACCTCCAGCTCGCTGTCGCTGCACAACAGGCAAACGTGGCGGCTGCTCGTGCAAGATACACCCAAGCAAAAGCAGACGAAGACCGGACAGACCTCCTGGTGAAAACCGGTGCCGTTTCACGTCAGGAATATGATCTGACCCGGGCCTCAAGTGACAGCTCGAAGGCACTCCTTGAGGCAGCCGAGGCTCAGGCAAAAGTCACAAACAACTCAAGCGGGTATGCCGAGCTGATGGCTGACTCAGACGGGGTGATTGTGAAGACCATGGTCGAGCCAGGACAAGTGGTGTCGGCCGGGCAAATGGTGGTTCAACTCGCACAAGATGGCCCGCGAGAGGCATTGATTCATCTTCCTGAAGGCCTGCGCCCTGATTTGGGCAGTGCGGCCACAGCTCAGTTGTATGGTCAAAAGACACCTGCCTATGGAGCCAAGCTACGCGAGCTTTCCGACGCGGCGGATCCGACGAGCCGAACCTTCGAAGCACGCTATGTGCTCGAGGGTGACGCTGCACAAGCCCCCCTGGGTTCGACGGTGGTAGTGACGATCACAACGCCTCAAGCCCCTGGAAGCCTCGCTCTTTCGCTGCCCATCGGTGCCATTCATGACAGCGGAACAGGACCCGGCGTCTGGATCGTGGATGAATCTTCAACCGTGAAGTTTTGCTCTGTGAAAGTGGACCGCATTGGCAAAGAAGAAGTGGTTCTCTCCACCGGACTGAAGCCCGAAGACACAGTCATCGCGCTCGGAGCACACATGCTGCACGAGGGCCAAAGCATCCGTATCAAAACTAAATAATATCTCTCCGATGCAAGCCTTTAATCTCTCCGCACTTGCGGTGCGGGAACGCGCCATCACCCTCTTCCTCATCATCGCCTCAGCGTTTGCAGGCATCTACGCCTACTTCCACCTGGGACGCGCAGAGGATCCATCTTTCACGATCAAAGTGCTCACCGTTTCTGCCGTGTGGCCGGGAGCCACCGCCCAGGAGATGCAGGACCTCGTGGCAGAGCCGATGGAAAAGCGACTCCAAGAGCTAAGCTGGTATGATCGCGTCGAGACCATCACACGCCCCGGCCTGGCCTTGATGACCCTCCAGCTCAGCGACAAAACGCCGCCGAAGGAAGTGGCGGAACAGTTCTACCAAGCCAGGAAGAAGCTGGGGGATGAGGCTCGCAAACTGCCGCAAGGCACCATGGGGCCGTTTGTGAACGATGAGTATTCCGATGTCTCATTCGCCCTCTATTCAGTCGAGGCACCTGGAATGCCAATGAACCAACTCACCCGCACCGCCGAGGATCTCCGGCAACGGTTTCTGCATGTCCCGGGTGTCAAGAAGGTGGACATCGTCGGCGAGCAACAGGAGCGGATCTTTGTCGAGTTCTCTAATGCACGACTGTCCACGTTGAACATCTCGCCATCCGACGTCTTCAACGCTCTGGCGCGCCAGAACGCCGTTACGCCTGCCGGTTCCGTGGATACCGACGGAAAGCAAGTGTTCGTCCGGATTGATGGAGCCTACACGACCCTCGACAAGATCCGTGACACCCCGATTGTGGCCGGGCAGCAGAGTTTCAAGCTGTCAGATATTGCTGAGGTCAAACGTGGCTACGAGGACCCCGCCACCTTCCTTGTGCGTCACAACGGGGAGTCATCGCTGCTGTTGAGCGTGGTCATGAGAGACGGCTGGAATGGGCTGGAACTAGGAGATGCACTTCAGTCGGAAAGCACCAAGATTTCATCCAATCTGCCTCTGGGTGTCAGTCTGAAAAAGATCACCGATCAAGCCGTCAACATCAGCTCTGCCGTGAATGAGTTCATGATCAAGTTCGCGATGGCCGTCGGTGTGGTCATGCTGGTCAGCCTCTTGAGCCTCGGATGGCGGGTGGGGATCGTCGTGGTGGCAGCCATTCCGCTGACGCTCGGCGTGGTGTTTGTCATCATGATGCTCACAGACCGCGTGTTTGATCGTATCACTCTCGGGGCACTCATCATTTCCCTCGGGCTGCTGGTGGATGACGCCATCATCGCCATCGAGTCCATGGTGGTGAAAATGGAAGAGGGCATGAACCGCATCCAGGCCGCAGCCTACGCGTGGAGTCACACCGCTGGCCCCATGCTCTCGGGCACGCTGGTGACGGTGGTCGGATTTGTGCCAGTAGGCTTTGCCCGATCCACGGCAGGCGAGTATGCCGGAAACATCTTCTGGATTGTCGGATTTTCCCTGATTGTCTCATGGATCGTAGCCGTGGTTTTCACCCCTTACCTCGGAGTGAAACTCCTGCCGGAAATCAAACCGCCCGCAGAAGGTCATGCGGGGCTCTATTCCACACCTGGCTACCAGCGCTTGCGGCGTTTCGTCGTCTGGTGTGTGCGGAGGAAATACACGGTGGCCGCGCTTGTCCTTATCGCCTTCATCACCGCTGGCGCTGGCATGGTGCCCGTGAAGAAGCAGTTCTTCCCGCAGTCAGACCGTCCCGAGTTGTTGGTCGAAGTCCAGCTACCGTTAGGCACCAGCATCGAGACAACCAGTGCTGCGGTCAAAAAAGTCGAAAGCTGGCTGGCGGAGCAGCCTGAAGCCAAAACCGTCACCGCCTATATCGGAGCTGGGGCACCCCGCTTCTTCTTCTCTTACAATCCGGAATTGCCGGATCCCTCCTTTGCGAAAATCGTCGTTCTGACACCGAATGCCGAGGCAAGGGACGCTCTCAAGATTCGCCTTCGGCAGGCTGCCGTTGACGGTTTGGCCGTGGAAGCCCGGATACGCGCCAGCCAGTTGGTGTTCGGCCCCTACTCGCCCTTTCCCGTCGCCTTTCGTGTCAGCGGGCCTGATCCGTCAAAGCTTGGTGAAATCGCCAACTCAGTGGCTGAGATCATGCGTGGCGATCCAAACATGCGCACGGTCAACGTGGACTGGGGCGAGCGAGTGCCCGGACTGCAGATCGTTTTGAATCAAGAGCGTTTGCAGCTCATCGGCCTCTCACCTCAGGAGGTATCGCAGCAGCTTCAGTTCCTCCTCAACGGCATGACAATCACACAAGTCCGTGAAGACATCCGTGCGGTGAGCCTCATGGTCCGCAGCTCAGGTGAGGATCGGCTCGACCCAGCCAGGCTCGAGAACTTCACGCTCATGAACCGGAGCGGAAAAACCATCCCGCTCACTCAGATCGGGAGCATCGAAGTCCAATCCGAAGCACCGCTCATCAAACGTCGTGACCGTGAGCCAACCATGACCGTCCGTGGAGACAACAGTGAAACAACTCAGCCGCCTGATGTCTCCGCGGCCATCTGGGCCAAACTTGAACCCCTGCGGGCATCGCTTGCGGAAGGCTACCGCATTGAAGTCGCAGGTTCGAGCGAGGAGTCGACGAAAGCCAACGAAGCACTTGCTCCACTATTCCCGGTCATGTTGCTCTTCATGCTGGCAATCATCATCGTCCAAGTGCGCTCCTTCTCGGCAATGTGGATGGTCATGCTGACGGGCCCGCTCGGGCTCATCGGAGCTGTTCCGGCATTGCTTTTGTTCCAGCAGCCCTTTGGATTCAATGCCATCCTCGGATTGATCGGTCTGTCGGGCATCCTCATGCGGAACACCCTCATCTTGATCGGCCAAATCCACACCAATCAGCAAGAAGGGCACACTCCCTATCAAGCCATCATCGAGGCCACCGTGCAAAGGTCACGCCCGGTCATTCTCACCGCCCTTGCCGCCGTGCTGGCTTTTATGCCGCTGACGCATTCCGTCTTCTGGGGTTCCATGGCTTACGTGCTCATCGGCGGCACGGCCGTCGGCACGGTGCTGACGCTGGCCTTCCTGCCAGCCCTCTACGCCATCTGGTTCCGCGTGGACCAAGGGGAATAAACCCATCCCAACCCGCAAGGTGAAACCCAGCCTCATTAAAAGTGCCAAACCACAGGCCCACCGGTCTTCCTGCCCCTTGGCGTGTGCCTTGGACATCATCGGAGACCGGTGGACCTTGTTGCTCATCCGCGACCTCGCCAGCGGCAGCACCCGGTTCAAAGACTTTGTTGCCTCTCCAGAGCGTATCCCGACCAATATTCTCAGCGACAGACTAGAGCGCCTCATCCAGGAACAGATGATCGTCCAGGTCCCCATCTCTGAAGGCTCAAAGAGGCTCGCCTATCAACTCACCTCAAAAGGAAAAGCTCTCCTGCCTGTCATGGGCGCCATTCAGGAGTGGGGTGTCAAATGGGTGTCGGGGACGATCCATGGAGCTGGATAATAGAGAATTTTTGACCTACTATCCTCTGCCAAGGACCTACCCTTCCTCTCGCATGAAAAACCCCTCGCCACTCTGCTTTGCCATTCTAGCCTGTCTCACACTCCAACCCTCGATCATCGTTCATGCGGAGTCACCTGTGACCACGCCATCCATCAAACAGCGAGGCATCGTTTCCCACGGGGACGTGAGTCGATTGGCAGCGGTGATGGCGAAGGCTCGTCGTGGTGAGGAGATCTGCGTGGCGGCGATTGGTGGATCGATCACCGCAGGTGGCTTGCAGACGAAGGACCCGAAGAACCGCTACATCGCGCGGGTGGCGGATTGGTTCACGCAAACCTTTCCCAAGGCCAAGGTGCGCTTTGTGAATGCAGGCATCGGCGGGACCAACTCACTCTACGGTGCCATGCGGGTGCAGCTCGACGTGCTGAGCCAAAAGCCGGACCTCGTGATCGTGGAGTATGCGGTGAACGACAATCATCCGGTGCCGATGTTCTGGGGCAGCTACGAGGGTGTGCTGCGGCAGATCCTGCGCGCGCCGCAGCAGCCTGCCCTGGTGCAGTTGTTCTTCATGCAGCGAAAGGGTGAAAACGCCCAGGAGACGCAGCACATGCTCGGCCGTCACTATGACCTGCCGATGGTCAGTTTTCGCGATGCGTGGTGGCCGGAAATCTACAGCGGACGCACCCAGTGGGAGGTGATGTATGCCGATGTGGTGCATCCGAACGACACCGGACACATCCTAGCCTCCGAGCTGTTGATCGCACTGCTCAATGACGTGAATGGCAAACCTGAGGCGACCGCGATTGCGAAGCCAGATCTTCCCGCACCGATGATCACGGACCTCTTCGCCAACTGTCGCTATGCGCAAGGCGCCGACTTGAAGCCCATACAAAACAGCGGCTGGACCCAGAACACGGACCACACCAAGTGGGAAAGTCCCGCTTCGGCCGCTGGCAGCATCGAGTTCGGTTTCACGGGCAAGCTGCTCTTCGTGGGATACGACATCGAAAAGGACTCAGAACCCTTCGCCACCTTCTCCATCGACGGCGGCAAAGAGCAGCCTTTGAAAAACAGTCCCAATCGCCTGCCGCTCGCGGAAGATTTACCCCCAGGCCAGCACCGCGTGCGGATTGAGTTCGCAGGCAACAAAGCGCCCGCAGGAACAGCCGCCAAAATTCGCGTCTGGGCCGTGGGTGCCGCCGGAGTTATGGAATAGACAAAACCAATGAAAAGCATCTTCACTTTCCTCTATCTCCTCATCGTCTCGACACTGCCCGCCGCCGAGCCGGATCGTGTGGCGATCCTGCTGCGCGAGCCGACGCTGAAAGCGCTCGCTGAGCCCCTGCGCCTCTACATCGCCGATGTGGAGCAGCGCTTCCCGGTGAAGCTGCAGGTCGTGGCCCGCGATTGGCAGACTCCTGAAGAAGTCCGGGCGGCCATCAAGAGCCTGCATGACCAGGAGGGCATCAGCGGTGTCATCCTCGTTGGCGCGATGCCCATGCGCCTCTTCTTCATGCATGAGCATCCGAATCCGAATCCGCTCTACTATGAGGACTTCGATCTGCCGTTCGTGGACAAGAACAAGGACGGCGTGGACGAGGCCTATCGGGGCAAACCTCAGCTCAAGCTCTGGGTCGCCAACCTCCGCGCGACGGAAAAGGCCAATGACGACGACATCCCTGCGCTGGGCCGGTTCTTTGCCAAGACCCACGATTACTACACGGGCAAAGTGGTCCCCGAACCGCGCACGCTCCTCTTCTGGTCAGAGGAGCCCACGGAGGATTGGGCGGGTCCGGGCGACTGGTTCAAAAGGCGGGGTGGCACCCGCTTTTCAGCGCCGGGTGATGTGACGATCCTGGAGGGGAAGTCATGCACGCACAAGGCGGCGCTGGAGGCCTTCAAGACGCACAGCTACTCGCTCACATGTGTGGCCCTCCATTCGGATGAAACCGGGCACGCGATGTTCGACGAGGACCTCATGGCCCAGGAAATCTTCGACCTGAAGACGGGATCGCTCATCACCATCAGCCATGGCTGCTTCGCGGCGAACTGGACCAAGACCGAACATGACCACAACGGCCCGAACTGCGGCCTGAGCTGGGTGTTCGGCAAGCATCTCGGTCAGGCCGTCGTCGGCCAGGTCCGCAGCGGTGGCGTTGGTTTCGACAACCTCATCTACGAGCGCCTCCGCGCCGGGGATTATCTCGGAAAGGCCTATCTCCCCTGCAAGCAAGCTCACGAGATCGAACACGCCATGGGCGATCACAAACCGGGCGACATCGTCTCCGGCATCCTGATGATTGGGAACCCGTTCCTGGTCCTCAAACCGGTGAAACGTGAGGCCAACACGCACCTCGTGATCAAGAACGCCGTCTTTGGTGATTTCGCCAGCAACGCCGTGGTCAACGTGACGCAGAAGGTGACCGATTGGATCGAAGAATCGCTCCCCGTTCATGCCACTGCCGAAAACTTTGGTGACCCGGCGGACGGCATCGAGAAGCAATTGAAGGTCGATTACACCCTCGATGGGGTGGACAAGACGATGAGCATCGAAGAGGGGCAGGTCTTGAAGTTCAAGAGGTGAGAAGCGGCTCTATCTGAAAGGCCAAGCCCGGATGTGGTTAAAGCACATCTCCTTTCATGAAATCCAGGCTTACATTCCTCGCCGCCTGTCTAAAGCGACAACTATCGAGTCCCGTTAGTCCCCTCTTCCTTGGCTGCCGCGGCTTCAGTGATTTTCTTGATCATTTCGGCTTTGAGCGTCTGGTTTTGAATTTGCTCTGCCCATTCCCGAGCACCGGAAAACTCCGAATGGTCGCCAGCATAGGAGGAGAATGCAGCAGCAATGGCGTCACGATCTTGTGGGCTCAACGTTGAACGCTTCTGTTGAAACCAATCTGCTGCTCCATTTGAATCGATATTCACCCATGACTCGACAGCAGCGTTAATATCCGACGCTTTTGCCGGATTCTGATTGTAGAGAACTTCTGAAATCGCCTTCGGAGCATCAACCTCAAGCATGTCCCGGATCATGTTGCTCCGAAGTTGTCCCACACGACCGTCAGGTTCTGGTTTGAGCGCGCTGACCAAAGCCCAGTTTTCAAAGGGATCGCTACGACCAAATCTCGATGCAAGATCCATGAAACGAGATGTATCCAAAATTCCCGCAGAGTTAAGACGAGCCGCGATTTTGAGGAGATCCTTGATTTTATCCGGGTTCTCATACAGGGAGACTGTGATTGAATGACCCAAACCACTGGAAATGTTATTCTTTACGACAGCAGCTTCTTTGGCGCTCAGCTTATCTAGCTCCCCTAGAAAATTCCTGAAATCGGAAGATTCAACAACCTTTTCATATTGCTCAGGCGTGAAACGAGACATAAATCCAATGAAGCTTACGTGAATTTCACTTAGGGGGGAACCTGAGATCTTCCCGAGCAACTCATTATCTGATAAATTAACATTCTCATAGAAACTTATGATCTGGTTATCCCTGATTCCGCCTGGGCCTTTCTCGATCAAATCCCAAACTTCCTGCGTGTAACCTAACTCGCAAAGCTTCTTGATGATGGCGCTCGCATACGCAATACGCTCGCTATTGCCGGGATGTTTTGCTTTGAAATCTTCGAGTAGCAATGAAGCTTTTGCAGGTGTGAGATCATCTGAAATTCCCTCTAAAGCTTCTGCCTTATTGGCAGGACTTCGTTTGTCCGTTCTAACCTTGGAAAGTTGGGTCTTGGCGCCCTTTTTCTCAGTGGATTCAGAAGAGACGCCAACAGCTCCCTTCTCGACAAAATCTTGCCGGAAAATCAATCCACCAATGATCCCAAGAGTGGCAATTGTCGCTAACCCAAGTAGAGCTGATTTTGAAAAACGAATCATGATAGGAATGGATTAATGCTGACATGAGTTGAAGAGGAAAGCTGAATTGCCATGGCCGAGTGGTCTCTGAAGCCAACAATCGAACGAGATATCCCATCCGGAGGACGGTTCAGAAATCGGCGGCCGGGGCATTTCGCGCCTCGTAACATTTTGTGAGACTTCTGTTCCCATTCGTGATCGAACCGACGATTTTCTCCCTGCGTTCCGGACGGAGAGACTTGGGCAAAAGTGACGATGTGAATTGGCATTCACGGTTTGACGTTTAGCAGTTCCTAATCGATCCGCCTCATCGCCGCAAGGTCATTTGAGATGAGCTGCCGTTAGCTTGAGGGGCCTCCCGAAGATGGCTTCCCTTGTCCTGCTGGTTCTTCCGTGCGTTGAGTTCGGTGCACAGCGGCGGAAAGAGATCGGGTGCCCCTTGGACCTCATCGATCACCACGAATAGGCGTCCGCGCTGGGAAAGGGACTGCTTGGGGTCAGAGAGCTTGAAGAGTTCGCGCTGGTTCTCAAGGTCGAGGTAGAGTCCGTCGGAGTCCGCTGGGTGGAATCTTGCCAAGGTCTTCATTCCGACCTGCCTCGGGCAAATGAGGACGACGGTGGGAAATCTCACGAGAAGCATCTCTGACGTGAGACCGGACACGGCGACCGATCACCTCGCAATTTTGACATTAAGATGAACGATTTACAAGATACTCTGCCTCGGTGCCTCTGAAACAATCGGCGCCGATCATCCGGCTTTCGTCCTCCTGATTCTGATCGGCTCGTCCGTCGGATGGAGCCTCGATGGGGTTCGTGTGATCGTGATCTTCAATCAGGGTAGCACGTAGTCGGGCAAGCCTGGGCTTTTGGATGAAGCGCATGTGGGGTAAAGAGGAAGAAGCCTCCTGAAGGAGGGATTACGAACGTTTCCGATCCGCTGGATTGGATTGGAGGTGGTATTGCCCAGTTGGCTTGGCAGACTCTACGGATGAGGGTTTGGAAATGGGATCCGGTGGTGCTGCTCGTCTTGCCGGTGCTGCTCTGGTCGGCATGGAAGCCGTTTGACTGGATCACGTGGTGGCTGGAGGTGGCTCCGGTGTTCATCGGGTTCGTGGCGCTGTTCATGGCGCGACGCAAGGGCTGGGTGTTCTCGAACTTCGCCCAGACCTGCATCGTGTTTCACATGATCGTGCTGATCGTGGGAGGGCATTACACCTATGCCCTGGTGCCGGCGGGGGACTGGGTGAGGGAGGTGTTCCATTTCTCGAGGAACCACTATGATCGGCTGGGTCACTTCGCGCAGGGCTTTGTGCCGGCGGTGCTGTTCCGGGAGGTGATGATCCGCAATCAGGTCATCGCGCGGCGCGGTTGGCAGGGGTTTCTCACAGTCTGCTTCTGCATGGCGGTGAGCGCGGTTTACGAGCTCTTCGAGTGGGCGACGGCGCTGATTTCCGAGGAAGCGGCGGAGTCGTTTCTTGGGACGCAGGGTGATGTCTGGGACACGCAGGTGGACATGTTCGCTTGTCTGATAGGCGCGTTCACGGCGGTGCTGGCGACGCGGATGGTCCAGGATCGTTCGATCGGGAAATGCGCGTCCGCCAGCAGCCTTTGACGAGGGTCCTGCGGAATTGCGAGTGATCGATCTGAAAGGCACCTCAGGCCACCGTGCTGCGATGGCGAGTGGGAAATTGGCGTCGCAGAATCGGCGGCTTCCCTTTTAAGAATGCAGCAAGTTGCTTGGGCTCTTCAGCAATCGATGATCTTCGGGATATCGGAGTGTACGGATCTACAATTCAGTCCTTGTGCTGCGGCGCTTCACGCGATGAAACGCGCAATGGCTCCCATTTGATCGAGTCTGCCGCGCTGCATCACCATGTCCAGGTCGCCATAGTGCTTGATGGGGTTGCCGTAGGCGTTGAGGAGGGTCGTGTACCAGTTGCTCAGGGTCTTGTGGCCTTCGGTGCCGTGGAAGGGGAGACGGATGTAGCGGCCGGCGAGATCGAGTTTGGATTTCCTGCCGGTCATGACGATCATGGGTGCCTCGGTGTCCGGGCTGTGGTGGCCGGCTCCGGTTTCGGGCAGATAGATGATCGTGGTGTTGTCAAACAAGGTGCCGTCGCCTTCGGGGATGGCCTTGAGCCTGGTGACCATGGTTGAGATCTCGTTCATGTGGTGCGCCTGCATGGCGGCGCGCATGGCAAGCGCGCCATCATCCGCCGCGTGGCCGATGGCGTGGATGCTGGTCTTGGCTTCGTTTTCGGGCAGGGTGGCGATGTCGGTGCCGAGGTCGTCGATGGTGTAGGTGACGACGTTGGTGAGGCCGGAGGCGAGGGCGGCGATGAGGATGTCGGTGAAGGCCCCTTGTTTCTGAAGCAGGGTGGCGTCGCTGCCGCCGTTCTCATGGATGGGGTCCAGCTTGGGCAGGTGTTTCCGGATGGTGTCGCCGCAGGTGGCGACTTTCTGGTTGCGCTCGCGGATGGCTTCGAGGGCACGGACCTGGTTGTCGATCTTGAGGCGTTCCTCGCCGTCCAGGTTTTTGAGCCGGAGGGATTCTTCGCCGCGCAGGTAGTCGAGGAGGGAGTTGTCGGACTCGATGGCGTTTTGATTGGTGACGGACTTGAAGAGTTCGTTGTAGGCGGTCAGCGGATCAGCGTAGCAGTAGTTGCGCTGCTGTGCACCGGGGGCGGAGTAGCCGGAGACGATGCCGGTGCGGAACAAGCGGCCATGGGGAACCGCGAGCGACATTTCGACGTGTCCGAACGGCGACGGGAAAAGTTTCGCGAGTTCGAA
>JAIXPW010000204.1 GCA_027485995.1 Verrucomicrobiaceae bacterium
CTATCAAGCCCCAAAAGCATGGCATAATGCGCCGTCAGAGACTGTTCCATGGAGCGACCCTAGCAGCCTTCGCCTGGACCTGCGACCGGAAGCCACCCACTAAATCGCGGGAAGAACCCGATATTTGGAATCGCCGATCCCAGATGGGTGCGATAGTTGAGAACGATGTCTGAAGGTCAGCCCCTGATGCCCGAGATTCCGAAGATCCCTCGCGGGCGCTTGTGGGCCTGTCTGCTGGGGCCGCTTGTTGCGGTGATCGTCAGGGTGCTGTTGCTCGTCCTGTTGTCGAACCCGACATCCCGGCTGGACCCAGTTGCCGCTCGTGGGATCAACACGGTCGTCGGCTTCCTGGTGATTGCGGCTTCGCTTGCAAGCCTCGTTGGATTCATCGTCCTCCTGAGCCGACGGTATACGACCCGCAACGTGGTGCTGATGACCTTCGGCTATCTCATCGGCCAGGTGGTCGTCATCCTTGGGCTGGCGGTGGGGGCCTGTTTCCTGATCGCGGCGTCATGAGTGAGGAGCCTGAAATTCCGGCTGCAAGGCCACGGATTCCACGAGGAAGGCTCCGGGCCTGCCTGCTCGCGCCCTGCTGTTTTTCCGCGACTGCTGCATGGATGTGTTCGGCACTGGAACCTCCATCGTTGTCGCTGTTGGGATTCCTTGCGATGGCGATTCTGGCCGTGATCGTTCTCGTCGCATGCTTGATTGCCTTGGTCCCCCTGCTCGAGCGACGTTATCAGAAGTCAGATGTGATCTTGCTTAGCCTTGGCTACCTCATCGTCAACGGTTTGATCGGGGCCTCCTTGTTCCTAGGTGCTCTAATCCTCAGCATTGGCCCATGAATGAACTGCCTGAAATCCTGCACCCCCAGCCGAAGATCCCCCGAGGGAAACTCTGGACCTCCTTGATGGCGCCACCCGGTGCCACCTTCATCGCGAACTGCATCACCGGACTGAACTGGAGCCGCAATGACTACGGAGTCATCTTTCTGTGGGTGCCAATCTTGTCCCTCGTCCTGACGATTGGTTTTCTTTTCAGCTTCAATTCGGCGCTGCACCCGCGTTATCAGGGTCGCTCGGCGATCCTGCTCGGCTTCTTCTACTTCATCGGTCAGATCGTCATCTGTCTCGCCGTCTGGTTCGGCTCCTGTTTTCTCTTCACCTCCTGGTGATTCCCACATGAACCCGGAGCCTGAGACACCGAAGCCTGTGCCCGAGATTCCGAGAGGACGCTTGTGGTTGCTGTTGTTGACTCCTCCCTTGTTGACGGGGGTTGGGAATCTGGTCGCGGGATTGCCAAACTTCTTTCTACTGTATCTGCTGACTCCATTGATTGCATTTTTCACGGTCGTTTGGGGAGCTATCCACTTCAATGAGCTAATCAGATTCCGACATCTAGGTGGCTTCCGAGACTTGATTGTTTTCTTCTATCTTCTCGGTCAGATCGTCATCTGTCTCGCCGTCTGGTATGGCTCCTGTTTCATCCTAATGCACTGACCCATGATCTTCCCCTCCCTCAAGGAAACCTTGAAGCAAACCATCTCGCGCTGCCCGACCTGTCAGGCGGACGTTCCTGCGGAGGTTTGGAAAACGACCGGCACTCCGGCAAAAGTTTATCTCACCCGCACCTGTCCGGATCACGGCGAGGCAACGGCCTGCATTGCGAGCGACGCGCGCTTTTACTGGCTGGCGAAAGGAAATCCCTCGAATGCCTGTGGCGCCGGTTGTGCCTGCTCGGCGGATCCCGCCGGAGTCACCGGCACGCTGGGACGAAATGCCGATGCCACGGTGCCGGAGGTCGAGGTGCTTTCGACCTGCCTCGCGTTGATCGAGATCGTCGATTCCTGCAACCTCGCCTGCCCGACCTGTTTCGCGGACTCCCCGGTCGGCGCGGCGGGGGATCGGCTGAAGCATCACTCGCTGGCCTCGCTGCAATCGCGCATCCAGGGAGTGATCGACCGCAAGGGCAAGATCGAGATCCTCCAGCTTTCCGGCGGCGAGCCGACCCTGCATCCGCAGTTGTTCGAGCTGATCGACTGGATCCACGCGCATCCGATGATCGACTACTGCTTGGTCAACACCAACGCGGTCCGGATCGCGAAGGAGGACGCCTTTCTCGAGGAACTCGGAAAGCGCGCACGGCTCGGCCATTTCCAGCTCTACCTCCAGTTCGATGGTCCCCAGGAAGCCGGCCAACGCGACCTGCGTGGCGCGGATCTTCGCGACATGAAACGCCTCGCGATGGAACGCTGCGATCGCGAGGGCATTCCGTTCACGCTGGCGATGACCGTGATGAATGAAAATCTGCCGCACCTCTGGGACACCATCGAGACCGGCCTGAACTACGGCGTGTGCCGTGGCATTTCCTTCCAGCCGATGTTTCTAACAGGTCGGACGATCGACAGCACGGGCGAGCGCCTCAACACCGCCGACATCATCCTCGGCGCGGTCGAGCAGTCGTCCGGAAAACTCCGCTACGAGGACTTCACCCCGCTGCCCTGCGGCGATCCGAACTGCGCGACCATCGGCTACCTGCTACGCACCCCGATCGGCACGCGCAGCATTTCCGAGTTCATCAACTTCGCCAACGTCCAGGGTTTCCTGCGCGACAAGGTGAACTACGAGCTCTCCGACCTCATCCAATGCGGCTGTGAGAACACCGAGCTCGGCGACATCCTGCATCGCTTCGAGATGAAGGAAAAGGACACCTTCCGCCTGTTCATCAAGCCCTTCATGGACGCTTGGACCTGGGATCAGGACCGCATCGACCGCTGTTGCACCCATGTCATCCGCCAGGACGGGACGCTGGATTCGTTCTGTCGATATTATGCCGCGGGAGGTGGGAAATGATTGAGCAACCACCACCCGGAATTCCGCCAGAGCCACAATCCCCGCCGCCAGTGAATCAGGCGCAGGGCTGCTTGCGGGTAATGTTATGGTTCATCCCAAGCGCCTTCTCTGTGGTGAGCTGGGGGATCGGGCATGCGGGATTCGGGATCTTTGGCTGGGTGGTATTGAACCTCGGTTTTATTGGTGCGGCCGGTTGGTTCGATACGGTGATGTCCCGCCGCATCAGGCTTTTGAGTCCTGAGAGGAGAACGGGTGAAATGGCCCGTTCGATGGTGGTATTCTTTCTGAGCCAGCTTGCGCTCATTCCCGTCATACTCGGGTCGGCGCTCTTCGCATTCTGTGCGCTGAGTGCTCGTTGAATTCAATGATCGGTCATGAAATTCTCCGATTCACCTCAGTCGAAGCAGTTTCAAAAGCCTGTAACCCGTCGGACCGATTTACCGCCCCCCGTTCCCGAGCTGAACCGTGAGCCACATTGGCTGATCGCCTGGTTTCTGTGGATGCTGCCAGCCGCTTTGCTGACTGGGACTTACAACGGCTTGCTCAAGTTTGGTTACCTTTTCGGCACCTTGTTGGACAAACTCGGCATCAAGGGGCGCCACGCGCACGATAACATTGGCACGATCATCATGCTGATGATGTTGCTCGCCTTCATCGCAGGACCCGGATTACTTTACTCGATTTTGACCATGAGTGGTCCAAGGCATCGGAGGGATCTGAGCTATCGCTCGTTTCAGTTTTTCTTTGCCCAGATTTTACTGATCCCGACGTTGATCTTCGTGTTCTATTGGATCAGGAAGTTGATCGTCTAATGAGCCAATAAACCCATGGACGAGAAATTCGAGAAACCTCCCACAAACCGCGCGCAGGCTTGGTTTCGGGTGCTGCTGTGGTTGGTGCCAACCATTTTTGCTTATGTGTCCATTGTTGGAGTTGGCTGGATAAGTGACACGCTCCTCCAATCGGCTTCGATCATTCGAGTGCCGGCCGTGATCTTAATGAACGCGGGGTTTGTGGTCGGAACGGGATGGTTCAAAGCCCATCTGAACGGTCGGATTCGCAATCACCTGAATGGATTCTCAGATGAAGTCCTGATCTTCTTTCTGGCGCAGATTTTCCTGATCCCAATCCTGCTCGCCTTGATCCTATTCTGCGCCTGTCTGATCGATCCCATCAAATTTTGAACCTCCCCATCACCCCCACCGGCTCTCCGATCTACGCCTTGATGCTGATCTTCGGCATCGTGTGGGGGGCGGTGTATTGGTTTCGGGAATCGAAGAAGGATGGGCGGGTGGCCTTGATTTATGGCGCGGGTCTGGCGGGCGCCTTTGCCGGGGCGAAGCTGGCGTTCCTGTTCGCCGAGGGCTGGCTGCACTTTGATGACCCGAACCGCTGGGTGATCTGGCTTTCCGGGAAGTCGATCATGGGCGCACTGCCGGGTGGATGGGCGGCGGTGGAGATCGCGAAGAGGGCGCTGGGGTATCGCGAGACGACGGGCGACCGCTTTGCGATGCTGCTACCGGTGCCATTGATCATGGGTCGGATCGGCTGTCTGAATGCGGGCTGCTGTGGTGGGATCGAGTGCTCGTTCGGCCGCTGGCCGTCGGTGCAGGTGGAGATCGGCTTTCAAGTGATCGCGATGATCGTCTTCTGGGTCCTGCGGCGGAAGCACCTCCAGACCGGCCAGCATTTCCATTTGTATTTGATCGGCTACGGCCTGTTCCGCTTCGCCCACGAATTCCTGCGCGGCACGCCGAAGCCGTTTTGGGGACTTTCGGGCTACCAGATCATCGCGCTGGGGACCGCGTTGGCTGCAGTGATCGCGTTTCAGAGGAGAAGAATTGAACCACGGATGAACACGGAATGACACGGATGAAGACCGAGTAGAATGACTAACTTGCTTGGGCTTTTCTGAAATCCGTGTCCATCCGCGTTCATCCGTGGTTCTAAAATTCCGAATTCATGCGATGGCCACGACTGCCACGGCAGTTTTGAGTTTCCAGCCCGCCGATTTCGGCTTTTCTTCCCCGCGCCATGGCCACCATCAATGCGAATTTCCTGAAGCTGAAAGCCGGATACCTGTTCCCCGAGATCGCCCGCCGGGTGAAAGCCTATGCCGACGCCAATCCCGAGCTCGCCAAGCGGGTGATTCGTTGCGGGATCGGCGACGTCACCGAGGCCCTGCCACCCGCGGTGGTGAAGGCGATGCATGAGGGCGTCGATGAAATGGCCAGCCGCGACACCTTCAAGGGCTACGGCCCAGAGCAGGGCTACGAGTTTCTTCGTCAGGCGATCGTCGACAACCAGTTCGCCGATCTTGGCATTTCCGCCGATGAGGTTTTCATCTCCGACGGTTCGAAGTGCGACACCGGCAACATCCTCGACATCTTCGGCAAGGGCAACACGATCGCCATCACCGACCCGGTTTACCCGGTCTATGTCGATACCAACGTCATGGCTGGAAACACCGGTGACGCCGATGAGAAGGGTGCCTATGAGGGCCTTGTTTACCTTCCCTGCAATGCCGCCAACGGCTTCGTGGCGGACCTTCCGAAGCAGAAGGTCGATCTCGTCTATCTCTGTTTCCCGAACAACCCGACCGGAGCCGTCGCCACCCGCGCGCAGCTTGAGGCCTGGGTGAGTTATGCCAAGGAAAACGACACCATCATCTTCTTCGACGCCGCCTACGAGGCCTTCATCCAGGACCCGGAAATCCCGCGCTCGATCTTTGAAATCGAAGGTGCCCGCGACGTGGCGATCGAGTTCCGTTCGTTCTCGAAG
>JAIXPW010000062.1 GCA_027485995.1 Verrucomicrobiaceae bacterium
AGAACTGGGCGGGGTCGATGCCGAATTCGGGGAAGACGACGTCATCCTGCATGTAGCGTGGGCTGAGGGTCTGGTCGTAGTCGTAAACCAGCGCGATGACGTT
This sequence comes from Verrucomicrobiaceae bacterium, assembly GCA_027485995.1. Lineage (GTDB taxonomy): Bacteria > Verrucomicrobiota > Verrucomicrobiia > Verrucomicrobiales > Akkermansiaceae > Luteolibacter. Next base: position 104 of record JAIXPW010000062.1, read on the forward strand.
TTGCGGAGCGGCCATGTGGGAAGGAAACGGGAAAATACCTGCCGTTGCAAGGTTGGCGAGCGTGAGGGAGGGAGCAGGGTTCAGGCCAGTGGGAGGAATTCAGATGGATGAACCACGGATGAAGAGGATTCACACGGATGGAGACTGAGGATCGTTTTTGGTTTTCTCAGCATTCCTTTACCGCAGAGGCAATGAGGAGTCGCAGAGATCACTGAGAGACTGTCTGAAAAATCAAAAAGAGGAACTCAACCGCAGATGGACAGGATTGACGCAGAGAAAGAGGGATTTGATTGCCCGTTTCAGATTTCGAGTTTCGTATTTCATCCCAACAGATCGGCGAGTGCGGAATCGAGGGTGGGGTGGCGGAAGGTGAGGCCGGAAGTTGTTAGGGCGGCGGGGACTGCGCGCTGGCCGGTGAGGAGGGCGTTGGCGAATTCGCCGAGGGCGAGTTTCAGGGCGAAGGACGGGGCGTGGAAGAAGGCCGGGCGGTGGAGGGCGGCGGCGAGTTTCCGGGTGAAGTCGGCATTTCGCTCGGGCTGCGGGGCGGCGAGGTTGAGCGGGCCGTGGAGGATGGGGGTCTCGATGGCGTGGACGATGGCGGAGATTTCATCGTCGAGGTGGATCCAGGGCATCCACTGGCGGCCGGAGCCGAGGTTTCCGCCGAGTCCGAGGGCGAAGAGCTTGCGGAGCTTGTCGAAGGCGGCCCCGCCCTTTCCTAGGACGACGCCGGTGCGGAGCAGGACGACGCGGGTGTCGAAGGTGGTGGCCTCAAGGGCGGCGTCTTCCCAATCGACGCAGAGTTTCGCGAGGAAATCGGTCCCAGCGGGGGCGGATTCGTCGAGCGGAGTATCGCCGCCGTCGCCGTAGTAGCCGATGCCGGAGCCATTGAGGAGGACGGCGGGTCGCGAGGCGGGATCGAGCGAGCGGAGGTGGCCGACGAGGCGCTCGGTGACCTCGATGCGGGAGCGTTCGAGGATGATCTTCTGGGCGGGGGTCCAGCGGCAATCGACGCGTTCGCCGGAAAGGTTGACGACAGCCTGGTGGTGGGCGAGGTCGAGGGTGTCCGGGGTCTGCCAGCGGGAAATGCCTGCCACATCGGCCTTGGGCGAGCGGCTGATGCCGGTGACCGGGATGCCTTTCGCCTGGAGGCGGGCGGCGAGATGTCGGCCGATGAAGCCGGTGGCTCCGAGGATGGCAATGGGGGCGGGCTGCATGACGTGAACATGGCACCGGGTGGCGATTTCAAAAGGGCGGATCTCGCCGCCGTTGGCGGGACCGATTCACCCTTTACTTCACCGACCCGAATCCCTCTGATCGGCAGCGATGAGGATGAATGTTGGCGTTTCGTTTTTGACGCTTCTGTGGGCGGTGCCGTTGCTGGCGCAGCAACCGGAAGTGCTTCCGAACCCTGGGGCGGCTCCCGGGGTGGACAAGATTGCCCCGGTGCCGCCACCTGTGCTCCCGTTCGGCCAGACCGAGACCCTGACGCCGACCTTGCCGAAAGAGGTGACCATTTCGAACATGGGCGGGAAGATCGCCTACGATGCGCCGACCGGAGAACTCCGCTACGAGGGAGCGGTCAAGGTCACCACGGACAATGGCGCCACCCTTTCCGCGAATCATGCCGTGGGCAACGTCATCAAGAAGACGATCGACCTCACGGGGATGGTGAAGATGAGGACCGACACCGGCATCGAGGTGTTTGCGGATCGGGCGGTGATCGACACGAATGTCAAGACGGTGAACCTGATGGGCAACGTCAGCGTCTATCAGGGCAATACGCTGCAGCGTGGAGAGCAGGCGGTCTATGACTATGGCAAGAAGTCGCTGGATTCCACCGGACTGAGGGCCTCGGTCGACCCCTTGCTGCTTGAGTCCGGAAAGTTTGGACTGGAAACGGGTTCGGATGGGAAGCAGGTCTTCGTGGGCGAGGACGCCGGCATCACCACCAACGACGTGGAGGATCCGAATTACTGGATCCGCGCTTCCCGCACGACGGTTTATCCCGGAGAAAAGGTGGTCTTCAATGACCTGAAGTTTTATGCGGGCGACACGCCGGTCTTCTGGCTGCCGTATCTCAGCCAGCCATTGGACAGGGAGCTGGGCTATCATTTCCAGCCGGGTTCCCGCTCGAACTGGGGCCCCTATCTTCTCAACACCTACGGGATCATGTTGGGTGGTGAGCGTGACGAAAAGACCGGCCAGACCCATGATGAATGGCTGCTTTCCAAGTGGCATCTCGACCTGCGCGGCTCGCGCGGAGTCGGAACCGGAGTTGATCTTTATGACACACGCATCGAGGACAATCCCAATCTTGGTTGGTTGAAGCTTTATTATCTCTACGACCTCGACTCATCGATCCAGCGGTCGGGCATTCCCCGCACAGCGATCAATGACAACCGCTATGGTGCGGAGCTGAAGTATCGCATTCCCTATGACATGCCCGACGATGCCGACTGGCGCTTCGATGCCAACGTCACCTTGTTGAGCGACCAGTACTATCTCGAGGACTTTGATCCAAGGGTCTTCCGAACCGATCCATTTCCTGACAACACGCTCGGAATCTTCCGCAACGATGGAGCCACGCTCGCCTCGCTGTTCACGCGGATGCGGGTGAATGACTTCTATCGCTCCGACACCCGGCTCCCGGAGTTGGCCCTGGATCAGGCGCGGGCGCCGATTTTCGACCTCCCGATCCTGCATGAAGGCACCACTTCGCTGGGTTCGTATTCGGAAAGTGCGGCGGATCCGACCCGCAACGCGATCATCATTCCCTTGCTGACGCTCGCCCCCGGTGATCCGCGCATTCCGGGTCTCCTGGCGCAGCTTCCACCCTACGAGCGCCTGCTGGTCGAGCGCATCCGTGCCTTGCCTCCGGGAAATGCCTCGATTCCCGCGTTGGCCACCCAGTTGCTCGATCCCGGCTTCGCGCGCTTCCACACCTATCATGAGTTTTCACTGCCCTTGAATCTCGGTGGTTGGCTGAGTCTCGTGCCGGAGGTCGGGCTCGGCTACAGCCGCTATTGGGATGTCTCCGGGCCATCGGACTCGGTGAACCGCACCTATCTTCAGGCCGGAGCCGAGGCTTCCGTGAAGTTTTCCAAGGACTTCGGCGACTTTCATGACCGCACCCTTGGGTTGGATGGGCTGGTTCATGTCCTGCAGCCCTATGCGCGTTGGTCCCTTGTTTCCACGGACGACCTGGATCCGACATTTCCGGAAATCGACCGGCTTTCCTTCTCAACCCGACCACGCACCCTCGATGTCGGACGGTTCACGGCCATTGATGACATCCGTGACTGGAACATCGTCCGCGTCGGTGCCCGCAACCGGCTGCTCACCCATCGTGATGGCCAGAGTTACGAGTGGCTTTACCTGGACACCTACATGGATGCCTTTCTCCAGGATCCGGAAGGAAACCGGAACCTCTCGAATCTCTACAACGACGTCCGCTGGCGTCCGCTGCCGTGGCTTGCAGTGGATCTGGAAACCCAGTTTCCGGTGGTCAATGACGGCTCAGGATTCAGTGAGGTCACCGCCCGCCTCCGCTTCCAGCCCACCGAGAACTTCGAGTTCTCCATCGGCGACCGACTGCTGAACAATCATCCGGTCCTGATCGACTCCAACCGCATCGACCTGCGCGCCTATGCCCGGCTCAATGAACGGTGGGGGGTTGGAATGTTCCAGCTTTGGGAGCTCGACGACGGCACGCTGGAAGTCGAGCAGTACACGGTCCACCGCGACCTTGGAAACTGGGTGGCGGGCATCGGCTTCACCCGCCGTGACAACCGGGTCAACGACGAGTATGGGGTGGTTTTCAGCCTGACCTTGAAGGATTTCCCCGCGGTCTCCTTGCCTTTTCAGCTTGATGCCCAATAGTTCGCGCATGCCTGAATTCACTCCTGAATCCGTTGTCTCCGCGCTGCGCTGGCGCTACGCCACCAAGCATTTCCAAGCTGATCGGAAGATCCCCGCGGAAACGTGGGCGGCGCTTGAGGAAACCCTGGTGCTCACTCCGTCCTCCTTCGGTCTCCAGCCTTGGAAATTCCTCGTCATCGAGAATCCGGATGTCCGCGCCGCCCTGCGCGAGAAGTCCTGGGGCCAGGGTCAGGTGACGGACGCCTCGCACCTGGTGGTGTTTGCGACACGCACGGATGTCAGTCAGGAAGACATCGACAACTGGGTCTCCAAGCTCAGCGAGGTGCAGTCCACTCCGGCCGAAGCGCTCGCACCGATGAAGGGCATGATCGAAGGATTCGTCGGCAGCATGCCGGTGGAGGCCCGTCAGGCCTGGAACACCCGCCAGGTCTATATCGCGCTGGGTCAGTTCATGACGGCGGCCGCGCTGATGGGAGTCGATACCTGTCCGCTCGAAGGATTGGATCCCTCTGCCTATGATGAGATTCTTGGATTGAAAGAGAGTGGATATGCCACCGCAGTCGCCTGCGCGGTAGGCTATCGCTCCGAGAGCGATCACACGGCTGCAAGGCCGAAAGCGCGATTTGATGCGGGCCAGCTCATCGAGAAGATCTCGTGAGGAGCCAAACGGGACTGCGGAGGTGCCATCCGCAGTCCACGCTCACGCGGAGGTTGTGGGAAAACCAATCAGCCTGCCCCGGCGGGCAGCTCATCCAGTGGCTCCAGCCGCTTTTGATGGAAGTCAGAACTTCGGGGTTGAATTGTCCTTCGCTCCAATGATGCGCCTGACATCCTTCATCAGGCGGATCGAGACCTGGCCCAGCAATTCGTGTTCCTTGGACTTTCCGTTCACTCCGATGTTGATCGAGGGAATCTTGCCCACGGCGGTGTCGGCGGTTCCGATTTCGACGAAAAGGCGTTTCCCAAGTTCATCCACGGCGGCCTCGTTGGACGGAAGTCCCAGCTTGGTGGCGAACTGGACATCCGTGGCGACTCCCAGCAGCACCGAGGGCTTGCGCAGTTCGGTGCCGAGTTGCTTGACGATGGTGCCGCGCGCATCTTCCGGCGTTTCCGGATTCAGGGGGAGAGGCACCCAGACCTTGTCCGGCCTGTTCTGCCGATGATTCCAATACAGCACACCTCCACCGACCCCGAGAAGGAGCAGCACCACAGTCACCAAAGCAATCCAACGTTGCATCCCTGTTCCTGATCGATCATCCACCTCTATCCAAGCCGTAAATTTCATGGAGTATCCTGCCGTCACCGCCACTGTCGAAGTTCTTCCGAATGGGCTCGCCCTGATTCTTGATCCAGATCCCTCCGCGCCGGTGGTCAGTGCCCAGATCTGGGTGGAAACCGGCAGCCTTCACGAGGACTCGCGTCTGGGAGCAGGACTCTCTCATTTTCTGGAGCATATGGTCTTCAAGGGCACCCGCAGCTACGATGCGGACACGCTCGCCAATTCAGTCCAGGCGGCTGGTGGGCATTGGAACGCCTACACGAGTTTCGACCGCACGGTTTACTACATCGATGGCCCATCTTCTTCGCTCAAGGAGTTTCTCGGCATCCTGACCGAGCTGGTGTTTCTGCCGACGCTGCCGGTCTCCGAGTTCGAAAAGGAAAAGGACGTGATCCGCCGTGAGATCGACATGGGGCTCGATGATCCGGACAACGTCGCGCACCGCCTGCTGTTCTCGACCGCCTTCGTGCATGACCCGCGCCGCCACCCGGTCATCGGGCATCGCCATCTCTTCGATGCGGTCACGCATGAGGAAATGTTGGCTTATCATCGCAGCCGATACACGCCCGACCGTTCGTTCATGGTGATCTCCGGTGACTTTGATCCGTTGGAGATCCGGGAGCTGGCCGTCTCTCTAACAGCCGGGATCCAGCTTGCCGGTGGACCCGAACCCCACGTGCCGGTGGACCCGCCGCAGGTCGGAGAACGTCGTGGTCGGGAGACCTTTGCCGTGCCTGCCTCCAGGCTGACGATGGCCTGGAAAATCCCCGCGTCCACCGATCCGGACGCGCCGGTTTACGATGTGCTGGCCGCGATGCTCGGGCGCGGTCGTTCGGCCCGGCTGTACCGTCGCCTGCGCCAGGATCGTGAGCTGGCGCTGGAGATTTCCGCGTGGTCGTGGACAGGGCCGGGCCGAGAGGGGCTCTTCGCGGTGAGTGCCGAGTCCTTGCCGGAACATCGTGATGAATTGATCGAAGCGGTGCTTGCCGAGCTGGCCGCGTTTCCTTCGGGAGCGTTCGACGATGAGCTGATGAAGGCGAAGCGGCAGATCGCGGCCAGCCAGTTCCGCTCTCTAACCACTGCTTCCGGTCGTGCCTCCGATCTTGCGTCGAACTGGCATGAGGCACGCGATCTCAATCACACCCGCAACTACCTCGCCCTGATTCAGGCCGTCACTGACGCCGATGTGCGCCGCGTGGTTTCGTCGCTCGATGTCGGGAAGATGTGCCTGACCGTTCTCGACCCCGAAGATGCCCCACCACCGGCCCGCACGGCGAAGGCCACACGAACTCGCCCGAACGTCGAGTCGTTTACATTGCCGAATGGCGTCCAGCTCGCCTTCCTCCCCGACCGCCGGGTGCCACTGCTGCATTTCCAGACGGCCATCCGCAGCGGCCTGCCCTCGGAGACCCACGTCTCCAACGGCCTCAACCAGCTCCTCGCTTCGACCCTTCCCCAGGGCACGAAATCCCGCACCGGCGAGGAACTCGCGCTCGAACTCGAGTCCCTCGGCGCGTCCATCGGAGCCTCGGCGGGAAACAACGCCCTCCTCGTCCAGGCCGGCGGGCTTTCTCCGGATTTCCAGACGCTGGCCGAAGTGCTGGCCGATGTCCTTCGTTCGCCCTCGCTCCCAGATGATGCCATCGACCGTGAAAAGGCCAGCCAACGGGCGGCCTTGGAGGAGGCCCTCGAGGACCCGCTGCACACCGCCATCCGCGAGCTGCGACGCTCGGTCTTCAATGCCTCCGGCTACGGACTCGATTCACTCGGCTCACTTGAAAGCCTCGACTCGCTGAACCGCCTCGGGCTGTCCGCGCATCACAGCCTGCATTTCACCGGAGCGAACCTCGCACTCGCCATCGCCGGTGACTTCGACCCCATCGCGGCCGCAGATGCGATCGCCCCGCTGTTCGAGAAACTCCCTTCCGGTCATCGTTGGACGCCGCCGGCCAGCCAGCTCACCACCGGAGCCGACCTCACCTTCCATCTGCCGAAAAAGCAGGCCGTCCTCACGATCGGCTTTCCCGGAGCCCACGCGCTGTCTCCGGACCGTTATGCTCTGGCGATGCTGCAGGAATACTGCACCGACATGGCCGGTCCGCTCTTCACCCGCATCCGTGAGGAACTGGGCCTCGCCTATCAGGTCGGGGCCACCCAGTTCCTCGGCTTCGACAGCGGCCTCTTCACCTTCTACCTCGCCACCTCGCCCGATCAAGCCGGCTTGGCCCGTGAGGAGCTGCTCAGGGAAATCGCCAAGCTCGCCGAGCACGGCATCCCCGCCGAGGCCTTCGAGCGCGTCCGATCCACCGTCCTCAGCAGCCTCGCCATCCAGCAGCAATCGATCGCCTCCTGCGCCCGACTCGCCGCCATCGACCTGCTCTTCGACCAGCCCGCTGACCAACACCGGAGCCTCCCGGAAATCTACCGCAGCCTGACCCCCGAAGCCGTGGCCGACTCCGCCGCCAGGCTGCTCGGAGTCACCCCGACCCTCGTCACCGTCCTCCCGGACGCCTGATCCCTTCTAAAGTCTTGAATCTTGATTCTTGAATCCCGAATCTCCCCCATGCCCGAGCAGCCCGTAGCCGATCCCCGCTTCAGCGAGTTCCTGTTTCTCCAGGCCCAAAGTGCCGGCATGTTTCTCGGTCAGATCCCGAACCCCCAGACCGGCACCAACCAGGTGAACCTCCGGGCTGCGAAATCCGTGCTCGACTGCCTCGAAATGCTCGAAGGCAAGACCCGCGGCAACCTCACCGCCACCGAGGCCAAGCTCCTCGCCACCGCCGTCAACAACCTCCGCCCCCTCTACGACCAAGTCTCTGAGGATTAAGCTCTTCGTTTAGTCATTAGTGCTTGGTCATTAGTCAATTCTTCCTCTTATGTCCTTCGATCCCTTCAACATCGGCAACGTCCCAGTCGGCGGGCCAGTTCCCTTTTTCATCCTCGGTCCGTGCGCGCTGGAAAGTGAAGCCTTCGCTTGGGAAATGGCCCGCTCGGTGAAGGAAATCGCCGACAAGACCGGCATCCACCTCATCTTCAAGGCCTCCTACGACAAGGCCAACCGCACCTCGGTCAGTTCGTTCCG
>JAIXPW010000122.1 GCA_027485995.1 Verrucomicrobiaceae bacterium
ACGTAGTTGTGCAGCAGGTCGTCGAGCTGGGCCTGGAAGGCCGGGTCGCGTCGGGCCTCGTCAAAGGCGACCGTCAGCTCCTGGAGCGGAGCCATGAGGGTTTCCGGAACGAACATGCCACCGAATTTGCCGAAGTGGCCGGTAGCGTCTGGAAGCTGGGCAAGAGCCATGTGGGAAGTAGGGGTCAGGAGAGGAAAGAATCAAGAGGCAAGACGGATTACTCGGCTTTCCCATCGGGAAGAGAATTCAACCACGGATCAACACCGATGGACACGGATTGAAGGGATCAAACGCGGAAACGTGAATCATTCCAGATCCAGCAACTGTCACACCTCATTCAATTTCAGTGCTTTTCGTCGCCTACTTTAGCGCTTTTTCGCTGCTATTGGAATCCGCGGATAACGCAATGACCGTGGAGAGGATCCTGCCGCACCAACCAGAATCCTCTGGATCAACGATGAGCGAACGAAATCCATACGTCTCGCTCTCCATCGCCACTCCCTCGGAATCGTCAATGTGGAGATCCCCCCCAAACAGTCCGGGATGCTTGCTCGGGCCACGTCCACTCGTGCTCCGCTGAGAAACCACAGATGCATGAAGCTGCGAGTTTACGATCAATTCAGGCTTCAATCCGTAGCAGCGCATCCATCTGCGAATATACCCAATCGAGCGCGAGGAGGTGGTGTAGATGCCAATCCGACAGCCCATCGCCTTGAGGTCCCAGCAAAGCTGAATAAATCCGCTTCGAACAGGCTCGCGATAAAAAAGTAGCGCTACCCAGATCCATACTGGTCGCTCCGAAGGTTGCGAATTGCCGTGCAGACGAATCGTATCGTCAATGTCGAAGGTGATCAGCAGAGATTTTCCAGAGTAAACATCCGTGTTCATCCTCTTCATCTGTGGTTTCAATTCTCCGATAGAACCGGAAAATCCTCCAGATCGAGGAAATCCTGATCGTGGATGATGTGGGTGAGCAGCGGGACTCCGGTGAGGTCCTCGATGACGCCCTTGTTGGTGATCATGGCGGTGTCGAGTTCGTCGCCGAGCTGGTTGAGGACGATGCCGGCACAGGTCAGGCCTTTGGCGCGGATGGCATTGACGGTCAGGAGGACGTGGTTGAGGACGCCGAGCTTGTTCGCAGCCACGATGATGACCGGCAGGCCGAGATCGGCAGCCAGATCGGAGATGCGATAGCCGGGGGCCAGCGGGACTTCCCAGCCCCCTGCGCCTTCGACGAGGACGAGTTCGCGACGGGCTGCGAGGGCCTGATACCCGGAAATCAGGACCTGCGGGTCGAGGCTGGTGTTTTCCAGCATCGCGGCGACGTAGGGCGCGACGGCAGACTGGAAATGGACGGGATTGATGGCGTCGAGAGGCTCATCGCCTGAAACCTCGGCCAGCAGCATGGCGTCATCGCGATCGCCAGCGGAGACCGGTTTGTAGCCCACGGCATCGCGGCCTTCGGTGCGCAGGGCTTCGAGCAGGAGACGGGTGGTGCGGGTTTTTCCAACACCGGTGTCGGTGCCCGTGATGAAGACGTTCATGCCCGAGGGCTGACCACTTGGGTGGGTTCGGTCAAGGCATGGGCATCACGAAGATGCAATTTTCCCCTTTCCCAAGTCGGATACGAGACCATTCTTGCCGCCACATGACCGCCGACTTTCTTGTCATCGGCGCCGGCATCGCCGGACTGAGCTTCGCCATTCGAGCCGCCAAACACGGCTCCGTCCTCGTGCTCGTGAAAGGCGGGCTGTTCGAATCCAACACCGCCTGGGCGCAGGGCGGGATCGCGTCCGTGCTGCCGCCGGGACTCTGCGATGAGGGCGACGAAGTCGAGAAGCACGTGGCCGACACCCTCGACGCCGGAGCCGGGCTCTGCGACGAGGCGGTGGTCCGGAAGATCATCGAGGAAGGCGCGGCGACTGTCGACGACCTCACCGGATACGGCGTGGAATTCGACAAGCAGGGCGACCATTTCCAGCTAGGTAAGGAAGGCGGCCACTCGGCCCGGCGGATCCTGCATGCGCGCGACACCACCGGCCGGGAGATCGCCCGCGCCCTGGTGGAAACGGCCCGCAACACGCCGAACCTGACCATTCTCGAGCACCACTGTGCGGTCGATCTCATCACCACGGCGAAACTTGGAGCCGTCATCGATGATCGCGTGCTTGGGGCTTACGTGCTCAACCGCAAGTCCGGCGAGGTCTCGGTGTTCCACTCGGATCGCGTCATCCTCGCCACCGGCGGATGCGGAAAGGTCTACCTCTACACCACCAATCCCGACGCCGCGACCGGTGACGGCGTGGCCATGGCGTGGCGGGCAGGGGCGACCATTTCGAACATGGAGTTCATCCAGTTCCATCCGACCTGCCTCTACAACCCGGCGGCGATCGGCCCGGAGGCCCGCTCTTTCCTCGTCAGCGAGGCGGTGCGCGGCGAGGGCGGCATTTTGATCGATCACAAGGGCGAGGACTTCACCCGCAAGATCGACCCGCGTGGCTCGCTGGCCCCGCGCGACATCGTGGCCCGGGCGATCGACCGCGAGCTGAAGCGCACGGGCGCGCCCTGCGTTTACCTCGACGTCACGCACAAGCCAAAGGGCTTCATGAAGGAGCGCTTTCCCTATATCTACGAGAACCTGCTCAAGTTTGGGATCGACTGCGAAACCCAGCCGATCCCGGTCGTGCCTGCCGCCCATTACCAATGCGGTGGCGTGGTCACCGATGTGGACGGCAAGACCAGCGTGCGCGGGCTTTACGCGATCGGCGAGGTCGCCTGCACCGGCCTGCACGGAGCCAACCGACTGGCCTCGAACTCGCTGTTGGAGGGAAATGTCATCGCCCGTCGCGCGATCGAGCAGATGGTCGATTTCTACTCACCGGACAAGGCCCAGGAATCGATCCCGCCGATCCCGGAATGGGAGCATGGCGACACCGCCGAGCCTGACGAGCTTGTCGTCATTTATCATAACTGGGACGAGATCCGCCGCCTGATGTGGGACTATGTTTCGATTGTTAGAACGGAAAACCGCCTGCGACGCGCCGCCACCCGCTTGCGGAATCTGAGCAAGGAAGTCCGTGAGTTTTACTGGGGCCATCGGGTCAATGCCGACATCCTGGAGCTGCGCAATCTGGTGACCGTGGCCTCGCTGATCGTCGAGTGCGCGATCCGCCGCAAGGAGTCGCGCGGCCTGCACTACACGTTGGACCATCCGGATACCGCCGATCGGGAAAAGCACGATACGGTTCTGCGGAAGTTCTGAGTCTGGAGGTCAGGGGCTGCAACATCCTGAGGTTGGTCTGCGGTCCCCGAGCCGGGTGGCCTGCCCCTAGCGGGTGTTTCCGCTCTCGCGATGCTCCGCAGACGTCGCGGAGCGGCCCTCCAGTGTTGAAGGTTTCCTCCTCAGGCCCGCGCCTCAGGGGCCGCCTTTTGCTGCTTGCCCAAGGTCCTTGAATCGGGAAAATCAGACCCACTCGGCTGTGATCCTGCCGCATGACCGATTTTCCTCTCCCGCATGACTTCGCCCCGCGCCACCTTCGCTGCGATTCTGAATCTGCTGCTTCTGGCATCGGGTTCGGCTCATGCCCAGAGTCCGGATGCCTCGACCGGAACGCCCCGGGTCGTGATCCCGACCAGCAACCGCCCCGTCGCGCCAGCACGTCCGGTGGAGCCAGCCTCTAGGGTGCCCTATCCGTGGCGGGCGAATGTGACCTGCACCGTCTTCTGGATTGGAGAGTCGCCGAGTGATCGCAATCAAACGCCGAATTACAAGTCGTCCTGGGACCAGGCCTGGACGAGCAACTTCGGGGGATTCGATGATCCAGCACCTGAAAGCCGGATCGCCGACTTTAAGACCGGGGAGTTCAGGCCGAAGTCCTTTTCCCCGAAGCTGAACCCCTTCTACATCGCCCTGCCCTACAACGACGTCCTCGACCACAACAGCCACAAACCCGAGGCACCTCGGGTCATCCCGTGGTTCAGCCGGATCAATCCCGAGCCCGGCAAGACCGTCTGCAAGGGCCGTTGGCTCCAGATTTATTGCAACGGCCGAAGCTGCTTCGCCCAGTGGGAGGACTGCGGACCCTGGGTCACCGACGACTGGGAGTATGTGTTTGGAAACAAGCCGCCGAAGAACCAATCCAACCAGGCCGCAGCCATCGATATCTCCCCCGCAGTGCGTGACTACCTCGCGGTGGCATCCGGACAAAAGGTGCACTGGCGTTTCGTCGAGGCCGCCCAGGTTCCCTATGGTCCATGGAAGAAGTATGGTCAGCAGAACGCCGTTGACCCGAATCTCGACGCCCAGCGCAATTATCTGGAACGCCTCCGCAAGCAGCGGGATGAGGAGTTCCAGAAGCAACCGCTGCCGCACTGAGACTGGGTTTCAAGGGCTCAGTGTTCGGTTTCAAAAGGCAGAGGGCCTGAACTCGTTTTGAAATTATTGCTTAGGATTTGTCGAATTGTGAACCATCTTCCCGCCGCCCATGCTGGACGCCGAACTACTCCGCCGTGATTTTCCGATCCTCCGCCAACAGGTGAATGGAAAGCCGCTCGTCTATCTCGACAACGCCGCCACCACCCAGAAGCCGCTGGCGGTGCTGGATGCCTCGCGCCGCTACTATGAGGAGCAAAATGCCAATATCCATCGCGGAGCACACACCCTCGCCCGCCTGGCCACGGAAGCGTATGAAGCCGCCCGTCGCACGGTGGCGGACCATCTGAAGGCCTCAAGCCCGGATGAGATCATCTACACCTCAGGTTGCACGGACTCGATCAACCTCGTCGCCATCTCCCTGGGTCGGTCTAGGCTGATCGGCCAGGGAGATGTGATCCTCATCTCCACCTTGGAGCATCACTCGAACATCGTGCCGTGGCAGATGCTTTGCGATCTCACCGGAGCCACCCTGGAAATCATTCCCTGCCACGAGGATGGCTCGCTTGATCAGAACGCCTATGCCTCCCTGTTGGAGAAGGGCCCGAAACTCGTGGCCTTCAACTGGATTTCAAACGCCTTCGGTACGGTCAATCCAGTCGTCGAGATGACTGCCAAGGCCAAGGCGGCGGGAGCGCTGGTGCTGATCGATGCGGCCCAGGCGACACCACATCTCGAGATCGACGTGCAGGCCATCGGGGCAGACTTTCTCGCCTTTTCCGGCCACAAGGTCTACGCGCCCACCGGCATCGGGGCTCTTTGGGGAAAACGCGAAGTCCTTGAATCCATCCCGCCCTATCGCGGTGGCGGCGAGATGATCAAGGAAGTCACTTTCGCGAAAACCACCTACAACGACCTGCCCTTCAAGTTCGAAGCCGGTACGCCGAACATCGAGGGCACCATCGCCCTCGGAGCCGCGCTGGACTATGTGAACTCGATCGGCATCGAAGCCATCCACGACCACGAAGACCACCTGATCCGCGCGGCGGAAGCCGCCCTCGCGGAGATCGACGGCATCCATTTCTACGGCCCGTCCGATCGCGCCGGGGCCCTCTCGTTTTCGATCAAGGGCATCCACCACTACGACCTCGGCACCCTGCTCGACCAGATGGGCATCGCCGTCCGCACCGGTCACCATTGCTGCCAGCCACTCATGGCCCGCTTCGGCATGACCGGCACCACGCGGGCCTCATTCGCCCTCTACAACACGATGGAAGACGTCGAAGCCCTGGCCAAGGCAACGCGCAAAGCCGCCGTGATGTTGGGGTGAGGGAGGAAATGACTAATGACTAATGACTAATCTCTGATCTCTGATCTCTGATCTCTGATCTCTGATCTCTGATCTCTGATCTCTGATCTCTGACTAACCCCTCTGGAACACCCGCACATAGTCAACGACCATTCGTTGCGGAAATACTGTCTTGTCATCCGGAGGTCCCGGCCAGCCACCCCCAACTGCGACGTTCAGCACGAGATGGAATGGCTGATCAAACGGTGCCGGAAAGGCCCCGCCATCGCTGCCCCATTTCGTCTGTGTTTGGTAGAGCACGTCGTCCACGTACCAGCGGATGACCCCCTTTTCCCACTCGATCGCGAAGACATGAAAGTCATCGTGAAAGGTGCCCTGCTTGAGTTCGAACGGCTGACCGGTGTGCACGTTCTTCGGCCACGGAGCTCCATGGTGCAGGGTTCCGTGAACCTTCGAGGGCTCCTGTCCGACCAGCTCCATGATGTCGATCTCACCACTGGAAGCCCAGCCGCCATAGGTTTCCCTTTCCGGCAGCATCCAGATCGCCGGCCACACGCCCCTGCCCTGCGGCAGTTTCGCCCGGATCTCGAAGCGTCCGTAAAGCCAGCTCGCGCGACGCTTGGTGCGCAGCCGACCCGAGGTGAAATCCTTCTCGACTCCGGCCGCGTTGAACTTCTGCTTCCTCGCCTCGATCACCAGTTTCCCGTCCTCGATCCGCAGGTTCTCCGGCCGGTCGACATAATACTGGAGCTCTCCATTACCGCCGCCATGACCGTTTTCCTCCACGCTCCATTTTGAGAAATCGATCTCCTTTCCTTCAAATTCATCAGACCAGACGGGCTTCCAATCCACCGGCTCTTCGGCTGAGGCGAACAGGGTCGAAACAAGGAGAATCAATAGGGATTTCACTGCACACTCCCAACGCCGGCCCACTCGTCCTTCTTTCGGCCGCCATCCACCGCTGCGTGATTCACACCAGCCCGCGAACGAAAAAAACGGCCGCCTCGTGAGAGGCGGCCGTTAGGGAGTTAGGGAGTAGGATAGGCAGTGTCAGACTTAGGGAGTCGGGACTTCGGCGATCGTCTTGAGCACGCGGCTGGCGATCTGGTAGGGATCACCCTGCGAGTTCGGACGACGGTCTTCGAGGTAGCCCTTGTAGCCGTTGTTGACGAAGCTGTGGGGGACACGGATCGAAGCACCGCGGTCGGCGACGCCGTAAGAGAACTTGTCGATGGCCTGGGTCTCGTGGAGACCGGTGAGGCGGAGATGGTTGTCCGGACCGTAAACGGCGATGTGCTCGTTGACGTTCTTTTCGAAGGCCGCCATGAGGGCTTCGAAGTACTCCTTGCCGCCGGTTTCGCGGAGGTAGGTGGTGGAGAAGTTGCAGTGCATGCCGGAGCCGTTCCAGTCGCCCTTGATCGGCTTGCAGTGGAACTCGACGTCGAGTCCGTAGGATTCGCAAAGGCGGAGGAGGATGTAGCGGGCGACCCACACTTCATCGGCGCACTTCTTGGAGCCCTTGCCGAAGATCTGGAATTCCCACTGGCCCTTGGCCACTTCGGCGTTGATGCCTTCGTGGTTGATGCCGGCGTCGAGGCAGAGGTCGAGGTGCTCCTCGACGATCTGACGGGCCACATCGCCGACATTGGAGTAGCCAACGCCGGTGTAGTAGGGACCCTGGGGAGCGGGATAGCCGTCCTTCGGGAAACCAAGCGGACGGCCGTTTTCGTAGAGGAAGTATTCCTGCTCGAATCCGAACCAGGCACCCGGATCGTCGAGAATGGTGGCACGGGCATTGGACGGATGCGGGGTCACGCCATCGGGCATCATGACTTCGCACATCACGATCGCGCCGTTGGTGCGGGTGCTGTCCGGATAGATGGCGACCGGCTTGAGCACGCAGTCGGAGCTGCGGCCTTCGGCCTGCTGCGTGGAGGAACCGTCAAATCCCCAGTTTGGAAGCTGTTCGAGGGTCGGGAAGGAATCGAACTCCTTGATCTGAGTCTTGCCGCGGAGGTTCGGGACGGGTGTGTAGCCGTCGAGCCAGATATACTCCAATTTGAACTTGGGCATCGTAGTGGTGGTTGTGCTTTGCTAGCGGTGGTAACGGATGGTTTCAGGGCGCGTCCGACCGAAGTCGAGAGCCGCGCCCACGGGCTGTAAAAAGCAATTGGCGAGCCAACCGGCAATAGAATCCTCATTTTTTCCGTTTGCTGCCACGGAAGCCCTCCTCCAGCCTCACGCGAACGCGCATGGAAGCTCCCCCACCCTCCTCCCTGCAATGGTCCGGCATGACCCATCCGGGCCGTTTCCGCGCCAACAATGAGGATGCTTTCCTGGCCCTGAACTTCGATGCCCGGGATGTCCGCTACCTAGGGAAGATCGGCGAAGGCAGCTTGGAATCGGGCGATTTCGTCTTTGCCGTGAGCGATGGGATGGGCGGGGCGAAATCCGGCGAGTTCGCGAGCAGGATCGCGGTGGAAAAGATCACCCAACTGCTGCCGAAAAGCTACGGCATGGCCGCCCAGAGGCTGGAAGCCGGCTTCGACGACGTGTTGCGCGAGCTTTTCGAGCGGATCCACGACTCCATCACCGATCTGGGACGCTACTACGACGAATGCCGGGGCATGGGGGCCACCCTCAGCCTTTGCTGGTTCATGCCGGGCTGGATGTGCTTCAGCCATGTGGGCGACAGCCGGATTTACTACCTGCCAAAAGACGGCCCCTCCGTGCAGGTCAGCCACGACCATTCCCACGTCGGCTGGTTGTTTCGAAACGGAAAGCTGAACGAGCGCGAGGCCCGCAACCACCCGCAGCGCCATGCCTTGACCCAGGCCCTCGGCGCTGGGCAGAAATCCGTCGATCCGCACATCGGTCGCGTGAGCTGCCAGCCGGGGGATCGTTTCCTGATCTGCTCGGACGGACTCGTCGATGGCCTGTGGGACCGGAAAATGTCGGAGCTCGCCCGTGGGCCACTCGACGCCTCACGACTCGTGCTGGAAGCAGTTGCGGACTCCGGTCGCGACAACACCACCGCCCTGCTGATCGAGGTCCTCTGAAGCGCTCCGGATTTTGACGCTTGGCACCGGCCCCTCCGCGTCTGAATCTCCCGCCCATGCACGGCTTTTCCTACCAAAATGGCTCCCTCCTCTGCGAAGACGTCGACCTCCTCTCCCTCGCGGAAACCCACGGCACCCCCCTCTACGTTTACTCCGCCGGGACGCTCCGCAACCACTTCCGCCGCCTCGATGCCGCATTGGCCGGAGTCGATCACGAGATCGCTTTTGCCGTGAAGTCGAACTCGAACCTGTCTGTGCTGCGCCTGCTCGCGGCGGAGGGTGCGGGCTTCGACATCGTGTCCGGAGGGGAACTTTTCCGCGTGATCAAGGCCGGTGGAAATCCCGCCCACTGCACCTTCGCCGGCGTCGGCAAGACCCGCGCGGAGATCGAATATGCGCTCCAGCAGGGCATCTACTCCTTCAACGTCGAAAGCGAGGAGGAGCTCGTCTATCTCAACCAGGTCGCCGGTGAACTCGGCCTCGTTGCCCCCGCCGCCGTGCGGGTGAATCCGAACGTCGACGCCCACACCCACAAGTACATCTCCACCGGCAAGTCCGAGAACAAGTTCGGCGTGGACTTCGGGGCCATCGAAGCCCTCTACGACCGCGCCGCACGCGACCTCCCGAACATCAAGCTCCGCGGCCTGCAAATGCACATCGGCTCGCAGCTCACTTCGGTGAAGCCATTCGTCGAAGCCGTGGAAAAGGTGAAGCCGCTCGTGGAAACCTTGAAGGCCAGGCATGGCATCGAGTTCTGGTCGATCGGCGGCGGTATCGGCATTGTTTATCATGACTCGCTCGAATCCGGCTCGCCCGAATGGTGGGACGCGAAAAGCGACGAGGAGCGCCCCCTGACCACCGAACTCTACGGAGCGGAAATCGTTCCCCGCCTGAAGGGTCTCGGGCTCAAGATCCTGCTCGAACCCGGTCGTTACATCGTTGGCAATGCCGGGGTCCTCCTCACCCGCTGCCTCTACGAAAAGAAAGGCACGGCCAAGACCTTCAAGATCGTCGACGCCGGCATGAACGACCTCATCCGCCCGGCGCTTTACGAAGGCCATCATGAAATCGTCCCGCTCAAGCAGCCGGGAACCGAACGCGTGCTCGTCGATGTCGTCGGACCCATTTGCGAAAGCGGCGACTTCTTCTGCCAGAACCGCGAGCTGCCCGACTTCCAGCCGGGTGAGGTCGTCGCGCTGATGTCCGCCGGGGCCTACGGCTTCGTCATGGCTTCGAACTACAACTCGCGCCCGCTCCCTGCTGAGATCCTGGTGGATGGGGCGGAGTCGAAAGTCATCCGCACCCGCCAGACTTTGGAGGATCTCATCGCCGGTGAGCTTTGAAGAAGGGGCCAGTGGCCAGTATTCGAGAGGGACCAGTGAAGAGATTCTCTTCCTGACCCCCAGCCCCTGAACCCTGACCACTCCTCTTCCCCCTTTGCGCCCGCTCTATCAACTCCACCTGCTCGTCATCGTCTTCGCCTCGACGACGATCCTTGGCAGGCTGATCAGTCTTTCGGCCCCCGCCACCATCATCTGGCGGACCCTGCTGGCGGCTCTCGGCGCGGCAGTGATCGTGTGGTGTTTCCAACGTCGCTCAGCCCGTGTCTCACGAGGTCAGATGCTCGGACTGCTGGGCATCGGTGGGATTGTCGGACTCCACTGGGTCTGCCTGTTCGGAGCGATCAAGGTGGCGAACATTTCGATCGCGCTCACCGGCCTCGCGACGATTTCCCTTTTCACCGCATTCACGGCTCCGCTTCTCGAGAAACGGCCGATCCGTGTTCTTGAGGTCGCACTCGGACTCTTGGTCCTGTCCGGACTCGCGATGGTCGCGGGGTTCGAGCGCGGACATTGGACCGGGCTTGGCCTCGCCTTGCTCAGCGCCATTCTTGCGGCGGTGTTTCCGGTGCTGAACCGCAAGATCGTCAACGGCGAGAACGAGCTTGGACCGATGGCCATGGTGGCGTGGGAGATGCTCGGTGCCTGCCTGACCCTGCTCCTTCTGCTCCCCGTCTTGAGCGGACATGTCACCAATCCCGCCCAGGCCTATGGCACTCTGTTCGAAATGAAGCGCCTCGACTGGCTATGGCTGCTCATCCTCGCCTTTGTCTGCACGGTGTTCGCCCATGCCTACCACATCCACCTGCTGCGCCACCTCAGCGCCTTCACCAGCAATCTCGCCATCAACTTCGAGCCGGTCTGGGGCATCGCCGCCGCCGCCCTGATCTTCGGCGAGCACCGCCAACTCCACCCCGGCTTCTACGTCGGCACCCTGACCATCCTCCTCGCCAACGTCCTCCACGCCGCGATTCCCGCCTGGCAGAAGAGGCGGGGCCCCGCGTGAAAAAATCTCTGGCGGCCACCGTCATCGACCCGTCCGCCTGAAGGGGCGATGTTGCGCCGCTGTGCCGTCAGTTCAACAATCAAGAAACGGCAACCGTGGGGCTTTCGGGATCAGAGGCAAGCGGCTTGGTGGACTGCACTAGAACGATGATGGCTCCGAAGGGGGGCTCTTTCTTCCGGGAAAGAGGAAAGTTGAAGCCACCCCGAACAGGGTGCAGGCAGAAAGGAGGCCGAGCCCCATGTGAACAGCCATTGCGTAGCCGATGCCATCAGTCGGATCTGTCGCCTTCGGGAGCAGTGCCCTGTAGTGAAGGAAGCCATCGATGGAGCAGCGCAGCAACCATCCTGAGCCAGCAATCAGTCCCGCGCGAATCAAGATCCAAGTGGTCGATCGCATCTTCATTTTTGACGATCATCGGGGTCTGGTGGCGACTCCTGGCCGCACCACACCGACTCGGGGTTAGGGATTGTCGTTCTGGGAATCATTCAAACTCCGAGCGTTCAAGCGGTTTTCCATGACAGTGGCTCTTGGCATGTTGAGTGACCAGATAAGCAACCATCAAAGAACCACCAAGTCCACCGATGAGAAATCCGGCCAGCAGCAAATCGCCCTGAGGATGGCGGTCGGGCATGCCAGCGTCGATCCAAGTCTGATACTGATTCAGAATTCCCAGCTTGGTCACAAACAGGATGAATGCCATTCCGACGAATCCAATGACCTCGGTGACCCTCGCGGAAAGCCATCTGCCAGATGTGATCAGTCTTGCGGCCAATCCGATTGCAAAGATCGGCCCGAAGAATGCAAAGCCAAGGGCAGGCTCAACCGCCGTATGTCCGGAACGATTCGACCAGCCGTAACCGATCCCGGAAAGAAGAACGATCAAACCAGTGCATGAAATGAGCCAGAGCACGATCTTCATCTTTGCCAGGATGCTGAATGGTCGGTCACTGACACGATGGAAAGGAAAATGAGATGAATCCGAAGGGTTTGTCGCCGGTTGATGTATCACAAACAGAGACCAAGGGCGTCGGGGCGACCGAGCGCCGGAAGGAAGGTGACGCGAGTGCCCCAAGGAGAGCGATCGAGCCGAGCCCAAAATGGAAAGCCATCCCGCAAGGACGCTGCGGTGAGTCGCCGAAAGTGCCTCGCCTTTGAACAAACAGGGTTCCACGTCCGTAGAGGTCGGCGTTCTTATGAAGCGTTTGGTTCCTTTTGTCTTCGTTCTCTCTGTTGCGTGCCTGCAAGCCGCAGAACCGCCACCGATCATTCCCCGGCCACTCAAGGTTGAGGCAGCAGAGGGCCGTTTTCTTGTCAACGAGGTCACCAGCCTGGCCTTTCCGGCGGAGTGGAAATCCCAGGCCGAACTTCTCACCGCACAGTTCAAGCAAGATGCCGGCATTCACTTGAAACCCTCGCCCAGCGGTTCCATCCGACTTGAAAAGGACAGCTCCATCGCCGACCGCGAGGCCTACCAACTCGAGGTCAGCCCGGACCGCGTGGTCCTCAAGGCCTCCACCTCTTCCGGCATCTTCAATGCCTGCCAGTCCCTGCTCCAGCTCGTCCCCAAGGATTCCCCACACGCCATTCCAGCCATCCGCGTCACCGATGCCCCGCGCTTTCCCTGGCGGGGGCTGATGCTTGATTCCTCCCGACACTTCCAATCCATCGCCGAGGTCAAGCGCTTCATCGACCTGATGTCGCACTACAAGCTGAATGTCTTCCACTGGCATCTAACAGACGGCCACGGCTGGCGCATCGAGATCAAGAAATACCCGAAGCTCACCGAGCTGGGTGCGTGGCGACAGCAGCCCGGCTATCCGGAGCCTGGAAAAGCCGGACGCTACGGAGGCTTCTACACGCAGGAGGAAATCCGCGAGGTCGTCAGATTCGCGGCAGAACGGAATGTCACCATCGTCCCTGAAATCGACATGCCTGGCCACAACGCCGCCGCCATTTCCGCTTACCCGGAACTCGGCTGTTCGGGAAAGCCCCAGCCCGTGGACTGGTTCTTCGACTACCCCTGCAAGGCCCAGAAATTCCCACCCTTCCCCGGCACCAACGAATTCTGTGTCGGTCGCGATGAAACCCTCCGCTTCACCACCGATGTGCTCAGCGAGGTGATCGAACTCTTTCCGTCGACCTATCTCCACATCGGCGGCGACGAGGTGAATCCGGCCCACTGGAAGCAGTGCCCGCGATGCCAGAAGCGCAAGGCCGACCTCAAGCTTCCGGATGAGCACGCGCTGCAATCCTGGTTCATCAAGGAACTCGACCGCTTTCTCGCCTCGAAGAACCGCCGGCTGCTGGGCTGGAATGAAATCCTCGACGGCGGACTCGCGCCCGGCGCCACCGTGATGTCATGGACCGGAGAGGAAGGCGGAATTGCCGCCGCGAAGATGGGTCATGATGTTGTCATGACACCACAGAACTTCGTCTATCTCGACCACGGTCAATCCAACAGTCCGCTCGAACCCAATCACTGGCCCGGTCATAACCCGCTGGAAAAGGTCTATCGTTACAACCCCATTCCCGCCTCCCTCGATGCCACGCAGGCCAAGCACATCCTCGGCCTCCAAGGCAACGTCTGGACCGTCTTCATCCACGAGCCCTGGCTGCTCGATCTCCAGACCTGGCCGCGCGCCTGTGCCATTTCCGAAGTCGGCTGGAGTTCCTCGGCAAATCGTGATTGGGAAAACTTCCTCCAGCGTCTGCATCAACATCGCCCCAAACTCGACGCGCTCGGAGTCAACTACTGGTGGGAAGACACGGCTGAACTCGGCACCTGGTCGCCCGCCAACATCACCGCCGAGTTCAAGCCGCTCGTTCTCGATCTCTCCAAGCTGCTCGCCTCCAAACCAGCAGGCCAGCTTCCAATCACCTTCTCGTATGTCAAGGGAGCCCACGGCCTCGCCATCCGCTCCGTGGAACTCAGAGTCAATGGCAGTCCCGCCGGTTCCGACGCCCACGACGGCTTTACCGGCTGGAGCAGCAAGGGCAACACCTACCAACTCACCCACCCTGCCATCCCGGATGGGGCGAAGGTCGAACTGGTCTGCGAAATCCATTCCGATGGCGGCACCGATTCCGAGGGTCGCATCGTGAGTGAATCCATCGAAACCCGGAAAACCTCAGGATCGCGCTGACGTCCCCGCAAGCTTCCGAGCCGCAGCGGAATTTCGTGCTTTCTCCTTCGCCCGTCATCCCTAGCCTGACCCGCGATGTCAGCTGCTCGATTCCTTCTTGCCGGTCTTTTCCTCATTTCCTCGGCGTCCGCCCAGATCGCGCCGGTGGCCCCCAGTGAAGCTCCGGCAGATGCCCCTTCCGGGATCTATAAGTCCGTCGTCCGCATCGAAGTCGCCTCGCAGGTGCCCGATTACTCGACACCCTGGAACGCAGGCCGCTTCGGTGGCGGAATCGGCACCGGGTTCATCATTGGAAAGAACCGCATCCTCACCAATGCCCATGTGATCTCCAACGGTCGCCGCATCCTGGTGAACATCTATGGCAGCCCGCAGAAGTACGCCGCCAAGGTCGAGTTCGTCGCCCACGATTGCGACCTCGCCATCCTCTCGGTCGAGGACTTCACCAACTTTGAAAAGCTGCCTGTCTTCACCTTCGGCGACGTCCCACAACTGGAAACCCAGGTCCGCGTGATCGGCTACCCGATTGGCGGCGACCGGCTTTCGGTGACCCGCGGCGTCGTTTCACGCATCGACTTCTCCGCTTATTCGCATTCGAGGGCGGACTCGCATCTGGTTGTCCAAATCGATGCCGCCATCAACCCGGGAAACTCCGGTGGCCCGGTCGTGCAGGACGGCAAGGTCGTCGGTGTCGCCTTTCAGGGCCTGCGCCAGGCGGACAACACCGGATACATCATCCCCACGCCAGTCATCAAACGCTTCCTGAAAGACGTCGAGGACGGTCACTACGACTCCTACGCCGAACTCGGCCTCGGTGATTTCCCTCTCTTCAATCCGGCGATGCGCAAGGCCCTCAAACTGCCCGACGACAACACCGGCGTGCTCATCACCAATGTCACGCCGACCGGTTCCTGCGACGGCGTGATCAAGCCCGGCGACATCCTCATGTCGATCGATGGCAAGCAAGTCGACAGCGCCGGAATGGTGACGATCGACGGCGAGGACGTTGACATGCACGAAATCATCGAGCGCAAGTTCGCCGGGAACAAGGTTGCCCTGACCATTCTCCGAGATGGGGCTTCAAAGGACTTCGAGATCACGCTCAAGCCGCTCTCGTGGTCGCGCATGTATGCCATCCAGTATGAGATGAAGCCGCGCTACATCATGTTCGCCGGGCTCGTCTTCCAGCCGCTCGACACCAATCTTTTCGCCGCTTCGAAGTTCGACGATGTCACCCTGCGACGCCTCTACGGAGACTACGTCCCCAAGGGCATTTTCCAGAAGCGCCCGGACATCGTGGTCCTGACCCGCGTGGAAAGCGATCCGCTCACCAGCCAGCTCGGCAACTTCGCGGGCTATGCGGTCGACAAGATCAACGGCGTGGAGGTGAAGGACCTCAAGCACGCCAACGAACTGCTCCACCCGAAGGAGAAACCGGAGTTTTTCGCGATTGAGCTTTTCGGTGCCGAGCGCCCCCTGGTCATCCCGTCCTCCGAAGTCGAGTCCGCCACCAAGCGTGTCCAGCAGGCCTACGACATCGAACAGCTTTCGAACCTCGAGGACTGATCCCCTTCCCCTGTCCCACTTTCCTTTCCGCGCCATGAAATACTCCGCCCCCGTCCTCTTCGCGCTGGCCCTCACCGCTTGCGAGCCCCCGAAGCAGGAAGCCGCCACGCCTTCCGCAGTTCCCGCCGCAAGCGCGCCGAAGCCCGTCGAGGACCGCAGCGCCTTGAAGCAATCGGTGGTCCGGATCAACTCCACCCTCCAGTCCTGGAACCCCAGCCAGCCCTGGGAGAAGAACCCGCCCGGCCAGCGTCGGGCCCTCGCTCCCATCGTCGGAAAGAACCAGGTCCTCACCACCGGGGAGCTCGTCGCCGATGCCACCTATCTGGAGTTCGAGTCCACCGACGGCACCCGCATGCTTCCGGCGAAAGTGATCGCCGTGGACTTCGAGGCGAACCTCGCCCTGCTCGGACCGGCCGATGACGAGAAGGGAGCCAAGTTCTTCGAGGGCACGGTTCCACTCGAACTTGCCGTCCCGCCGAGGATCGGGGACACGGTCGATATCCTCCAGGTCGAGGAGAACGGCATGCCCCTTCTAACAGCCGGCAGCCTCCAGAGCGTCGATGTGATCACCAATTTCCTCGAAGGCCAGTTCTTCCTCACCTTCGAGGTGAAGGCCTCCATGCAGAGCGCGGCGAGCAGCTTCTCCCTGCCAGTTCTTCATCACGGCAAGCTCGCCGGGCTCCTCGCCAGCTACAATGCCAAGGACCAGCTCAGCGACGTCACCTCCACCGAACTCCTCGCGCGCTTTCTCCAAGCCGCAAAAACCACCCCCTACGCCGGCTTTCCCAGCCTCGGCATCAACACTGCCCGCACCGAGGACCCCTCGTTCCGGAAATGGCTGAAGCTCACGGATGACCAGGGCGGCCTCTACATTTCGAATGTTCGGAAAGGCGGTGCCGCCGAGACCGCCGGCATCCACAAGGGCGACGTCCTCCTTTCCATCGGCGAGCACGCCATTGACCGCCGTGGCTACTACCCCCACCCCACCTATGGCAGCCTGTTCTGGAGCCATCTCGTCCGCGGCGAGAGGAGCACCGGCGATGTGGTCAGTCTCGGCCTCCTCCGCGACGGCAAGCCGCTCAAGCTCGATGTCACGCTGACCCGCAGCGATGAATCGAAGAAGCTCGTGCCCAGCTACACCTTCAACCAGGCCCCGAACTACGTCGTCAAGGGGGGCCTGATTTTCCAGGAACTCACCCAGCCGCTGCTTGAGGCCTTTGGCGAGGAGTGGAGATCACGGGCTCCGCTCAACCTCATCGATGCCCTCGAGAACCCCGAGAAATACGAAGCCAGGGCCGACCGCATCGTCTTTCTCAGCGCCGTCATCGCCACGCCCGCCACCATCGGCTACGAGCGGCTGCGGAACCTCGTGGTCAAGAAGGTCAACGGCCAGGAAATCCGCGACATGAAGTCACTGGCGGAGGCCTTCAAGAAGGGCACCGATGGGCTGCACTCGATCGAGTTCGAGGATGAAAACCTCACCGTCCAGCTCGACGAAGCCACCACCAGCGCCGTTGACAAGCAGCTCCTCCAGCGTGGCATTCCCAGGCTTTCGCGAGTGAAGTGATCCAACCTTTCGGGGAGGCGCTCAAATGAAAGGCTGCAAGCGGGTGGTCCGCAGCCTGCTGCCGCTTCATCATTCCATGCGCGTTTCCGCCACGATCCTCTCCGCCTGCCTTTTCCCTTCAGGAATCTCCATCGCGGCCACCTATCATCTCGATGCGACCAAGGGCGATGACTCCTTCACCGGCCTCGCGCCTGATCAGGCTTGGAAAACCCTCGCCAAGATCAATGCCACCGAGTTCCAGCCAGGCGACCGGATCCTCTTCAAGGCTGGAGAGGTCTGGAACGGCCAGTTGAAACCAAAAGGCTCGGGCCGCATCGAGGGCGACGCGTCGGGGCTCATCAGCGTCGGCCGCTATGGCGACGGGGCGCTTCCCCGCATCGATGGCCAGGGCCGCTTCTACGACACCGTCCTGCTCGAGAACATCCAGGGCTGGGAGGTGGCCGATCTTGAAATCACCAACCTCGGACCCACGCCCGCCCAGTGGCGCAATGGCGTCCGCATCTCGGCCAATGGCATCGGAAGGATGAGCCGCATGTATCTGCGCAGGCTCTTCGTCCACGACGTCAACGGCGACCTCCGCAAGGAAAAGGAAGGCTGCGGCATCTTCTTCGAAGCCTCGTCGAAGAATGGCTCCTATTTCGATGGCCTGCTCATCGAGAAGTGCCACGTCGTGAAGACCGACCGCAACGGCATCTGCCAGCGCGGTCGCGGTGGCCCCCGCAGCCGCAACGTCATCATCCGCGACAACCTCCTCGAGGACATTGGCGGAGACGGGATCAAGCTCTGGGGAACCAACGGCGGACTCATCGAGCGAAACATCCTCCGCGGTGGCCGCATGCGCTGCGGCACGGGCGAGGCCGCCGCCGGGATCTGGCCTTTCGATTGCGACGACACCGTCATCCAGTTCAACCAGGTCTCCGGCATGAAGGGCACCCAGGATGGCCAGGCCTACGATTCCGACTACGGCTGTCATCGTACTTTGTTCCAATACAACTACAGCCATCAGAATGAAGGCGGCTTCATGCTGCTCTGCGCACCGGGAAAGGCGGTGAACGAGGACACCATCATCCGCTACAACGTCAGTGTCCACGACGGCATCAACAGCGCCCGCGTCTTCCACTTCGGCGGCAACGCCACCCGCAACCGCATCTACAACAACACCATCGTCCTCTCGCCTCAGCAGGACCTGCCGATCTTCCTCGGCACCGCCTGGAACAGTGGAGTCTCCCGCGACACGATCTTCACCAACAACCTCTTCCTCGTCTCCGAGGGCGGTCGCGGGACGTGGAACTTCGGCCCCACCCAGGGCAATGTGTTCGAGTCGAACCTCTTCATCGGCAAACACGAAGGACTCCCTTCGGGCATCGCCATCTCCCCGAAATCACCTGAGTTCCACGGCCCTCTGGTGCCCGCGAAATCGATCGCCGAGCTGGTGAATTTCAAACCGAAATCCGCCACCGGCTTTCCACGGGGAAAAGTCATCCCCAACCACGGCGGCCGCGATTTTTTCGGAAAGCCGGTCTCCCCCGACAAGGCCCCAGCCATCGGAGCGATCGAGCCCTGAGTTTTTAGGATGTTCAGGGAGCCGATTCATATCTTTACTCCCGCGTGAGTTTAGATTTGCAATTCGATCAGGCCGAGTTCCCCGAAGCGTCCTCAGTGACCTGCAGTTCCTGCAAGATTCCGGTCAACGGGGAGTACTTCACCGTCAACCAACAGCTGTTCTGTGGAAACTGTGCCCAGCAGATTCGTGAATTCCTTGATGGCAAGGGTTCCTCGGCAGGTCGCTTCGTCCAAGCCATCCTCCTGGGATCCGGTGCGGCGGTGGTCGGCACGGCGGTCTATGCCGGCGTGATGATCCTCTCCAACAGTGAGTGGGGCATCATTTCCATCGCGCTCGGTTGGTTCGTCGGCTCTGCCGTCAGACGCGGCTCGAAGGGTCGCGGGGGTTGGCGCTATCAGTTGCTCGCCGCCTTCCTCACCTACACCTCGATCTGCGCGGCCTATGGCGTGGTGGTCTGGACGCAGGTTGATGTCGAACACTCAACTTCGCTGGCGCTGGCCATCCTGCTCAAAGCCTACTTCATTCCCTTCATGCAGGGTGCCGAAAACATCCTCGGACTGCTGATCATCGGCTTCGGCGTCTGGCGGGCCTGGCGGATGAATCAGGCGATCCGCCTGGCAATCACCGGCCCACACAGCCTCGCAGCCGCTCGACCATCCCCGCCGCCATCGCTGCCAAATGCAGGACTCTGATTTGAATGCTGCGCATCCGCCGAACCTTTGCCGGAACTGCGGCACCGAACTGGCGGCCGCCCTGCTCGCCTGTCCGGCCTGCCACACGCTCGTTCACGCGGAACGCTTGAAGGAGCTGGCCGCCGCAGCAGAGCAGGCGGCGACTCCCACCGAGTCCCTTGTGCTCTGGCGGGAGGCCCATGAACTGCTTCCAGACGGCAGCCGCCAACAGCAGGCCATCGCCGTGAAGATCGATGAGCTGGTCCGCCTCGCGGATGGACCGAAGAAGGAGAAATCCAAATCGCCCGCCGGAAAGGTTGCCGCAGGCGCGGGGGCCTTCGTCGTGTTCCTCGCGAAGTTCAAGTTCATCATCATCTTCCTCCTCACCAAGCTCAAGCTGCTCGTCCTCGGACTGACGAAGATGGGCACGCTGCTCTCGATGCTCGTCTCGTTCAGCCTCTACTGGAGCATCTGGGGCTGGAAGTTCGCCGCCGGATTCATCCTCTCGATCTATGTTCACGAAATGGGGCACGTCGCCATGCTCAACCGGCTCGGAATCAAGGCTAGCGCCCCGATGTTCATCCCGGGACTGGGTGCCATGGTCCGGCTGAAACAACACCTGCCCACCGCGCGCGAGGACGCCCGTGTCGGCCTCGCCGGTCCGATCTGGGGACTGGGCGCTGCCGTGGTTTCCTGGCTGTTGGGGATCGGATTCAATCTGCCGCTCTTCTTCGCCATCGCCAAGGTCGGCGCATGGATCAATCTCTTCAACCTCGCGCCCGTCTGGCAGCTCGATGGCTCTCGCGCTTTCCGCGCCCTCAATCGAGGTCAGCGGGGCATGGCGATGGGCAGCGTGGCCGCCGCCTTCCTCCTCTCCGCAGCGGACGTGCATGGAGTGCTGGTCATCATTTTCCTGCTGGGCCTCTATCGTCTGTTCGAAAAGCCCACCGAACCCACCGGCGACACCCGGACCTTGATTGAATACGTCATCCTCGTCGCCGCCCACAGCGCCCTGGCATCACTGCCTGATGTCGGCCGTTGAACGATCTCCGTCGGTTGGCGCGAACGTGCCCTAGCCAAGGTTCAAGGCTCCAGTTTCAAGTTTGCAGCGCAGACCAGTTTTCTTCCTGAAAACTGAACACTTGAAACTCTCCCGAAGGAAAGAGTGGTCGGGGCGGCCAGATTCGAACTGACGACATCGTAGTCCCA
Organism: Verrucomicrobiaceae bacterium; assembly: GCA_027485995.1. Taxonomy (GTDB): domain Bacteria; phylum Verrucomicrobiota; class Verrucomicrobiia; order Verrucomicrobiales; family Akkermansiaceae; genus Luteolibacter. Next base: position 20,804 of record JAIXPW010000122.1, read on the forward strand.
AACTACGCGCTCTACCAGGCTGAGCTACGCCCCGCGACGGCGGGAAACTTTTCCATTCCGCGACCGGAAGCAAGGATTTCCCGCATCTATTTTCGGCAAGGCCGTATCGCCTCCTTTCCCGTGGCTGGAGCATCCCTGCTCCAGTCCGTTCCGGGAGCTTCCAGCTCCCGGTCTGTTCAGCGCCGGTCCGTCCAATCAGCCTCCAGATACCGCCCTACCCGCCTGCCGATCTCTTCCAGGCGAGGTTTGTCCATGAAATCATGAACCTCCGGAGCCAATGTCACCGCCAGAGCCTCCGCCCGCGCACGGCTCGCGTGAAGCTCCAATCGCCCGCTCACCGAACCCTGATGCAGCAGCGCGGTCCTGGTGCGACGCTGACCCGCCCCGGCCCGTTTCCTTCCAGACGCATCCACCAGATCGTGCTCCACCGGATTTTCAAAACAGGCCGCCGCGCCGGTGACCTCGTGGCCTGCGCTGAGCCGGACACCGCCGTTTTCCAGCACCTGACTCAGGGCCTCGTGGATCAACCGGTAGCTCTCCGCTCCGCGCTGCCGGGCCAGAGGGTCGCGGATCGGCACCACCAGCGTGTAGGTCCAGTCGTCGCGATGATCCACCAGCCCGCCACCGGTCCAGCGGCGCACCCAGTTCACCTCGGGAAAGGTTCTCCGCGCCTCGGCGATCGCTCCAAAATACCCCAGGCTGCCCCAGTTTTCCTCCCAGCGGTAAACCCTGAGCATTGGCTCCTCCACGTTCACCAGCAACCACTCGTCCACCGCCATGTTCTCCGGCCCGCTGCGGGCGGCCTCGTCGATCCAAAGCTGGAGGGTCTCGAACAGGAAGGGCACCCCCGACCGCTGAACCGTTTCCGGCCCGAGAAAAGCCCAAAATTCGAATTTGGGGATTTCGATTTTCCGCCCTTAATACGCGCATGCCGATCACCCCGAAGCCCCACAGCGCCCTCCTCATCGTCGGCCATGGCTCCACTGAAAACCCGGATTCCTCCACGCCCTACTTCGACCACGCCGACGAGATCCGCCGTCGTGGCCTGTTCAAGGAGGTCCACTGCTGCTTCTGGAAAGAGGAACCGTCGATGCGCGAGGCCTGGTATCTAACCGACTGCACCGACATCTACGTGGTCCCCGATTTCATCAGTGAGGGCTACTTCACCCAGGATGTGATCCCGCGCGAACTCGAGCTCAGCGGCCCCACCACCACCGTCCGGGGAAAAACCTTCCACTATTGCCTCCCGGTCGGAGTCCATCCGTCGATGACCGGCCTGATCCTGCGCCGCGCGAAAGAGGTCGCACCCGACATCGATCCTGCCACCACCACCCTCATCATCACCGGCCACGGCACCGGCCTGAACCAGAACTCCACCAAGGCGATCCGCGATCAGGTCGATCTCATCATCGCTTCGGATGCCGGCTACGCCCACGTCACCGATGCCTACATGTAGGAGCAGCCGTTCATTGCGAAGTGGGACGAGCTCGCCACCACGCCCAATGTCGTCGTCGTCCCCTTCTTCATCTCCGACGGCCTCCACTCCTATCAGGACATCCCGGTCATGCTCGGCATCGAGCCCGAGGTTGGCCCTGCCGCCTCCCAGCGGGAGGTCTTCCGCCACAATCCCCACCACCTCCGCGAAAAGACCCTCTACTACTCCTCCGCCATCGGCACCGAACGCCACCTCGCCGATGTCATCCTTGACCAGATCGCGGACTTCGATGCCGCGCATGCTCGATGAGTTTCAAGTTTTCAGTGTTCAGTTTTAAGCAAAGAACCCGGGTTTCTGTGTTCCCTTGAAACTGAAAACTTGAACCTGAACACTCCTCTCCAACCTGAAAACTTCTTCCCATGTCTCCCACCGCTTTTCTCGAACAGTCTCTAGCGAACGGCATCCACCGCATCGGCCAGATTGAAATCCGCGCCACCAGCTCCGGCTTCCAGCTCTTTCATGCCGATGATCTCGCCCTCGTCGACCAGCCTGACCACGGTCTAACAGTTCATCGCGACCCCGAGGTCGCCCGCGACATTTCCACCTACTCCGAGGACGGCACCTACCGCTTCACGAAGGGCCAGACCAATCTCAAACGCGGCTGGATCATGATCCTGGATTCGATCAAAGACACCCGTCGCGCCCTCGACCACTTCTACCCCGCCGCCCTCGGTCTCGTCGCCGCCCAGCGCGATGGTACGCTGCAGATCGAGACCCTTAGGGAAAAGCTCAACCGCCAGACCGGCATGTATCGCTTTGCCCGCAACATCAGCGATGCCGGTGCCCAGCAGCTCGTTCAGGAGGTCTGCGGCCCCGCCCACCAGTGCGCCAAGTGGATTCTCTGGAAGCTCGATGCCGAGACGCCGCTCGATGACAGCGAGGCCTCCCGCTTCCGCGGCATCCCCGGCAACCTCCCCGAAACCGAGGCCATCCCCCTCGTCTGCCGCGAGGCCTGCAACCACTTCGTCGCCGAATGCCGCAAGGTCTCCAAGGCCGAACACGCCGCCGCCAATCCCGGGGGCTGAATTTCGGATTTCTGGCAGAAATTTCGTGCTCAGGCAGACCAGACATGGTGAATTGTAGATGCCATGCAAGCTTGTTTACTGCCACCCCGTCACCCCGCCCTTTGCCATCCGCTCACGGCCAACCGACAGCTTGGCGATTGCCTCATCGCCAACGTCGCCTTGAGCCAGTTGATCTGCACCGAGCTGATCCGAGCCGGCTTTCAGCTTGTCACCCAGGCCGAGTGCTGTGAACGCACGCTGCGTGTCCCGATCGACAACTGGATCGAGGTTGGAGCCCTCCTCCTGCTGGGCCGCACCGCGGGAGCAGCCACCCTTTTCGACAGTGAGATGAACATCCTCGCCTGGAAGGGTGATGAGGATCCCGCCAAGTGTCCGGAGCGGCTGGTGACGGATGCGAACTGTTTCACCGTCCGCTATCCCTGGGACCTGCTGCGGATGAACGAAGAGGTCCTTGCCATGATGGACGAATCCTCCCAGCAAGGCGAAGTCAGCCCGCTGGCCACGATCAGTGGCCATGTCCGGATCGGCAAGGACTCGAAGATCCTGCCCGGCACGGTCATCGAAGGCCCGGTGATCATCGGCCCGAACTGCCACATCGGTCCGAACGCCTATATCCGTGGAGCCACCTCGATCGGCGCGAACTGCTATGTCGGCAACGGAGCCGAGGTGAAGAACTCCATCCTCTACAACAACACCTACATCTCCCGACAGTGTTATGTCGGCGACTCGATCATCGGCACCCACGTCACCCTCGGTGCCGGCACCTGCACCGAGAACCACCGCCATGACGGGCGCCATCACGTTTCCATGATCCAGGGGAAACCGGTGAACACCGGTCGGGTGAAGCTCGGAACCATCATCGGCGATGGAGTCAAGACCGGGGTCAACACCTCGATCGAAGCCTGCGTGAAGATCGGCATCGCCCGCACCACCAAGGCAGGATCCTATGTGGGCAAGGATCTCCTGTGACGCATTTGTCACAACCCAGACCCTCGCGGCTTCATGAATTCCACTCTACATCCCGTGGCCGATGCACAAAATCCTGATTGTCGAAGACGAGCGAGATATCGCTGATCTCATCGGCTTCAACCTGGAGCGCCAGGGCCATCAAGTTCTCAAGGCCTACGATGGCATCACCGGGACTGAAGTGGCGCAGCGTGAAAGACCGGATCTCATCGTGCTGGATCTCATGCTACCGGGTCGCGACGGCTACGGAGTGTTCAAGGAACTTCGCCGGGATGCCCGCACCGCGCAGATCCCGGTGATCATGCTCACCGCCCGCGCCCAGACCGAGGACCGGATCGCAGGATTGGAAGCCGGAGCCGATGACTACCTGACCAAACCTTTCAGTCCAAAGGAACTCATGCTCCGCATCAGCGCCGTCCTGAAGCGCTCCGACGCGCCCCCTGGAGCGGTCGATTTCACCTTCGGTCCGTTCCGTTTCGACAAGAACGCGCTGAAGTTCTATCTCGATTCCGAGCCCGTCGATCTCACCGGCACCGAGTTCAAGCTCCTTGTTTATCTCTGTGAACGGGCCGGAAAGCCCCAGGATCGCAACGAACTCCTCCGCACGGTTTGGGGCTACAGCGACGAGGTCCACAGCCGCACGCTGGACACCCACATGAAGCGCCTGCGTCAAAAGCTCGGTCCGCACGGAGCATTGGTTGAAACCGTCCGCGGGGTCGGCTATCTCGTGGCCCAGCCAAACGGATGAGCCAAACCCTTACCATCATCGCCGCCGTCTTTGCGTATGCCGCACTTGGCCTTCTGCTCTTACTCTCGTGGCGCGAGAAACGCCGCTATCGAAACGAACTCGCCGGTTGGAAATCGCGGCTGGCGAGCGATACCCAGCAGTCGCGCAACGAGCGGGATCGATTGCTCGACGCACTCGGCGATGCCTTCCTCCTGGTCGATTCCGGGGAAACCATCCGCTTTGCCAACAAGGCGGCCCGTGCCCTTTTCGAGGGTCGTGAGATCCTTGATCGTCAGGTCCGCGAGGCCTTTCTCGACGGTCGTCTCGCCGAGGCTCTCCTTCACTGCCTCCAAACCGGCGAACCGGTGCAATCCCGCGTCGTTCTGCCACAGCAGACCTCGCCACGCGGTGACCTCGAAACCCGTGGCGTCAACGCCTGGATCATCGATGCAGCCCGCCTTCCCGACTCTCCGGACTCCAACCCCCTCACTCGCGTGGTGATCCGGGACGTCACATCCGAGCACCAGCTCGAACAGGTCCGCAAGGACTTCGTCGCGAATGCCTCGCACGAACTCCGCACGCCGCTGGCCATCATCAACGGCTATCTCGAGAACCTGCTCGACGAGGGCATGCTCGATGACCGTGACATCACACGGCGCTTCCTGACCGTCATGCGGAAGCACTCCGACCGCATCTCACGCATCGTCGAGGACATGCTGGTCATTTCCCGTCTGGAATCCGGAGAGGCCGCCGCCTTGAAGCTGGAGCCCTTCAAGTTCCGGTCTTGCATCCACGACATCCTAGAGCGCCTTGAGTCCGTGATCAGCCAACAGCATGCCGACGTCCATGTCACCATGCCGGAGGAAACCCTGCGTGTGAACGGCGACCGCTTTTACTGGACCCAGGTGCTCTTCAATCTCGTCGAGAATGCCCTGAAGCAGAATCCGCATCGAGGACTGCGCATCGAGATCGGCTGCATCCGCCAGCCCCACGGCGTGCGCATCTGGGTATCGGACAATGGCGTCGGCATCCCCAGTGCGGACCTGCCCCATATCTTCCGGCGCTTCTACCGGGTGGAAAAGCACCACTCGCAGCAGGAGATCAAGGGCACCGGACTCGGGCTTTCGATCGTCAAGCGCGCCATCGAGGCCCACGGTGGAACGATCGGGGTGACTTCTGTTCCCGGACAAGACACGCGCTTCTTCATCGACCTACCGCTTTCGGTGATCGTGGAGTGATTGAGAGGTGAATGGTGATTGGTAAATCGTGAATGGTGGCCGAGGCTTCGAACCGGCGTAAAATACACCGTCATGGTGTATTTTCTCGCGATCCTCGGGAAGCCTGCTATCCTGACTTGATGATCCGAACGAAGGTTTTCAAGAACGGCGGGAGTCTCGCGGTGAGACTTCCGAAGGACTACGCCCTGCCGCTTGGAGACATCATGATCGATCAGCGCGATGGAATGCTGGTCCTTCTGCCCATCGACGACAAGGGGTGGCCTAGCGATCTGGAAACACGCTTCTCGGCCCTGTCCGACCTCGATGCTCCTGCCCGCCCAAGGGATGCGAAACCCATCCACTTCTGAGCCGTGTATCTGCTCGATACCGACACCTGCATCCAGTTGTCCCGGGGAAACCCGACGCTGCTGAAAACCCTTCGAGAGCATCGACGCAGCGACATCCGAATTTCAATCCTGAGCGTCTATGAGTTGGAGCTTGGGCTTCAAAAGGCCACCCTTCAAAAGCTGAAGAAGCGCAAGGCGCTCGACGATCTATTGGAGCTTTTTGTCGTTGCCCCATTTGAAAATCCCGAAGCGGTCGAGGCCGCCAGGATCCGGGCCGAACTGGAAAAGGCCGGCACACCGATTGGATCGACCAATTGCCTGATCGCCGCCACCGCAAGGGCGAACCGCTGGACCGTCGTCACCGGAAACCTCGCGGAGTTTCGCCGGGTGAAGCACCTCAAGGTGGCGACGTGGCATCGCTAGTCTTGCCGTCAGCGCTTAATGCGAATCGCTCAAGTTCATTCGCCCCCCTGCAACACGGCGATCAATCTGCTTTCCACTTGGCTGCGAAGCGCAATGATCCGGGCGTTCCTTTCGACACCCATGACTGCGCGAGCTGCCGCCTTTTTTCTTAGCCTTTCAGCGGTCCTTCACGCCGATGAACTCCCACTCGCCAGCCAGACCTATGGCGAACTTCGCCAGAATCTCTCGGTTGATGGCAAGCCACTGCAGATTGCCGGAGAAATCCATCAGACCGGCCTTGGTACCCATGCGGTTTCGGAAATCCCGCTCAGCGTGCCGGTGGGAGCAGTGAAGTTTACCGGTGCGGTGGGAGTCGATGATGCCCAGGGGGCAGGCAAGGGCGGCGTGATCTTCCGCATCCTTTCCGGCAATGCGGAACTCTGGGCCTCCCCGGTCATGAAGAGTGGCGATCGCGCGGTTCCCTTCGAGATCAGTGTTCCCTTTGCCCTGCATCGAAAGATCTATCTCCAGGCTGACGACCTTGGAAACAACGAGTATGACCACGCTGACTGGGTCGATCTGGAGTGGAAGAAGGGCGAACAGCCCGCAATCCCTTCGATCCGGGTTTTCCAGGGAAAGGATCTCGGACTCGTCGCCGGTTCGAAGGACGATCAAAGCCCGATTCTGCTCAAGGCCATTCAACTGCTTCGCGAACATCCAGGCTCCACCCTGAAGCTCGAGAAAGGCGACTACCACTTCGGGCCAGGAGGAAAGTTACGGCGGCATTTCCATATCTCCAATCACGATCAACCGGTCTGGCAACCGGTCGCCCTGCCCTTGGTCGATCTTCGGAATGTCACGATCGATGGACAGGGTTCGACCTTCCTCTTTCATGGCGAGACCCAACCGGTGCTCATCATGGATTCGGAAAAGGTCACCCTGAAAGGCATCGGGATCGACTACGCCATTCCGCACCATTCCCAGGGCAAGGTGCTCGTGGTCGCTCCGGAAGCCTACGAGGTCGAGGTGGATCTGCAGAAATTTCCCCACGAGATCCGCAGTGGCTGGTTCGTCTTCAAGGGCGAGGGCTGGGAGGCTCGCGATGGAGGCAATGGAATCCTTTTCGATGGCAAGACCGGCGCGATCCTCGCCGGCACCTCGGATTTCAACTACAAGGGCAAGCTGACCGAGTTGGGAAATGGACGCTATCGGGTCGAGAAGAACCTCGTCTCGGCCGGCGTGAAGCCGGGAGATTTCATCACTTTCCGCCAAGGCGGACAGCGCCCGCAGCCGGCCGTCACGATCTACCGGTCGAAGGACACCACCCTCGCCGACTGCATCATCCATTCCTCGCATGGCATGGGCATCCTCGCGCAGCGTTCGGAGAACATTCATCTAACAGGTGGAGGAGTGTTTCCGCGAAAGGACTCCGGGAGATGCTTCAGCACCGGGGCCGATGCCACCCATTTTTCCAACTGCAAGGGCCTGATCCTCGCCGAGAACGGGCTCTATGAAGGCATGATGGACGACGCCATCAACGTCCACGCCACCTGCCTTCGCATCGAGGAGAAGCTTGATGCCAGAACCATTCGCTGCCGCTACGTGCATCCGCAGGCGGTCGGCTTCGAGACCTTCCTGCCCGGCGAAACCCTGCGCTTCATCCAGGCGAAGTGGCTCACTCCCCGCAGCCCCAGCAAGGTCCTTTCGGTCCGCAAGACCAGCACCACCGAGCTGATCCTCGGACTCGACCAGCCGGTCCCCGACGATCTCGGAAAAGGCGATGCGGTTGAGAACGCAGACTGGTTTCCTGAAGTCATCTTCCGCCGCAACACCGTCCGCCACAATCGCGCACGAGGGTCCCTTTTCACCACGCCGAGGAGGGTTCTGGTCGAGAACAACCGCTTCGAGTCCATCGCCGGTTCCGCCATCCTGCTCGCGGGCGATGCAAATGGCTGGTATGAAAGCGGCGGCTGTCAGGACGTGTTGATCCGCAAGAACACCTTCACCGACAACCTCACCTCGCGCTTTCAGTTCACCGAGGCCCTGATTTCCATCTATCCCGAGGTGCCGGACCTTGCCGGGCAGACCGACTACTACCATCGCAATGTCCGCATCGAGGACAATGTCTTCGAGACCTTCGATGTCCCGCTGGTGTTCGCCATTTCCACCGACGGCCTGGGGTTCAGGCGCAACCAGGTGACCTACAACCGGAACTTTCCCGGATGGAACAAGCCACCGTTCATCCTGCGTCGCTGCGCGAACTTCGTTCAGGAGGCCAACAAGATCACCCGCGATGGAAAGCCGGTGAAGTGGACCGAGAATGACATCCGCCGCTGATCACATCGCGCCTTTGACGATCTTCACCGCCTTCACATAGGCGAGGACGGCCTTTTCGTCGGCACTCTCGAGACCCGCGTGGCCGATCATCTTCGGCATCGCGTCTTCCCAGTCCTCAATGTCGATCTTCTCCGGCAGCTTGTATTCGTGGCACTGCCCGCAATTGAGGATGTATCTCTCATGGCCGCGCTGAAGGGTCGCGAGCGGGGTCTTGCTCTTCGATGCCATCTCCTGGCTCGGATTCGGCACTTCGGAAATCCCACCGACGGCATTGCGATCATCCGCCGCCATGTTGCCGAGATCCGGATTGACGAAGGAACAGCTCGAGAATCCGCCGGACAGAGCCAGCGCCAACAGCCAGAAAGTGGGTTTCACGCAGGCAGGCTAGAACGGACAGTCATCTCTCCGCAATCGTTGAAATCAGCAGCTTTCCCGCGTTGGAACATTTTGACAAATCGGGCTCCCCCCCTACCCTCGCGCGCGACGACCGCCCAAGCGGCACCTTTTCTGCTAAGCACTTGAAACCTCGAACGATGGACACACTTCGCACCTTCACCACCGGCTCCGGAGCCCAGGGAAAATTCTATTCACTGCCGGCCCTCGCCGAACAGGGCTTCCCGAATCTCTCCCGTCTCCCTGTTTCCATCCGGATCGTCCTGGAGTCCGTCCTCCGCTGCGTGGACGGTCGGAAAGTGACCGAGGCCGACGTTCAGAACCTCGCCAACTACAACGCCAAGGCCACCGGCGAGTATGAAATCCCCTTCACCGTCGCCCGCATCGTCCTCCAGGATTTCACCGGCGTGCCGCTCCTCGTGGACGTCGCCGCCATGCGTGATGCCGCTGTGAAACGGGGTGCCTCTCCGGAAAAGATCGAGCCGCTGGTGCCGGTCGACCTCGTCGTCGACCACTCGGTGCAGGTCGATTTCTCAGGCTCCCAGGCCGCGCTCGACCGCAACATGGAGATCGAGTTCATCCGCAACCGCG
>JAIXPW010000250.1 GCA_027485995.1 Verrucomicrobiaceae bacterium
AACCGGATCCTGCTCACCCTGGCCACCGGCACCGGCAAGACCTCCATCGCCTTCCAGATCGCTTGGAAACTTTTCCAGGCCCGCTGGAACCTCGGTGGCGAACCGACCCGCCGCCCGCGCATCCTGTTCCTGGCGGATCGCAACACCCTGGCGACCCAGGCCTACAACGACTTCACCTCCTTCGCCGCCTTCAAGGACGATGCCTTGGCCCGCGTGAAGCCGGAGGAGATCCGCCTTCGTGGCCGGGTGCCGAAGAATGCCAACGTCTTTTTCACCATCTTCCAGACCTTCATGTCGGGCGCGGGGGAGACGCCTTATTTCGGCGAGTATCCGCAGGACTTCTTCGACTTCATTGTCATTGATGAGTGCCACCGGGGCGGCGCGAACGATGAGGGAAATTGGCGGAAGATCCTGGAGTATTTCTCGCCCGCCGTACAGCTCGGTCTCACCGCCACGCCGAAGCGCAAGGACAACGTCGACACCTATGCCTACTTCGGTGAGCCGGTGTATGTCTATTCGCTCAAGGACGGCATCAACGACGGCTTCCTGACGCCCTTCAAGGTGAAGCAGATCCAGACAACGATCGACTACTACACCTACACCTCGGACGACACCGTGGTGGAAGGGGAGATCGAGGAAGGCAAGGTTTACGAGGAGCCGGATTTCAACCGGAACATCCAGATCCGCGAGCGCGAGAAGAAGCGGGTGGAGATCTTCATGAGTCAGATCAACCAGAACGAGAAGACCCTCATGTTCTGCGCCACCCAGGATCACGCGCTGCTGGTGCGGGATCTCATCAACCAGCTCAAGACCAGCAAGGACCCGCATTATTGCGAGCGCGTCACCGCCAGCGACGGGGCGCTCGGCGAGCAGCATCTGAAGGAGTTCCAGAACAACGAGAACATCATCCCGACGATTCTAACCACTTCGCAGAAACTCTCCACCGGTGTGGATGCCCGCAACGTGCGGAACATCGTGCTGATGCGTCCGGTGAACTCGATGATCGAGTTCAAGCAGATCATCGGTCGCGGCACCCGGCTCTACGACGGCAAGGACTACTTCACGATCTACGACTTCGTGAAGGCCCACCTCCATTTCGCCGATCCGGAATGGGATGGCGAGCCGCAGGAGGAAGAGGCCTGTCCGAAGTGCAACAACCGCCCCTGCACCTGCGAGGTCAAACCACGGCCGCCCTGCGAGGTCTGCGGCAAGATCCCCTGCGACTGCCCCAAAGAGCCCTGCGAGATCTGCGGCAAGGTCCAGTGCACCTGCCAAAAGCGGAAGAAGGCCAAGGTCAAACTGGCCGACGGCAAGGAGCGCAGCATCCAGCACATGATGATGACCAGCTTTTGGCATCCCGATGGCACGCCGATGTCGTCCCAGCAGTTCATGGACATGCTCTTCGGCAAGCTGCCGGATTTCTTCGCGAACGAAGACGAACTCCGCGAGCTCTGGAGCTTGCCGTCCACCCGGGCGAAGCTGTTGGAAGGCCTGGAGGAAAAGGGTTTCGGCCACGATCAACTCGCGGAGATGCAGAAGTGCATGGATGCCGAGAACAGCGATCTCTTCGACGTTCTCGCCCACGTGGCCTATGCCCTGCCGCCGCTGAGTCGCGAGGAACGCGCGTCCAAGGCCAAGGTCGAGATCAGCACCCACTTCAACACCAAGCAGCAGGTGTTTCTTGATTTCGTTTTATCCCACTATGTCAGCGTGGGCGTGGAGGAACTGGACCAGACGAAACTGGCTCCGCTTCTCAAGCTCCGCTATCATGACTCGATCAACGATGCCGTGGCCGATCTCGGCGAAGACATCGGCGAGGCCTTCACTGGGTTTCAGAAGTTCCTATATCAGGGAGTTGCGTAAACCGGGACGCCCTCACTCCGCATAACACCTGACCGCCAGCAAGGCGGCGGGGACGGTGGAGGAGGGGGCGACGAGGTGGAGCTCCAGGTGATCGGTGGTGATGGGCTGCTCCAGACGGATGACGCGCAGGGAGTGATGGTTGCCGGTGATTTCGGCGATCGGTTCCTGGCGGCTGGCACTGCGGTCGTCGGGCCCAGCTTTGGCCGTCACCGGAACGGCGGCGTGGGCGGTGACGCGGACGCTCTGGACGCAGAATGGCATGACGCGCTCCGGGTGGCCCATGAGGACGGATTCCATCGGGTGGTCGAAGTCGGTGTCAAAGCCGAGCTCGATGGTGCGGATCGTCTGCGGTTCGCTCCAGCGGAGACGGATGACGGGTTGCTCGTGATCGAAGTCGGCGACCCAGGCATTTGGATGGCCGGTGGGGCGGTCGAAGCCGTTGGTGAGGTTGGCGGCGGAAAAGGCCTCCAGCGGCGGTTCGATCGTGAGGGCGAAGTTTTTCCCGTCGGGTCGACGTCTTGGAGTCCAGAACTCGAAGGTGTCGATGCCACAGCCTTCGGGCGGCGTCTGGACGGCGGACTTGGCGACGGCCTTGTTGGCGGCGTGGACGAGGGAGAGGACGCCGGTGAGGCGCTGGTCGCTGAGATGGACCGAGACGTCCTCGTTCTTCATCAGGCAGACGAAGGCGTAGAGTGGAACGTCAAGGCTTAGGCCGAAGTCGAGGTCGATCGACTGCTGGCGTCCGGGCTTCAGCGGCAGATCGAGGGTCTTGAGGGTGACATCCGGCGTGTGGTTGCCGAGCTTGCTGCTGATCCGGAACTCGGCACGCAGGGTCGTGGCGGCGGCGACGTCGAGAGTGAGGGTCACTTTGGGAGAGGCTCCTGGCGAGAGGGGCAGCATCATAGCCCAGGAGTCCTGAAGGTTCAGGGTTTCACCGGAGGGGATGAGGGTGTGAAGTTTCAGCTCGCTGGAAGCGGTGATCGTGGCCTTGGTCGCGAGGTCCTTCGGGTCGGAAAGTGGGACGCCGGGCAGGAAATGGCCGACGCGGAGCAGATCGCGCTGGAGTTCCGGAATGTGGCCCTTTTCAAACAGTTCGCGGGGAGAGACCTGGTGCTTTTTGCAGAGGGCGGCGGCGAGGGCGATCGCCTGACCGCCGATGCTGCATGTGGCCATGACGCGGGTGGAGCCGAAGGCGATGTGCGAGGCGCTGATGAGGCGACCGGCGATGAAGAGGTTCGAAATATTACGACTGTAGTAGCAGCGATAGGGGATCTGGAAGACGCCCTTGCTGTGCCACTGGGTGCACCCGGACTCGGGGCTGTAAACGCCTTCGACCGGATGGAGGTCGATCGCCCAGCCGCCGAAGGCCACGGCATCGGGGTGGAGGCGTTGCTCGACGACGTCCTGCTGGGTCAGCATGAGATCGCCCTCGAAGCGGCGGCTTTCGCGCTTGCCGGGGATGGTGCCGACCCACTCCAGGGTCAGGGTTTCCGCTTCCGGGAACAGGCTGGAGTTCTTGATGTGGTTCCAGACGCCGTAGGCCACCTTCCAGAGTTCCCACTTGATGGTCTCGCTTTCGTGGATGGTGTCGTGCTGACCGCCCCATTCGAGCCACCACAGGCGGCAGCCGGAGTCGCCGGCCTTGAAGTCACGCCAGCGAGGGATCTCGGTGATGTCCTGGAGCGCGTAACTCGGCGGCATGAACTTCACCGGACGTCCGGTGTCGCGCGAGTAGAAGTAAAGCGTGTGGCCAAGGAGTTCATTGTGGGCGGTCTCCGGCGCATAGGCCTCGCCGAACTCGGCCTTCGATTCCGCGCCGATGCGGAAAGCGGCACCGGCCAGGAAGCCGACGATGCCATCGCCGCTGGCATCGACAAAGAGCGGGGCGCTGATGAGGTAGGACGTGGAGTTCTGCGAGCAGAAGGCGCGGACCGAGCGGATCGAGTCGTCGGTGTTCTTTTCCAGATCGTGAACGGCGGTGTTGAGGAGAAGGGTGAGGTTGGGTTCCGAGACGGCCTTTTCCAGAAGGATGGTGTCGAGGATCAGGGCGTTGCCCTCGGGATTCCGGTAAAGGTTTTCGACCATGATTTCGTCGATCAGGCCGCCCTCGCGGGCCCAGCGGTTGTTGTTTCCCATGTGGGAGGTGGCCCCGAGGATCCAGAGGCGGACTTCGCTGGAGGCATTTCCTCCGAGGACTGGGCGGTCCTGGATGAGGGTGACCTTGAGTCCGGCCCGGGCGGCGGTGATCGCGCAGCAGGCCCCGGCGAGACCACCGCCGATCACGGCGAGGTCGCAGGACCATTCGTCTGTTTTTGGAAGCCGGTAAGCTGCGGGTGGCTCGGTGATCATGTTGAATGAAATTGCAAGGTCAGGCAGAGCGCGGACCTTGGTGGTGGATTTTACCAAAGTAAAGAACAAGCCACGCGATGGGGTGGAGGAAGGCCATGATCCAGAACCACTGGCCGTAGCCGTGGCCCTCGACCAGCTTCATGAGGCTGCCAAAGACGGACTGGATCGCCTGATCAAGAAAGCCGGTGGGCTTGCTGGAAGGGCCGGACACCATGCGGGCGACGATCATGTTCATGACGATCCCTCCAACGGTGCTGCCGGTGGCGACGAGGCTGAAGACGGTGCCGAGCGAATGCTTGGGAACTAGATCGACGATCAGCGAGCTGATGTTGATCAGCCAGGCCAGCGAAGCCACGACGGTGACTGCCGTGAGGGTGAGGGAAAGGTCGAGGCTGGTGGCGGAGGAGATCAGTGGGGCGAGCGGCATCAGGCAGGCGCAGCCGAGCATGACCCAGAGGCGGCTGGTGGCGGGGGCCTTGCCCTGCTTGATCATCCGGCCGGACACCCATCCGCCGAGGAGGCTGCCAAGTCCGGCTGCGGCGTAAACGATCCAGGTGATCTTGACCTGCTCCTGGGTGAGGTGGCGATCGCTGCCGAGGTACTTGGGAAACCAGAACTGATAGAAATACCAGACCGGGTCGGTGATCAGGCGTCCAACCAGCAGCAGCCAGGTGCCCTTGAAACGAAGCACCTGTGACCAGGTCCAGGGGCTTTCCGGGACAGAGGACGAGGGCGGATCACCTGCGGGTTTCTCCTCGATCAACTCCAACTCGCGGGCTCCTAGCAGTCGGCTCTGTCTGGGCTCGCGGTAGAGCCACAGCCACGGGATTGCCCAGACCAGACCGGCCGCACCGGTGAGGATGAAGGCGACCCGCCAGCCGGTCCCATGGCTCAGGATGCCGGTGATCCATGGAAGTTTCTCGGCCCAAGGATAGGCGGCGAGTGGGATGACCAGCGAGGGGGCGAGGGTGGCCCCCAAGGTGGAACCCATCGTGTAGAATCCAATCGCCAGACCTCGCTCACGCGCCGGGAACCACTCTGAAACCGCCTTCGAGGCAGCGGGCCAGACGCCGGCCTCGCCCAGGCCCAACAGAAAACGGAAGAAGCCCATCGATTTCACACCTGAGGCGGCAGCGGTCAGGATGTTGGCGAGCGACCACCAGATGACGAACACCACCATGCCCACGCGCGTGCCGAAGCGATCCACGATGCGGCCGGAGACGAGATAGGAAAGGGTGTAGGCGACGAGGAAAAGGTTCGTGACGTTGGCGTAATCGCGGTCATCCATGCCCAGGTCGGGTTGGATGGTTTTTTCGGCTAGAACGGAAAGCGTCTGCCGGTCCACGTAGTTGAGCACGGCGGCCCCGAACAGGAGGGTCACGATCCACCAGCGGAGTCCTGGGATTTTCAGGCCGCGGGGAGCTTTTGCACTGGAAGGCTCCGCGTGGGCGGGGGGCTCGTTGGTGGCATTCACGGACAGGGATGGCTGGGAACTAGGAAAGGCTCGGCGGACGATGCTTGAAAACAGGATTGTCTGCCAGAGGTAATCGCGCATAGCTCCTTTGAATTTGCGCAGCAAGCCGATGGAAGCCAAGCCGATGAAAACTCCGAGGACCTCAAGGGTCGCCGTTCTGGTGGATACTTCGACCAGTTGGGGTCGTGGCATCGTGAAAGGAGTGCATCGCTACGGCAGTCACACGGCAAGGTGGCAGTTGTTTGTCGAGCCGCGAGGCATCGAGCAACGGCGCTGGTTGCCGATGGGATGGAAGGGGGACGGCGTCATCGCGCGGGTGGGCTACCCCGAACTCGCCGGGCAGTTGCTGGAACTCGGCGTGCCGGTGGTGAATGTTTCGGGCATCGAGATTCCCGGCGTGGAGTTCCCCAGGGTGGTGACCGATCACGTGAAGTCGGCCGAGATGGCCGCGGGTCATCTGCTGGCGCGGGGGTTCAGGCATTTCGGATACTTCAGTCTGTTAGGCCTCAACTATGTGGCGGGCCACCAGCGGGCCTTTGCCTCGGCGTTGAGCCAAGCGGGATGCGGCTGTTCCCTTTATGACGCCGTTCCCCAACTCGGCGCGGCGGAACCGGACTGGAACCTCGATCTCGACCGTCTGGGCGCGTGGTTGAAATCCCTGCCGAAACCCGCAGCCATCCTGACCTGGAATGCCAGCGGGGCGCGCGAAGTGCTCTACGCCTGCGGCGCGGCGGGGCTGGCAGTGCCGGAGCAGATCTCCGTCATCAGTGGCACCGAGGATGATCTCTTCTGCGAAGTGGCACCGGTGCCGATCACCGCCGTGAACCTGGCGGTCGAGGAGATCGGCCATCATGCGGCCAGCCTGCTCGATCAGATGATTGCGACACCACGGATGAAATCACCGCCGGACATCCAGGTGCCACCGCTGGGGGTGATCGAGCGGCGTTCGACCGATACACTCGCGATCGAGGATGCCGCCTTGGTGAAGGCCTTGCAGTTCATCCGTGGAGATTCCTCAAGGGTGATGCAGGTTGAAGATGTGGCGAGACATGCTGGCTTATGCCGACGCACCCTGGAGCAGAGGTTTGCCAAAGCCCTGGGCCGCTCACCCGCCGCCGAGATCCGGCGGATCCGGATCGAGCGGGCGATCGCAATGCTTCAGCAAACCAACCTCCCAGTAAACGCAGTGGCCGAGCGCTGCGGATTCAGCACCTCGGAATACATGGCCGCCGTTTTCCGCCGCGATCTCGATGTCGCGCCCCTTCATTTCCGGAAGCAGGCGCAGATCCACCGTTAGATCTCACTCGTAAGTCAGTTGAGCGGAGGCCTTGCAATCCTTGTCGGCGGTGAAGCGTATCCAGTAAGCAGAGAAGTCGTCCGGGAACCTGTGGACCAGTGGCTTGTTGGCCGCGACCTCAAGCGTGTCGAGCTTGACCCAGTTGCCCGCGCCGCTGACATCGACCTCCAGGGTGACCTTCACATCCGAGTCGGCGGAAAGCGTGAGTGACTTCTTGTCATAGGCGGTCATCAGGTAGGGATCGGAGACCTTTCCCGCGGTGACTGCGCTGTCCTTCCATGGTCCTCCCTTGCCGCGTGGTTTGCCGAGCTTCCAGGCGTCGTCGATGGCTCCGGCCCACAGGGCGGTCTTGCCGTCGTCGGAGGGGATGATGTGGGGATTGTTGGAGCCGTCCTTGTTGGAAATGCCGGAGCAGATGAGGAGTCCTCGATAGGAGCAGAAGTCGTGGATCATGCGGTTGTGGGTGGCGACCGGCCGCATCCGCGAGGCTCCGCCGGCATTGCGTGCGGGGAGTTCGTAGAAGGAGCCGCCTACGTTGAGAAGGTCGCGCTCGGTGGCGACCTCGCGGACGACCCGGTGTTTTCCGAACAGCTCGGAGGCCTCGCCCTTCGGCATGCGCCAGCGGGTGCCATCGTCCTCGACATAGATCGAGGAGGCCTCGTCGCTGGTGATCTCCAAATTCGGAATCGCCGTGTTCTTTTCAAAGCCTTCAAACGGGCCCTGGTCCGCATGGCGCACGAGCTTCAGGTCGGCATCGAGTTGATAGTAACCGAGCGCCGTGCCATCGACGGCGCGGGCGGCAAAACCGAGGGCGCGCTTGTTGCCATCGAGCGAGCGGACCAGCCCGCCGGTGGCGGTGGTGTCGCCTGCCTTGGCGAGGCCGTTGAAGATCGGATCGGCCTTTTCGCTCCGTGGGTCTTCATTTCGATAAGAGAAAGCGGCGGTGGCCTTGCCGCAGTTCTTCGAGGCTTTCACCCGGATCCAGGCTCCCTTGTCCGCAGCGGAGAACGTGACCGTGGTTTCCTTTCCGCCGGGCACGCTGACCTCACGAAGCTTTGACCAGGTGCCATTGCCCTCGCGATCGATCTCCAGGGTGAAGGAAACCGGTTCTGTTAGATCGTGATTGAGATGCAGCAAGCGGTGGTCGTAGCCGGAAAAGAGGAAGGCGTCCGAAGCGATGCCCGCTTTCACAGGCTCATCGATCCAGACCGAGCCACGTCCAATCACGGGACCGATGTGATCGAGTTTCTCCGGCGAGACGAACCACAGGTTCGACTGCGATTGGGGAGGCGTGACCTTGCCCTTGGCCTTGCGTGAGGCGAGGAACTCGGACTTCGCCGTGTCGTCGCAGCCGAAGACCACGCGTCCGTTCCAATTCGCGAAGTCGCCGATGACCTTGAGATAGTTCGAGCGTGGGGTGATTCCAGCGGACTTCTTCGGGTTGAAATCGCGAGGGAACTTCCAGAACGTGCCGTGCATGGTCATCAGGAAATCCTTTTCGCCAATCTCGCGGATGCGGGGCCACTCGGTGTTCCAGCCATGGGCGCCATCGTAGGAGTGCGAGCCTTTTGGCAGACGGTAGGCCGACCACTTGCCCTCGCTGAGGCACATGAGGATGAGGGATCGATGGTCCCAGCCGATCGACCACAGTGGAGCGTCCGGAGACTCGGCCTTGCCCAGGATGCCACCGGGTCCGGTGACATCCGTGAACTGGTTGCGGCGCACGACGGTCCACTTGTCGGCCTTGCCATCCCACTCGGCGAGCACGCCACTGGGCACGGTGGGGTCGGACAGGGCCTCCTTGGCATGGTCGCCATTGTTGGCGTAAACATAGCGTCCTTGAGCGGAGTAGAAGCCCTTGCCGTGATAGCCAGGCAGATTCGCCTTCCGGCCCTCCTTGCTCTCAACGATCTCCTTTTTGAACTCGCCGCCGATCTGAAGCTGTTCGTCGATCCAGAGGTCGGTGACGCCGAGCGTGTGCACATCCACTTCGTAGATGCCTTCCTCCATGGTGGCGTAGAGGATCCTGTTGGCGGGATCCGTTAGACTGCGGGCGTTTCCAGTCGGGCGACCGAACATTTGGGAAAAAGGGATGGTGCGGACATTGCCCTTCGCGTCGATCACGTTCGGCCCGATGAAGAGCTGCTGCGACTCGGGATGGATCATGCGGTTCGCCGGAGTGCCGCCGATGCTTTCCGGACGGACGATCTGCTGAAGGTCCGGAGTGATCTCGTAAAGCTTGTCGCTCGATCCCTTGGGCATGTGCGGGGCATAGGTCACGACCCACAGACGACCGGCCCAAGGCACCACGGCTCCGGTGCCGCATTCGCCTTCGTTGTTGTAATAGGCGAGGCTGGGATAGATGCCGGAAATTTCCATTGGCTCGGCGAGGGCGGCCGAGGTCAGGGCAAGGAGCGGGAGGGTGAAGCGCATGGGCGTGAGTGGAGGATTTTGGGAGGGGTTGCTCACCAGGGAGTGTCATGGCGATTCGGAAGCAACACATCGATTTTTGATTTTTGCTGGAAATGAAGGATCTGAGCGGATTCTGCGGTGATCTCGATGCGAATCCACCAACAGGAATTTTCCAAGAGAAGGTTTCGTACAGAGGCCTGCGTGGAAAACTTTCTGTTAGATTGATCTAGGAGTTGACTTTCATTGGGCGATCTGATGTAGGGTAGGAGTTCTTTTTCGATTTCGTCCAACTATCCGATTTATGTCAAACCCACGCTTTTCCCGTTCGGCTGTTGTTCTGGTTCCATTGCTTATGCTCGTTGCCTTTTCCGTCTGGAAGGGGTTCCAACGAGAGACAAGTTCGACTCCAACAGCGGAGCCGGGCGGCGGTGTTCACGCCCGACGAGTCGAGGGAAAGGGCCCGGTTGTCGAGGCCCTCGCGGCGAAAGGAACTGCTTCTGGAATTGGCGAGAAAACGGCCGATTCGTCGCCATCCTCGGTTGGTGAAGTTCAGGCCAAACCCGACATGGCAAGGATCGAGGCATTTCAGCAGTGGACGGCACGATGGAAGGATGCGGATTCAGAGGGGCGCAAGGCATTGATCAAGGAGGGGCTTGAATTGGCGACGGCGAGGCGTGCGGAGTTCAAGGCCTTGATTGCCACCGATCCTCGTCGCGCACTTGAACTCGCGGTTCCAAGGGTGATCCGGCAGGATCTTCCTGCGGGGATCTTGGCCCAACTGGAGTCACCGGTTTCCGCGAAGGGGGACTTCAATGTTTACATGGGGCGTCCGGCTCCTGGCGTGGAGGTGCCGCCAGAAGGGTTGACCTTGAGATACTTTGAATCGGAAGGAGTGAGCTACAAGGCCCGGGTCTTCGGTGAACTGGAGTATGTCACCAGCCGGCAGGGATTTCCGCTGCAAGGCGTTTCGATCGATCGTGAGTTCGCGGTGGCGGAAAACGCGGTCAGGCGGCTGGAGGTCGGGGAACGGATCACGGCTGGCACAACGGTCGAGAGCTCCTGTCCGGTCTCCGGAAAGACCACGACGGCGGTTGCCTCAGGTGAGCCCGTGACCGATGAATCACCGACGGTGGAGATCGCGGGGCGGGTGATCACGCTTTGCAACGGATCGCATGTGACGGTGCTGGAGGACAATTTCCGGAGTTATGTTCAGGCCAATGGATCCGGTGGTGCTGGCTTCTTCATGGAGAACTTTCCCGGCACCGCGTCGACCGCGATCGGCAACCTCCGCTGCCTTTACATCCGTGTCACGTATCCGGACCAGATGGCCCAGCCGAACACCGAGGAGCAGGCCTATGCCGACATGCGCGACAACGCCCGCTTCTTCCTCGAGAACTCCTATGGGAAGATGACCCAGACCACGACCTTCACACCACTCATCACGCTGCCCCACAGTTTGGCCTGGTACAAGGCAAAGGATGGCGAGGTGGACTGCCTTGGTCTGGTTCACTCCGATTCGCGGAATGCGGCAAAGGAACTCGGCTATGACCCATCGCAGTTCAACTGCATCATCGTCCGGGTGAACAAGGGACCACGCCTTGAAGGCATTTCGTGGGGCGGCGGAAGCAGCGTGTGGATCACCTGGGATGGCATGGATGTCCTCAACCATGAGATCGGCCACTCGCTGGGCCGCAACCACGCGAACTCGTGGACATCTCTGGATGGGACGCCCTACGGCTACGGCCAGAACGCGGAATACGGCAATCCCTTCGACATCATGGGAGGCAGTGGTGGCTTCAGCGCCCACTACAACACGATCAGCAAGCGGGCGCTTGACTGGCTGCCGGCCGCCTACGTGCATTCACCCAAAGCCAACGGGGTCTACCGCATTTTCGCCTATGACCAACCGACCCTCGAGGAGGGCAAGCGCTATGCCCTGACCGTGGCGAAGGACAGCGTGCGGCAATACAACCTCGAATACCATCCGGCGCGCGGCGGGTTCCTGACCGACAACGCGCTGGTCCTCTACAGCGGGATGGGCTCGAACTCGGGCCACCTTCTCGACACCACCCAGGGCAGCCCGAACGGAAAGAATGACGGCGGCATCGCGATCGGTCGCACCTACTCCGATTTGGAGGCCGACATGCATTTCACGGTGCTGTCGAAGAACAACACCACGCCGCCCTCACTTGACATCGCCTATCAGCGCGGACCCTTCCCGGGAAATGTCGCGCCGACCACGACGATCGCGGCCTCCACGACCAACGCGCTGGTGGGCGACACGGTGACCTTCACCGCGACCGCCAACGATTCGAACGGCGATGCACTGGCCTATCAGTGGGAGTTCAGCGACGGTGTCGTGGGCACGAACTCAGCGAGCATTTCCCGCACTTTCGCGGCAGCCGCGCAGGTCACCGCCATGGTGACCGTTTCCGACATGAAGGGCGGATCGGTGCGCGCCTCGGTGGTGGTGAATGTCGGCAGTCATGGGAAACAACTCGTCACCGGCACGATCACGGCTGGGGGCCAACCACTGCCTGGAGTCTATGTCACTGGCGGCGGGTCCTGGTGCTATTCGAATGCCGATGGAACCTACTCGCTTTCCGGCATCACGGCTGGATCGCAGACGCTCACCGCGACCCTCAACGGCTACACGTTGACACCGTCGTTCGCCAATCCACTCACCGTCGTCGCTGGGAGCAACGTCGCCAACTGGACTGCGGCTGCCTCCAACTTCGTCACGCTTTCCAAGATTTCGGATGCCACCGAGGGAGGGGCCAACGGAGTCTTCCGCCTGACCCGCAACGGAGATTCCACCGCTGCTCTAACAGTCCTCATTTCCCCTGTCAGTGGAACCGCAATCAAGACCACTGACTACACCTTCACTCCGGACTCGGTCGCTTCAGGCTCCTTCCAGGCCTTCACCATTCCCGCCGGAGCAGCCTCTCTCGATTTCAGCGTGGCGGCAGTCAATGACACCGCCGCGGAAGGAACCGAGACCATCGGCGTGCAGCTTGCCTCCGCCGCCGGTTATCTGTCGGGCACGGCCAATGCGGTCGTGATGTCGCTGATCGACAACGACACCACCCTTCCTCAAGTCGCGGTCATCGCCCCGGATCCCTATGCCGGCGAAACGTCGGGAGATTCGGGCAGTTTCACCTTCACCCGCACCGGAGCCACGACGGCCGCGCTCAGTCTAACAGTGACTTGGACCGGAGGTGCCAGCAACGGCACGGACTATGCCAGCCTCCCCACGACGGTCATCATCCCGATCGGGCAAAGTTCGGTCACCCTCGACGTGAACCCAACGGACGATTCCACCATCGAGGCCCCGGAGGATGTCATCGCGACCGTTTCCACCAATGCCTCCTATCTGCTGACCACCGGTGCCAGCTCGGCAACGGTGACGATCACCGACAATGACACTCCCTATGTCTCGGTCAGCGTCCCCGATGCCAATGCATCCGAAGCAGGAGGCGATTCCGGAGTCTTCCTCATCAGCCGCACCGGCAGCACGGCCTCCTCCTTGAAAGTGTATTTCGGCCTTTCCGGAAGCGCCCAGCATGGCACCGACTATGCGTCGCTCACTGGTGAGGTCACGATTCCTGCTGGAGCCGTCTCCGCTCCCGTCGTGATTGTGCCGAACGATGACGATCTTGGTGAACAGTCGGAATCCGTCACCCTTGCGGTGACCACCTTCAACAACGCCTACAGCCTCGGCACCAGCTTCCAGGGAACCGTCAACATCGCGGACAACTCCGATGTGCCGCTCCTCAATGTGCGCTCTGGAACGGTCGGAGTCGAAGGCGGATCCAACGCCACCTTCGTCATCCGCTCGATCGGCACCGGCAGCGGCAGCGTGACCGTCAACTACACCCTTTCCGGAACGGCAATTTCCGGAGCGGACTACACGGCCCTCTCGGGTTCGGTCTCGGTTCCGGTCGATGGATCGAACGACACCACAGTGACCATTCCGGTGATCAACGATGCCATCGGCGAGCCCACCGAAACCGTGGTGGTCACCCTGACTCCCTCCGCCTCCTACAGGATCTACAACGATGGGACCGCTGAAGTGGCGATCCAGGACAACGACAGTGGCGACCGCGTCATGGTCTCGACCTACAACCATTCTCCCTCCGAGGCCGGTCCGGTCGCCGGAACGTTCTATCTTTCCCGCACCGGAACGGTCGGAGCCCTCGATGTGAGCTACACGCTTTCCGGCACCGCAACCAACGGAGTGGATTATGCCACGCTTTCCGGGGTCGTGACCATTCCCGACACCCAGTCCGGAGTGAACCTCGTGATGACTCCGCTCGACGATGCGATCTTCGAGGGCAGTGAAACCGTGACGCTCACCGTGACAGCGGCTGCTGGCTATCAGGTGGATCGTCCTGCGTCCGCGACCTATATCATCGCGGACAACGAGGCGTCGGCCTTGACCGTGGGCTTCCAACAGACGGCACTCGCCAGCGGTGAATTGCCTGGCGGGCTGGGTGAGTACCGTGACATCGCTGTTCAGCTCTCCGGTCCATCGGCCAGTCCCGTCACGGTGGCCTACCGGGCTGGTGGCGGCGACGCGATCGGAGATGATGTTGACTGGACCTATGTCGATGCATCGAATGGCAATGCCATCATTCCATCTGGAACACTTGTCTTCGCACCGGGTGAAACCTCGAAGAATCTTCGGGTGAAGGTAAAGAACGATGGGGTCCGTGAAGGCACCGAGGTCGCCGTCCTGCAACTCGCCAACGCCAATGGAGCCGGGCTCACCCCGGGACGTTCGACCTTCAATCTCTTCATCTTTGATGACACGGTCCCGGCTTTTGTCACTGAGGAACGCTGGAACAATGGGGCGGTCTACACCAACAACACCTGGAACACGGTTTCGCCCGACTACACCGGCTACCTCACCGGCTTCACGCCTGCACAGAATGTGGCCGACAATTACTCGCGTCGCTTGACGGGACTCATCACCGCCCCGACCTCGGGCAGCTACACCTTCTGGATCGCTTCGGATGACGCCTCGCGCCTTTATCTGTCCACCGACGCCACGGCGGCGAACAAGACACAGATCGCGACTCTGACCAGTTGGACTTCATTCCAGAACTGGACGGCCAATGCTTCCCAGCAGTCGGTGGTGATCAATCTGGTTGCGGGTCAATCCTACTACATGGAGGTCCAGCACCAGGAGGGTGGAGGAGGGGACCACGTCTCCGTCGCCTGGCAGGGACCGGGCTTCGCACGCACGCCGATTTCGTTTGCGATGCCAGACAACTATCCCCGGACGGTTCGCTTCGCCGTGACCTCCACCAGCCGACTTGAGACCGATGGCAGCGAGCCGATGCTGATGGCACTGCTGGATCGTCCGGCTGGAACCACCGCGGTGACGGTTGACTATGGACTGGGTGGAACGGCAACGGCTGGAAGCGACTACCTCCTCAGCCCCGGCACCCTCACCTTCGCCGCCGGAGAGCAGGTGAAGCTCCTGCCGCTTTCGATCCTGTCCGACTCGGTCGGCGAGGCACCCGAAACCATCGTGGTCACCCTTGCCAATCCTTCGGGCTGCGCTCTCGCCAGCCCCTCGACGCACACGATCACTCTCATCGACAGCAATGCCTTTGCTGCCGACACCAAGTACTTCACCGCCACTTCAGTCATGGCGTCGGGCACATTGCTGGGCACGGCCACCGCCACGCCGGCTTCCGGAAGGTCGATTGCTTCCTGGCAGATCCTTTCCGGAAACACGGGGAATGCCTTCGCGATCAGTTCGTCGGGACAGGTCACGCTGCAGACCCCTGCCTCGCTTCCAAATCCAGGGGTTGTCCAGTTGACCGTCCGCGCCACCGACAATCTTGGCTCGACTGGTGATGGCAGCATCCATGTCCTCTGCAACTCGGCGCAGAGCCTGGCGTGGATCAATCCGGCGGGTGGTTCATGGCCGGTCCAGTCGAACTGGTTCGGTGGCACGGTCGCCGGGGGGATCGGTGTGGTCCCGAACTTCGGGGTGCTCGATCTGACGGCCGACGCCACGGTCACCCTCAATGGTGCCACCACCATCGGCGGTGCAGTCTTTGGCGACACAACTCCCAGCCATAACTGGACCATCGCCACGGGAACAGCGGGCCCACTGACGCTTGATGTTGCCAGTGGTGCTCCGCTTGTCACCGTCAACAATCAGACCGCAACGATTGCCGCGGTTCTGGCCGGGGCAGACGGACTCACGAAGAATGGAAACGGCACACTCCGCATCACCGGCGCGGGAACCTGGACCGGGACGACGACGGTCAGCTCCGGTGCGCTTGAAGTTTTTGCAAAGAGCGGGGATGTCGCTTACACGGTGGCCCAGGGAGCCACGCTGAAACTCGCCTACAACACCGGCGGCGGCTACTCGCCAAGCATCACCCTCAATGGCAATGGCACGGCCAGCGCGGCCGGTCTCTATCTCGGCGGCGGACGAACGATCCAGACCAACGGCGGTCTGCTGATCCAGACACTGCCCACCACCATCCGCACCGATGGCAGCGGCACGGCGAACCTTCAGGGCTTTGATGTGAATTCCGCCTATTTCCTCAAGACGGTGGCTGCCGCCTCGGGATCCATCGTGGAATCTGATATCAATTTCCAAACTGGAAGTTATGGCTACAAGATCCAGACCGACAGCGGCTCCGCCACAGGCTCCGGAGACCTCGTGATCAAAGGCTTGATCGTGGGCGGTGGTTCCGCCCAGGTCGGAGGTGAAGCCCTTGCAACCAGCCTCCACAAATGGGGAACCGGTTCGCTGAAGTTGACCGGAACCTCGACCTACACCAAGGCGACCTCGATCAACCAGGGATCGATCATCGTTTCAGGAGGAAATGATCGGATTCCGACCGCATCAACGGTCGTGCTCGGCAACGGCACCAACAGCGGCAGGCTGGTTCTTGACGGAGTCAGCCAGGCGGTCGCGGGTGTCCAGGTCAACGGAACGGCGACGACGAACGCGGTCGTCGGAGGAAGCTCCACCCCCTCGACCTTCGAGGTCGCCAATGCCACGGCCGTCACCTTCAGCGGCAGGATCGGTGGCACCGGCACCAACGAGAACAACCTGGCACTCTGGAAATCCGGAGCTGGTCTTCTCACCTTGAGTTCCGCAAACACCTACACGGGGGAAACCCGGATCAATGCTGGCACGCTCGCGCTGTCCTCCGCCGGATCATTGGCATCATCGCTCATCACCGTCGGCAGTGGGGCGGCCCTTGATGTTTCCTCGGTCTCCGGCGGCTATACGTTGGGCAGCGGCAAGGTGCTGTCCGTTTCGGGAACCGTTCTCGGCCCGGTGACGACCGCTGCCGGATCCACCCTTTCGGTCGGGGGCAGCGTGGCTTCCGCCACGATCACCGGCAACCTGACGCTCGCGGGCACCACCTCGCTGCGCGTCAGCAAGTCCGGCACCGCCTTGAGCAACGATGTCATCGGAGGAGTCGGCATCCTCACCCAGGGCGGCAGCCTGGTGGTCAGCGCCAGCGGCGATCCTCTCGTTGCAGGTGACTCGTTCACCTTGTTCGGGGCGAACACCTTCGCGGGAGGCTTCTCGGCAACGTCACTTCCGTCCCTGCTTCCTGGACTTACCTGGAATGTCTCGCAGCTTGCCACATCAGGAACGATTTCGGTCCAGTCCGTGAGCTGGAGCGCCATCGAAGACAGCGCGTTCTCGGGAACCCTGGTTTCCGCCTACTCCGCACCGGGACTGACCTACGCCAGGATCGCGGGGCCCTCGTGGCTCTCCATCGCCACGAACGGAGCGCTCTCCGGCACCCCCTCTAACAGCGACGTCGGTTCGAATTCGTTCACCGTCCGTGTGACCCAGCCGGGTGTTGGCTTCAATGATGTCGTGATCCTCATCAGTGTCTCGAACGTCAACGATGCCCCGGTCTTCAGCTCGAACCCAATCCTCGCGGCCGCCACCGAGGATCAGGCTTTCAGTGGTCAGTTGATCGCTTCGGATGCGGATGCCGGCGATTCCCTGACCTTCGCCAAGGTTTCCGGACCCGCCTGGCTCGGCGTATCTCCAGCGGGCGTCATCTCCGGCACACCGTCGAACGCCGAAGTGGGAAGCAATGCCTTCGTGGTGAGGGTCACCGACGCCTCGAACGCCTCGGTCACGGCAGACCTGAACATCAGCGTGGCGAATGTGAACGACGCTCCGGTCTTCACCCTCAATCCGATCAACTTGAACGCCACCGAGGATGTTGCCATCTCCGGCCAGCTTCAGGCTTCGGACGTGGATGCCGGAGACACCCTGACCTTCGTCAAGGTCTCAGGTCCGTCCTGGCTGAATGTCTCCGCGAGCGGAGCCTTGAGTGGCACTCCGGGCAACTCAGAGGTTGGGCTCAATGCCTTCACGGTATCGGTCACTGACTCGTCGAATGTGTCAGTCACAGCGGCTCTCAATCTCACGGTTGCCAATGTGAACGATGCTCCGACCTTCGCTTCGAACCCGGTCAATCTCTCC
The DNA here is from genome assembly GCA_027485995.1 of Verrucomicrobiaceae bacterium. GTDB lineage: Bacteria > Verrucomicrobiota > Verrucomicrobiia > Verrucomicrobiales > Akkermansiaceae > Luteolibacter. The sequence goes on from JAIXPW010000250.1 coordinate 17,887, forward strand.
GCCACCGAGGATGTTGCCTTTTCTGGACAGCTTACCGCTTCCGATGTCGATGCCGGTGACACTCTGATCTTTGCCAAGGTTTCCGGTCCATCCTGGCTGAATGTCTCCGCCAGCGGAGCCTTGAGTGGCAGTCCTGGCAATGCCGAGGTTGGCCTCAATGCCTTCACGGTTTCAGTCACGGACTCTTCAAATGCATCAGTCACAGCCTCGCTGAACCTCACGGTTGTGAATGTCAATGATGCCCCGGCCTTCGCTTCGAATCCGATCAGTCTCTCCGCCACGGAGGACGCTGCTTTCTCCGGACAGCTTTCCGCGTCCGATGTCGATGCCGGTGACACCCTGAGCTTCGCCAAGGTTTCCGGACCCGCCTGGCTGAATGTCTCTGCAAGCGGAGCCTTGAGCGGCACCCCGACCAATTCGGAGGTCGGACCCAATGCCTTCACGGTGTCGGTCACGGACTCGGCGAATGCCTCGGTGACGGCCACGCTGAATCTAACGGTTTCCAACGTGAACGATGCGCCGACCTTCGATTCGGATCCAATCCTTGCGAACGCCACCGAGAACCTCGCGTTCACAGGCCAGCTCGCAGCGTCTGATGTCGATGCTGGTGACAGCCTCACCTTCACCAAGGTCTCCGGCCCATCGTGGCTCTCGGTTTCCTCCGCTGGGGCTCTCAGTGGCACGCCTGGATTTGGAACGGCGGGCCTTAACTCGTTCGTGGTTCAGGTGACGGATGCTTCGAATGCCAGTGTCACGGCTGGCCTCAACATCACCGTCGCAGCGGCAGATCTTTCGGCCGATTCCGATGGCGATGGCTTCACCAATGGTTTGGAGATCGCACTCGGAACCGACGCCAACAGTTCAGCCTCGCAACCGGACAGCAGCTACAGCGGGCTCAGGGCCTGGTGGAGGCTCAATGAAGCCAGCGGCACCATCGCCGACGATACCACCGGCCGGACTCAGGATGGCACCGTTGCGGGTGGCGCGGCCTGGGTCGCGGGCTTGATTGGCAACGCCCTCAGCCTCGATGGCGTGGACGATGGGGCATTTGTGGGCAACTCCGCGGCACTGACCGGCACCACGGATTTCACCCTCAGTGCCTGGGTGAAAATGAATCCCGGTTCACCTGCGGGAACGATCATCCAACAGCGCGAGCCAGGAGGGCTTGGCTACCTTGGAGAATACATGCTCAATGTGAATGCAGGGGGCACGGTGAACTTCTTCGTCTACAACAGCGGCTATCAGTTCAACCTGAACACCACCGCTTCGGTGACGGATGGACAGTGGCACCTCGTTTCCGCCACCCGCAGCGGCACCGCTGGAACCATCTACATCGATGGGGTCCAGGCCGCCTCCGGCAGCGGCACGGTCCAGCCACTCGTTTCGCTCGCAGTCTCGATCGGCTATGACTACCGCGACAACAACAAGCGCTTCGCCGGTCTGTTGGATGACGTTCGGATCTACTCGCGTGCCCTCAGTGCCTCGGAACTCAACACGATCCATGACAACCTGATCCCGAATGGCGCGCCGGCCTTCGTCAGCGATCCGTTCAGCAAGCCTGCTGCCGTGGAGGACGCCTCCTACTCGGGAAGTCTGGCTGGGTCCGCCATCGATCCGGACTTCGGCGATGCGCTCCTGTATTCGAAAGTCAGCGGGCCTGCCTGGCTCACGATTGCAGCCGATGGAACCCTTGGTGGAATTCCTGCCAACGCAAACGTCGGAGCCAACAGTTTCGTGGTCAGGGTCACGGATCCGTCCGGTCTAACAGACGATGCGGCCCTTTCGATCACGGTGACCAATACCAACGATGCACCCGTCTTCGCTGCGGACCCGATCAACCTCGCCGCCACCGAGGACAGCGCCTTCAGCGGCCAGCTTTCGGCCAGCGATGTGGATGCGGGTGATACACTGACCTTCGCCAAGGTCTCCGGACCCGCCTGGTTGAGCGTTTCCGCCAGTGGGGCCTTGAGCGGCACTCCATCGAATTCCGATGTGGGAGCCAATGCCTTCTCGGTAAGCGTGACCGACTCCTCGAACGCCACCGTCACCGCCGTGCTGAACATCACGGTCGTGAACGTGAACGATGCACCCGTCTTTGCTGCGGACCCGATCAACTTCGCCGCCACCGAGGACAGCGCCTTCAGCGGCCAGCTTTCCGCCAGCGATGTGGATGCGGGGGATACACTGACCTTTGCCAAGCTCTCCGGACCCGCCTGGTTGAGTGTTTCCGCCAGTGGGGCCCTGAGCGGCACGCCAACCAACGCGCAGGTCGGACTCAATGTCTTTGTGGTTTCGGCAAGTGATGCCTCGAATGCCACCGTCACCGCGGCCCTCAACGTCACGGTCGCGAATGTGAATGACGCTCCGATCTTCACCGCGAATCCGATCAATCTCGCCGCCATCGAGGACAGTGCCTTCAGCGGTCAACTCGCGGCAACAGATGTGGACCCGGGAGACACCTTGACCTTCGCCAAGGTCTCAGGCCCTGCCTGGCTCAGTGTTTCCGTCAGTGGCGCCCTGAGCGGCACTCCAACCAACGCGCAGGTCGGACTCAATGTCTTTGTGGTTTCGGCAAGCGATGCCTCGAATGCCACCGTCACCGCCACCCTCAATGTCACGGTTGCCAACGTGAATGATGCCCCGGTCTTCACCACCAACCCCATCAACAAGCCGGACGGAAACGAGACAGTCGCCTACACCGGGCAGACGATTGCCGGTTCGACCACTGACCCTGATGTGGGTGACACGGTGACCTTCTCGAAGGTCTCGGGACCTGCCTGGCTGGTGGTCGCTTCGAACGGTGCGCTCAGCGGCACACCGCCTGCCGGCAGTGCGGGAGCGAACGTCTTCTTCGTCCGCGCCACGGATGGAGCGGGCGCGACAGTCGATGCGACCCTCAACATCACGATCATCGCGGCCGGCCTTCCCGCTCCGTGGGTGAATGCCAAGATTGGAACGGCGAATCTAACAGGATCGGTGTCCCACAACGCAGGCACCTTCACCCTGAGCGGTTCGGGAATCATGAGCGGAACTGCCGATACCGCCCAGTTCGTTTATCAGACCTTGAGCGGCGATGGCCAGATCACCGCCCGTATTCCCACGGTGGGAGCCACTGGTGCCAACGCTCGGGTCGGCGTGATGATCCGCGACACCCTGGCCACCGGTTCCCGCCACGTGACGATGTCGGTCAATGGAAGCTCGGCTTACCGCTTGGTCGTCAGAAGCACCACCGGCGGCACTACCACCACGACCAACAGCAGCTCCGGCACGGCACCGAACCTCTGGGTCAGGCTGGTGCGCACAGGAAACACCATCACCTCGTACCGCAGCACCAACGGCACGGCCTGGACCTTGGTCGCGACCTCCACCGTGACCATGGCGACCAACTGCTACATTGGTCTCGTCGATTGCAGCGGCTCCAACACCACGCTCAACACCTCCAGCTTCAGTACCCTCAGCGTGACACCCTGACCAGGAATGAAGTCGGTTTTTCTCAGCGCCTTGGCGACGATCGCGATCATCGCGGTCGTCGCCCTGCGATGGAGTTCCCATGACTCGCCCTCGAATCGGCCGGTCCCTGCGACTATCCCAGGTTCTTTCCGTTCATCGGGTCAGCGCCTTGCCGAATCGCGCCCACCGTTGGAAGTGGACGCGGCCTCTGCGGCTTTGACCAGGATTTCGATCAAGGAATGGCAGGATCCGGAAACGCGTGATCGGCATCTGGCCTATCTCCGGCGATGGTCGGCCAATGAGCCAGCAGCCTGTCTTGAGTGGGTGAAGTCTCTCCCTGACGATCTGGCCGCCATCCTGATCACGGAGATCGCAGGCGGACTCATGCAATCACAGCCGGAGGAGGCCGTGAGATTTGTGGAGGAACTGCCAACCGGAGAGATGCGGGACGCGATGCTGAAGCAGGCGGCCATGGAATATGCCACCAGCTCGTTGGATCAGGCCTTGAAGTGGGCGGGTGATCAGCCCGACGCCGCGAACCGAGATCTTCTGCTCGCGGCGGTTTACTGCGTGATGTCCCAGAGCCAGCCGAAGCAGGCTGCGGAGAAGGTGCTGAGCGATGTTGGAGATCTTGAAACGCGTGATCGGACACTTGTGGAGATCAGTCAGCGCTGGGCCCGGCAGAATATCAGGGAAGCGGCAGTTTTCGTGAGCCAGCAGGAAGCACGGGTCGCCATCCCGGCGGCCGTCCAACTGATCAGCCAATGGCCTGAGTCAGACGCCAGGGCTTGCGTGGAGTGGATTTCCAAACTACCGGAGATAGGCCGAAATGAAGTGATGTCTGCCCTCGTCTCGCGGCCCACGCTCCATCAGCGTGAGAGCCTGGAAGCATTGATGAACTCGACCGATGATCCTTTGCTGCTTGGAATCATTCGCAAGCAACTCGACTCGCCTTGAGATCAGCCGCCTTCCGAGTTGCGGATGATTTCCCGATAGACCTCCACCTCCGCGGTCTCCACCCGCTTGAGTTCGGGGTCCTTGTCGAGGTCCACGAAGTAGAGGCCGAAGTCGGTATTCGGATCAAAGGGATGGCCCCACTCGCGGTTCGAGGTGATCGACCAGAAGTTATAGCCTTTCACGGGAAGACCTTCGTCCAGGGCCTGTTCCACCTCGGCGATGTGGGCCTTGAGGTAGTCGGTCCGATCGACTCCATCGGCCATCGGAACGCTGCCGTTTTCCACAATGAAAAGCTCCTGATCCGGAAACCAGCGGTGAAAGCGTCGCAAGGCGTGCAGCAATCCGCGTGGCCACACCGGTGCCTGGAGAAAGCGTCCATGGGCGGCATCCTCCAGTGAGCGGAAACGATGCAGCCGATTCGTCGGAAGACCCCAGTAGTAGTCGAGTCCCACAAAGTCCTGCGCACCCACGGCTTCCTCCGGGCAGAGTTCCTTCGGCAGTCGGCCCGAGGTTCCGAGATACCACCAGTTGGCATTGGCGATCAGGCTGGTCGTGCCCCAGAAACGCCAGGCCCAATTGAGCCATCCGGATTTGGACTTGAGCAGCTTGAACCTCTGCTGTGGTTCCACCGGAACGATCTCCAGCAGGGTTTCATCCCCCAGCACCTCGCGCGCGATCAAGCCCGCCAGCTTGAGTTCCAGACCATCGCCAGTGGAAATCTCCGAGACTCCCGGCGCGTCGGTCCTGATCCCGATCCGGATTTTCCCACGCCGCCGGACGCGTCCCAGTTCACGACTGGATGGCTCGGTTTCCTCGTGGCCCGGTTTTCCCGTCATCACTTCCCGGAGGGACAGCGGCCTTGGAGCTTCCAGTGGGATCGACCCGGCGTGCGATTGCCAGGGCGCGGCAAAGGATTCGCCGGATGCGAGTTGAAACCCGGCGATCGCGCGGTTGACGAGGTTGAGCAGTTCGCCATGACCGTACGGAGCCACCACGACGTAGGACTCATCGCTCAGGCCTGTGGCCAGAAAGCGGAAGCACTCTCCTCCGATCATGCCCTCGGGGAGCAGGAAGAAGGCATCGCCGTAAACCGCATCGATCTCGCCGGATGCCAGCGAACTACGGGCTGCATCGTAGTTGGCGAAGATCCGCTTTCTCGCGGAGTCCGGAAGGTCCCGTTTCCAGGAGTCCGGCTGGTTGCCGATGCCGATGACTCCGACCTTTCTTCCTGAGAGCGAGGCGAGGTCGGGTTCCTGATAGTTCGCGTTCACCAGCACCGCCTTGCCGGTGCGGACATAGGGATCACTGAACTCGAAGGCGGTCTGATCGCCAGCGGTCACCCCTCCGATGACCAGATCGACGTCCCCTTTTTCGCTGACGAGGGCACCGGCCGTCGTGAACTTGAACACCGCCTCCGAAAGCCCCCGGTGACAGGCTCCGAAGTCCATCAGCATCTGCAGCCACGTTGGAAAGCCGGTGACCAGTGGGTTCACGCCGACCTTTGCCTCAGGGTGAAGACCCTTGATCGACGCCCGTGCCCTCGCGTGGGCAAGGAACAGGGAAGGGATCAACTTGCCGACCGCCTCCGCTTCCGCATCGACATCTGAGCCACGTGGCAATCCAGGCGGCATGTAGTAGCGGTTCTGCCACCAGGGCCGGATGAAGCCGAAGGTGAGCTGGCTGGGTTCATTGAAGGTGATCCAGTAATCCACCAGATCGCCTAACGACGCCGCGACCCGTTCCGCATAGCGGGCGAAGAAATCAGGAAAGCGAGTGCCGGTCATGCCCTCATGATCGCGCTCCAGCCAGACCGGCCACACGAAGTGATGCAGGGTGAGCATGACCTTCATGCCCTTTTGGCGGATGCTTGCGGCGACCTTGCGATAGTGATCCAGGGCCTCGGGATCAAAGTGGCCGTCGGATGGTTCCACCCGCGCCCAGGCCACGGAAAAGCGGAACAGCTTGCAGCCCATTGAGGCCGCCGCGTGAACATCCTCCTCGTAGCGATTCCAGAAATCCGTGGCTTTGCCTCGTGGTGTGAGTCCCTGGCAGCGTTCCCAAAGATCCCACACGTCCTCCCTCTCCGGATCGTGGGCCTCCACCTGATGATCGGCGTTGGCCGTGCCGAAGAGGAATCCTTTGGGAAAAGCCATGTGACGCTAAGGAATCGCGGGAAGGGGACGCGTCAAGCCCGATCCGGCAAGTGAAGGATCCGTCACTTGGTCTGAAGCCGCATCCTCGCTGGCAAATGGCCTGGCGCCTCGACGCTGATCTCCCATGCCCCACCAGCCTGAACGGCGGAAGGAGCAGGGGGGAGCTTCAGGTTTCCATTGAGCTGGCCCCGGGTTTCGCTGATGCCTTCACCGAGGCCAAGGATCGCCTTGATCAGGGTTTCAGCCTCGGCCGGATTGACCGCTGCCTGTGGAGGCATCGGCACCTGCCCCCAGACTCCGGAGCCGCCGGACTTGAGCTTGGCTGTTAGAACGGCCACGGCGTCCGGGCGATCGCGATATCTCATCGCGACGTCGAGGTATTTCGGCCCGACCGAGGCCTTGTCGACCTGATGGCAGGCGAGGCACTGCTTGGAAGTGATGAACTTCTCCTGATCGTCCGTAAAACGTGGCCCCCCGGCGTCGTGCCCGGTCGGCGGGATGTAGCGGGCGCGGACGGAGACGGTGGCGGCTTCGGGCGGGGTGACTGATTTGACCTCGAAGGCGATCGATTCTCCAAAGCCGACCGATGCGGGGTTTCCGGCAAGCGAGAGCACCAGGGAGGGTTGCTGCACTTCGTTCTTCAAGGAAACCCTCGCCACCGCGATCTGGCCGGACTTGTCCGTGGCGACGGCTCGCAGTTCCATCGCATCGGATTTGGGAAGAGTGATTTTGTTTCCGCTACCGACGAGACGTTCGCTCGCACCTTCGGTGATCCACCACTTGATCTCGGCCTCGCTCGTGGCCTGATAAGAGCCTTCGGTTCCTCCAGCGGCGATGGTGACCGTCGGCGGCTTGGCTGCGCTGGCAGCACGCAGTCTCCGGATCGCGCCGTCCTTGTTGAAATACCATTCGGATCCATACTCGAGGAGCCAGACGTTGCCGACCTTGTCGGACTCCAGATCCATCGGATGCCTCAAGCCGGTCATCAAGGGCTCCAGTTTCACCAGCTCCTCATTGTCACCGAGCTTCGCCTTCCAGATGGTGGACCTCATCCAGTCATAGGTCAGCAGGGTGTGGTCGTCGGACTTGTCGAGCAGGTTCCATTTCCTACTGGAATCGTAGTAGAAAACCGGACCCGCCATCGCGTTCCGTCCACCGCTGCCCAGCACCGGAAACTCCTCGCTGGCGGCATAGGGATACCAGATGAAGGCCTTGTTGGCGGGCGGGAGATCGACCAGCCCGGTGTTGTGGGTCGAGGGATTCTTCGGCGCAGCGGGGTCGGTCATCACACCGGCCTTCCCGGTGGCGAAATCGACGATCGCGTAGGGCTTGTTGTCGCCGATGACAAAGGGCCAGCCGAAGTTTCCGGCTTTCCTGGCCTGATTGACCTCATCATGTCCACGTGGGCCGTGGTCATTGGCGTCCGAGGCATCTGGTCCCACCTCGCCCCAGTAGAGGACGTTCTTTTTGGGATCGATGGAAATGCGGAACGGATTCCGGCAGCCCATCACATAGATCTCAGGGCGGGTTTTCGCAGTGCCTTTCGGGAACAGGTTGCCGGCAGGGATCTCGTAACCCTTTTCGGTCGGACGGATGCGCAGAACCTTGCCCCGCAGGTCATTGGTGTTGCCGGCGCTGCGCATGGCATTGGTGTGGTCGCGCCCTTCGCGATCGTCGATGGGCGCATAGCCGCCGCTTTCGAAGGGGTTGGTGTTGTCGCCCGTGCTGAGGTAAAGCAGTCCATCCGGTCCGAAGGCGATCGAGCCGCCATGATGGCAAACCCGGTCGCGGCGGTCCGTGGGGATCTCCAGCAGGGAGAGTTCCGAGGCGAGGTCGAGTTTTCCATCCTTCAGGGTAAAGCGCGAAAGCCGGTTGAGCAGTTTCACCGGATCGCTGTAGTAGAGGTAGAGTCGGCGGTTCTTCGTGAAGGCAGGATCGAGAGCCAGACCCAACAAGCCATCCTCCCGTGCCCAACTGGTCTTGGAGTCCGCCTCCCGCAGCGCGGTGACGGGAAGGTTGCCGATTTCGAACACTCCGCCAGTGGAAGGTCGGACGCGGAGCAGACGGCCCTCGCGTTCGATGACATACACGTCGCCATCCGCCGCGACCGAGATCTCCATGGGATCGTGCAGGCCGGAGGCGATGAGTTCCGAGGCAGGCTCGGAAGCGAGAAGGAGGCCGGGAAGGAGGGTGGCGAGAAAGGAAAGGGGCCGCATGGCAGGCCATTCTACGAAGCCGGGCGGACGGCTTTACAGGGAAATCTTTGATTCAGCCAGGCGCAGATGGGGGATGTGGACTTGCTCCGTTCGATAGGCTTGGATGTCGCCCAGCAACCATGAGCGTCAATCCCTCCTCCCTCCTCGCCGCACTTGAACTGGGTGGCACCAAGACTGTTGTCGCAACGGGGCTCCCGGATGGAACCATTCTCGAGGAGTTCCGTTTTCCCACGACCACGCCGGATGAGACCCTCGATCGCGCCCTTGCGTGGCTGGAAGAGAGGGGAGTGCCCGCCGCGATCGGCATCGGGGCCTTCGGTCCGATCCGGGTGAATCCAGCCAGCGCGGATCATGGATGCCTCCTGAACACGCCGAAACCAGGCTGGTCCGGCTTTTCGCTCATTGGAAAAATCGCATCTGCCATGCCCGATGTCCCCGTGCGGCTGGACACCGATGTCAATGTCGCGCTGTGGGCGGAAGCAGCCCTTGGGGCGGCGAAGGGGGCCTCCGACGCGGCCTACATCACGATCGGCACCGGCATTGGCGCGGGGATTCTCAGTGGAGGAAACCTGGTCCACGGAGCCATGCATCCGGAGTTCGGCCATCTCAAGGTTCCCACCGCACCCGGGGATGACTTCGGCGGGGTCTGCCCGTTTCATGGCAACTGCCTCGAAGGCCTTGCCAGTGGTCCAGCGATCCTGGCCCGATGGGGAAAGCCGGCAGCCGAGCTCCCGGCAGATCATCCCGCGTGGGACGTCGAGGCCTGGTACCTCGCCCACGGCATCCTTGCCCTGCTGGCGATCCTTTCCCCGACCCGGATCATCGTGGGCGGAGGGGTTTCCCAGGCAGCGGGCCTGCATGGGAAGATCAGCGACCTGTTGAAGACCGTCGCGAACGGCTACTTCGACAAGGAGATGCTCGAGACCCTGGTGACTCCGCCTGCTCTGGGCCAGGAAGCTGGGATCAAGGGTGCACTTTTGCTGGCCGGGGGAGTCGGGGCGAGATGATCCGTTCCCGGTTCATCCCAGCCTGAAATCCAGGATCTGAAAGGCACTCCCGGCTCCATCGGGATCGATCAAGGCCGCATCGGCGGGATCGCCTGGTCGCGCAAAGGGCAGGAGGAAATCCCCTTGCCGGTTCAGGGTGGCGGACCCGTTCGCACCTTTTCCCAGCCAGTTGGCAAGATCACTGAAATTCACATCGGCGGTGATGTCCTGACGTCCCGGATGCTGATAGACGGCGTGGCCTTCCAGGCGTTCCTGACGGAGATAGGCCCTCAGGGTTCCGCGGGGACGACGATGATAAAGCTCCGTCGTTTCCGAACCGTAGTCGATGGTCAGCATGGCCCCGGCTTTCCAATGGGGCATCCAACGAGCGAGCCAGTGCTGGACCGATTCGTGGACTTCGAGGATTTGTCCGGGTCGATGCGAATGAGCAAATTGAAGGGAATCCGGAAGGTCCTGGGCCGGCCGCCAGTCTTCGCGCGGGACTTCGCCGGGAAGCAGGAACAGCTCGCTGATGCCCCAGGTTTCCAATCGGAAACGCCGGACCGGAAAGGCGTCGATGAGCTCGTTGGAGTAAAGGCAGGCCTTTCCCTCGCAGGCCTCCAGCGCAGCTTCCAGCGAGTCATGCCAGGTGGCGCGTTTGCCGAGCAGGGCCTGTTGCTTCTCGCGCAGCGGGCGGGATGTTTCCACCAGATGCAGCCGGGTCCGCCAGCGCCGATGCCACGGCAGGGCCTTCATGACAGCGGCGGCAAGGAGTCCCTCGCCCGGTCCGATCTCGATCAGGTGGCGGCAGCGGGTCGCCGGCAAAGCCCGCGTGGCCCAGGCGGCGATGCCCTTTGCCAGCAGGCCGGAGATCATGGGAGCCGTGGTGAAGTCTCCACCCGCTCCGACTCCCTTGATACGACGGGCATAGTAGCCACGCTGCGGATCATGGAGGGCGAGGTTCATGAAGCGGTCGAAGCGCAGGCCTTCCCTGCTGGGCCATGGCCAGGGCGGGGTGGAGGTCGTGTCGGATGGATCGGGCATCGGCAGGCCGACAGTGAAGCACGCGGGCCGGATGGCGACACGGAGATTGATGGATCGTTCAAACGCGGCCGAACCTCAGGCGGTCCAGTCCACGCACATCAGGCCTGGAATCCGGAGGAACTCGCGTTGATTGGCGGTGACCAGGGTGGCGTTGGCCGCCCGAACGGTAGCGGCAATGATGAGATCGTTCGGGCTGATTGGCGTTCCCTGCTTCTCCAGATGGGTCCGGATTTCCGCGTAGTGCCCGGCGGCTTCGGAACCAAAGGGAAGGGCTGGATAGGGAGCAAGGAGGCTTTCGATCCGCTGGGTGAGCTCAATGCTCCGCGAACTCCTCCGAGCTCCGTAAAGAAGCTCGGCACGGACGAGTTCCGTGTAGCAAAGATCCCCTGATCGACAGGTCTTGAGGTGTCGAATCAATGCCTCGTTCGGCTGCCTCAGCAGGTACGACCAAATGTTGGTATCAAGGCAGTACATCAGGAATCCAGGCTGGAAACAACACGGTGCTGCGGATCCCTGGAAGGGAGTTGAAAATCGTCGCCAATGGTTCCTGAGAAGAGGGAGAGATGATCCCATGCTGCCGAAGATTCGATATCGGCCGCCTTGGACAGGCGCTCACGTGCCCATCTCGATAACGAAATGGATTCCCGTTTGGCGGCGGCTTCAACTTTCCGCTGGGTCTCGGGGTCCAGATAGATCGTCAACTGAGCCATGGCTGGACTATCACCGTAGGAGTCGGAATTGCAAGTATGATTGCCAAGTATGTTTGAATGCCCCTCTTGACATCAATCAGGAAATGAGGGGTTTGGGATTGATTCGAGCGCTGACGGATCAAAGCACTCTCCGAAAAACTCCGAAAGTTCTCATTGAATGGGCGAGTGAATCCCTTCGCCCCGGCGATCTCCAGTCCGGGCGATTTTCGGCACCGCCGGGCCGTCTGGATGAAGAGCGCGCCGCGGGGACCTGCACATGAAATGGGTGGGGAGAACCGAGCCGCTCGGCAAAGCGATCGTTGCCCTCGGAATTTCCGCTGGACGGATGAAAAGTTGCATGCAATTAAATCCGGCATGTCGATTGAAGCCCGTCATGCCAGCCGCCGTCTCCGCCGCAAGATCACCGGTTATGCCGCGTGTTTGTTGCCCTTTGAAGCCGATGGAACCATCGCCAGGGAAGCCTTTCAGCAGGCCGTGGCCCGGACCACCGATGCCGGTCTCGGCTGTGCGGTGAACATGGACACCGGTTATGCCAATTACCTGACCGAAGAGGAAAGAACCGCCGTTCTCGGATGGACGCGCGACGTCATTCAGGGCAGACGCGATTTCGTCGCTGGAGTCTTCGTCGAAGGCCTGGAAGGGGATTTGGTGCAACTTTACCGCAGGCAGATGGAGCAGATCGTCTCCTTCGGTGGCACGCCGATCCTGTTCCAGACCACGCGTTTCCATGATTGGTCGCCGCAGCAGATCGTCGATCTGTATGCCGCCGTCTGCGAGGGCTTTGACTCGGTGTTCGGATTTGAACTCGGCAAGATGTTCGCGCCGAACGGGATGATTTTCGATGAGGAAACGGTGGCCGGTTTGATGAAGATCCCGTCGCTGAAGGGCATGAAGCACTCGTCGCTGGATCGCGGCATGGAGCTTCGCCGTCTGGAGCTGCGCGACCAGATCCGCCCGGACTTCAAGGTCTTCACGGGCAATGATCTCGGCATCGACATGACCGAATACGGCTCCGATTACCTGCTCGGACTGGCCGCGTTCTGCCCGGAGAAATTCGCCGAGCGCGATCTCTATTGGGAGACCGGCGACGACCGCTACTTCGCCCTCAACGATGCCCTGCAATATCTTGGCAACGTCGGCTTCCGCGCCCCGGTGCCCGCCTACAAGCACAGTTGCGCGGTGTTCCAGCATCACCTCGGCCGCATTCCTTCGTCCGAGCCTCATCCGCTTTGTCCGCGACGTCCGGATTGGGAATCCGGCATCATCGCCGACTGCGCGCTCCGTCTCGGCTATTGATCATGGCCACGATCTACGACATCGCGAACGAGGCCGGAGTTTCCGCCTCCACTGTCTCGCGCGCCCTCAAGGGCTCGCGGATGGTGAGCGATGACGTGCGTGGCCGGGTGGAAAAGGTGGCGCGCGAACTGGGATTCGAACGTCGCACGGTCCGTCGGCACCGGGCACGCGCGATCCTCAGCATCCGCTTGGTGCTGCCCCGCCACACGGCTCCTGAGCGCGGGCTGTTCTTCGATTTCTCGCAACTCGTGGCCGGTCTCAACGAGGGACTGAAACCCTCCGCCTCGAACATCATCTGCGACACCGGTGGGCCGGACTACGATCCGTTTCCCCACAAGAAGGGCGGCGACACCGATGGCTTCGTGTTCGCTTTCCATGAGCCGTCCACCAAGGTCCTGCGTGAGCTGAAGCAGCGCGGTGTGCCTGTGGCGGTGTTGAACCGCACGGTGCCGGGCGTTCCCTGCGTGGTCTCCGATCATGCGAAGGGCATGCAGGATCTCGTGGACCGGGTGCTCGCCACAAACTCCGATCTCAAGCCCGCCTTCATCAGCATCGAAGGCCTCGGCGAGGTCCATGAAGCCCGTCTCAACGGCTGGATTGAAGCGCTGTCAGCCCATGGAGTTCGACTGAATCCAGAGAAACAGGTCGTCCGCTTTCCGGGCATCGATCACCTCGACTCAAAGGCGGTGATGAAGCTCGCGAAGTCCTTCAACGCGCTGTTCTGCGTGAATGACATCGTCGCCGCTGCCGTGCTTTCCGAACTCGGCCGCAGCGGCATTCGAGTGCCTCTGCAGTGCCAGGTCACCGGCTTCGACGATTCTCCTGTTAGAAAACTGACCCGCCCCCTGTTGACGAGTGTTTCCATGCCGGTCCACGACCTCGCCCGCATGGCTGGAAAGCAGCTTGCCTCCGCGATCATCGAGTCGGTGGAGCCGCAGCCCCTGATCCGTCTCGCCGGCAAACTGGTCCTCGGCGATTCCACCCTGCCATCCCTTTCATGAACCGCGAACACCTGGCCATCCACACCTTCACGACCAAGCCCTGGTCGATCGACGAGTGCATTGAAAACTATGCCTCCCACGGCTTCGGCGGCCTGTCCGTGTGGCGGGAAACGGTGGCGGGTGAGGACCTTTCGAAGGTGAAGCAGCACATCGCCGACAGCGGCCTGAAAGGCGTCTCCTACGTCCGCGGTGGCTTCTTCACCGGGAAAACAGCGGAGTCCCGAAAGGTGGGCATCGACGACAACCTCACCGTCCTTCGCGAGTGCGAGGCTCTCGGCCTTCCGATGATCGTCCTCGTCTGCGGAGCCATGATCGGCCAATCGCCGACCGAGAACCTCGACCAGATCGACGAGGGAATCCGCGCCATCCTTCCCGCTGCGGAGGCCGCCGGCATCAAGCTGGCAATCGAACCTCTTCACCCGATGTATGCCGGGGACCGCTGTGCCGTAGCCTCGATGCGCGATGCCAACCAGCTCTGCGACCGCATTTCCCATCCACTGGTTGGAGTCGCGGTCGATGTCTTCCACGTCTGGTGGGAAAGCGACCTTGAGGCCCAGATCCGCCAGTGTGCGGCAAAGCAGCGCCTGTTCGCCTTCCACGTCTGTGAGTTCAAGCCCGACTTCGACCATGTCCTGCTTGACCGCGGCCTGCCGGGCGAGGGCGTGAATGCCTCGAAGCGCATCTCCGACCTCGTCCACTCCTCCGGTTTCACCGGCCCGACCGAAGTCGAAATCTTTTCCCGCAAGTACTGGTCCGAAAACCAGCACAGCTTCCTCGAAAGAATCGCCGCCAGTTGCGCGGAGCTCTAACAACAGTGCCGGGTGATCGGTGAGCGGTGATCGGAGAAGATTCGAATCCGCCCTCCACCGATCACTGCTCACCGATCCCAACCCTTCAGAACCAATGAAAACAAAGAACCTCGGCATCATCCTCAACGGCGTCACCGGACGCATGGGCACCAACCAGCACCTCGTCCGCTCGATCCTCGCGATCCGCGACCAGGGCGGCATCGTCTGCGGCGACACCCGCGTCATCCCGGACCCGATCCTCACCGGCCGCAATGCCGACAAGCTGGCGACCCTCGCCGCGAAGTACGGCGTTTCCCGTTTCACCACCGATCTCGATGCCGCCCTGGCTGATCCGGCGAACGAGATCTTCTTCGATGCCTCAGGGACGCCGTATCGCGTCGGTTTCCTTGAGAAGGCCATCGCAGCCGGAAAGCATATCTACTGTGAAAAGCCGATCGCCGTCTCCACGGACGACGCCATCAAGATCGCCCGGGTCGCGGAAGAGGCAGGCGTGAAGAACGGTGCAGTGCAGGACAAGCTCTGGCTGCCCGGCCTGCGGAAGTTCCAGCTCCTGAAGGAGCAGGGCTTTTTCGGCAAGATCCTCAGCGTGCGTGGTGAGTTCGGCTATTGGGTTTTCACCGGCGAGCATCAGGGCCAGCCGATCCAGCGTCCGAGCTGGAACTACCGCGAAGAGGACGGCGGCGGCATGATTGTCGACATGCACTGCCATTGGAGATATGTCATTGATAATCTTTTTGGCAATGTCACGCGCGTGTTCTGTCACGCCGCGACCCACATCCCGCAGCGTTTCGATGAGGCGGGCAAGCCCTTCAAGTGCACGGCCGATGACTCCGCCTACGCGATGTTCGAGACCGAAACCGGCATCATCTGCCAGTTCAACTCGTCATGGAATGTACGTGTCCGTCGCGACGACCTCCTGACCATGCAGGTGGACGGCACCGAAGGCTCGGCCATCGTCGGCCTCCGCAAGTGCTGGGCCCAACATCAGAGCACCACGCCACGCCCGGTGTGGAATCCCGACATCGACAGCCCGATCAACTACTACGACCGCTGGGTCGAGGTGCCGGACCAGGTGCCCTTCGACAACGCCTTCAAGATCCAGTGGGAGCTTTTCCTCAAGCACGTCGTCGCCGACGAGCCCTTCCCATGGACCCTCCGCGAAGGCGCGAAAGGCGTTCAGCTCGCCGAACTGAGCTGGGAATCCCACCGCAAGGGCACCTGGGTGGACGTGCCGAAGCTGGCTTGACGGTTGATGCGTGATGCGTGATGCTGCCGACATGAGGACGACGTTGAACTTGGATGACGATGTCTTGGCTACCGCCAAGGCATTGGCTGTGAAAGAGCGCCGCCCCCTTGGCGAGGTGATTTCCCGCTTGCTGCGTGGCGCCGTTGAGCCAGTGAACAGTTCGATCACGAAGAGAAACGGTATCCCTTTGTTTCCTATTTCCAAGGGAGGCCGTGCAGTCACTCCACAGATCGTGGCTGAGATTCTGGATGAGACTTCATGAAGCGTTTTCTTCTCGATGTGAATGCCCTGTTGGCTCTGCTCGATCCACTTCATGTTCACCATGATGCAGCGCATCGTTGGCTTGAAAGGAGATCGCCTCTCAGGCTGGTCACTTGTTCGCATACGGAAAATGGGGTGATGCGGGTCGCAAGTCAGCCAAAGTATCCGAACAATCTCGGGACTGCGGGGCGGGTGCGGCAGATCATGCAGGATTTCCTCAGGGAAACCTCAGCCGAAGCCTGTGAAAATGAGATTTCGCTTCTAACCCCAGAGGTCCTCCTTCGTCCTGATTTTCTCACGCCTGCCAGAGTCACGGATCTCTACCTGCTTGCTCTGGCGGCATCCAATCATGCGATCCTCGCGACTTTCGATCAGAGAATTCCAGCCGAAGCTGTTTCAGGAGGAAAGAAGGCCTTGGAGATCATTCCTATGTCTTGATTCACACAAGTGCCGCGTGACAAGGTCCCACTGGTCGCCCGAACCAACCGCTCTTTCCACTTGGAATTCGGTCGGGACGAGTTCAACCTCGGCCCGCTCCTTTTGTCCACGCTCATGTCACTGACCGTTACTCCTCAATTCGTGCCGGTACTGGATGCCGGTTTCCTCCCGGCTGTCCTCTGGAATCGCGCCTACGCCGCCAAGGTGGCCGCAGATCCCGGGGCCCGGAAACTCGATCTCGCGCTGGTCCGCGCCGACGGTACCGCTTTCCGCTGGACGGGGACCATTCTTTCCGCCGATCCCGGCCATGACGCGCTGACGACGAAGTACATCGAGCGCCTCGTGAAGTTCCTGCTCTGGCAGAAAGGCGGCAGCCGCATCCTGGTGGCAGGTGCTCCAGATGTCGCCGCCTCTCTTTGGGAAATCTATTCCGAGAACGGCCTCCGCAAGTTTGACCGCGATTTCATCGGCACCAAGATTTTCGGCGAGCCGATTTCCGTGACGGCCGTGGGATCGGTGAAGGACCTGCCCGAGGAGAATGGCACGGCGATGTCGCTGGGACGGAACCTTGAAGGCTGCCGCATCGGCTTCGACCTCGGGGGCTCCGACCGCAAGTGCGCGGCGCTGATCGATGGCGAGGTGGTCTTTTCCGAAGAGGTGGTGTGGGACCCGTATTTCCAGAGCGACCCGCAGTATCACATCGAGGGCATCCACGATACCTTGATGCGCGCCGCAGCGCACCTTCCACGAGTCGATGCGATCGGGGGCTCGTCCGCCGGGGTTTACGTGAACAACGAGATCCGCGCGGCCTCGCTGTTCCGTGGAGTCAGCCCGGAGAATTTCGAAAAGCACATCCGCCGCCTGTTCTTCACACTCAAGGAACGCTGGGGCAACATTCCATTCGAGGTGGTCAACGATGGAGAGGTCACCGCGCTGGCCGGTTCGATGGGACTCGAAGCCAACCGCGTGCTTGGCGTTGCCATGGGAACCTCGCAGGCTGCGGGATATGTCAACGGCTCCGGCCACATCCTGCCGTGGCTGAACGAACTCGCTTTCGCGCCGGTCGATTACCGTTACGATGCGCCATCCGACGAATGGTCGGGCGACATTGGCTGCGGAGCCCAGTATTTCTCGCAACAGGCGGTGGCCCGACTCGCTCCGGCGGCAGGCTTCGACTTCGGCAAGATGCCGTTCCCCGAGCAGTTGGTGAAGGTCCAGGAGGCCATGAAGGCCGGAGACACCCGCGCGGCCCAGATCTATGAAACGATCGGCACCTGCTTCGGCTACTCGATCGCCCACTACGCCGATTTCTACGACATCGAAAACCTGCTGATCCTTGGCCGCGTGACTTCCGGCGAAGGTGGCCAGATCATCATCGACGAGGCGGAAACCGTGCTCGCCAACGAGTTTCCGGACCTCCGCATCAAGCTCGTGGTCCCCGACGAGAAGACCAAGCGCCACGGTCAGGCGGTCGCGGCCGGCAGCCTTCCTGCGCTGGTTCCGGTGATGGCGTGACTTTTGGGATGGCCTGCTTCCGGTATGCTCATCGGAGGCAGGCCGATCCTCGATCCCTGGTTTCCGGGCACGAAAAAGGCCCCGCGAACGGGGCCTTTGGGGGGGAGCGGGTTGGCTTCGTGTGAAAGCGCTTTCCCGCAGGTGGGTTCAGGCCTTGATCTTGGCGATCTCAAGGAACTTGTCCAAGCTCATGGCGACCTGGATCTGTGGGCTGGTCTGGATCACATGGACCGAGTCGGTGCGGACCGGGATGGAGCTGAACACCAGGCCGAGGTCGGCGATGGCGCGTGGCACTTCCTTGTTGATCTCGCCGGTGAGCAGATCCTTGCTGATCTTGATGCCGAAGCCCTTCGCGTGGAGGACACGGAAAAAGGCCTCCTCGCTGTTGGCGGTGCCGAAGGCGGTCGGCTCGGGCTTGACGGCTTTCGGAGCCTTGATGCCCGGTGGCTTGGAGGTGCGTCCGCCATCCTTTTCGCCCGTGGCGGGACAGACACCCGCCTGGGTGAGATATTTCCCGGAGATATAGATAGGGGATTCTCCGGCGGTACGATAACGGGGCGTGTCCTCAAGGGTCCACTTGCATTTGGCGGCAATAATGGAGGCTTCCAGAGCTTCCGGGGTGGCTTCGAGACCGTTCTTCGTTCTGAGTTCGAGGATCTTCGACAGCGTCGGTTCAGGTATATTCAACATGCGGGCGGAACCATTCTCCTGTCGGATAGCGCTTGCAAGAGGTTTTATCCGGAAAACCGCGAATGAACGGGCATTAGCAGCAATAGACTTTTTTTAAAAATAGTGACGGTTCTGAAGATTGGCCTTCATCCGCAGATTCATTTTCCCATTTGGGTTAACCGCATCAAGACACCGCAATCGTTGTTTTACGTATCGATTGCGGTGAAACCCAAACAAGCCGTGTCGATGAGGTTCGAAGCCGTAGGGTTAAGAATCCTCCTCGCGAGCGGAAAGGATCTGGCTGCGGCGCAGGGTCCGAGTGCGGAGCTGGTGGCTCCACATCTTGTCCGGGGCCGCCTTGGCGAGGCGGAGCGCAAGGGGATTGAGCTTCAGTCGCCGACGGCTCACTCCCACACGCTTCTTGGGTTTCCGCTTCTTGGTTCTGCGTTTGCGCTTCTTTTTGTCAACCGCGACAGGTTCCGGTTTGGTGGGGGCTGCCTTGGCGGATTGTCCGCTCTGGCGACGCTCCGGAAGGACGATGCGGTCATCGGCGAACAGAAGAAGGTGGCCTTGGGTGAGAAGCCAGAAGAGATCGACCAGCCATTCCTGGGGGGCCTCGGTGACGCCCTCGGGGAGAACGCCCTTCCAGAGATCTCCGAGTTTCGGTTCCTTTCGGCCCTTGAGCCAGGAAACAATGGCGGCGGGCCGCTCGGCCAGTACGGACTCGGCGGGAACCGGATGGGGGCGGGCCGGGCCGGTGAAGAGCTTGCCATCGCGCTTGAAGACCGGTAGGTGCTCACCTTCCAGCATCCGACAGATCGTCGGAATCATGACGGCTGGATGCTTGCGGGCGTGGAAGCCGGCCATGCGCAGGGATGCCAGCAGCGTGGGTGAAATGTGCTTGGCTGGAACTCCGCCGGACACTTCGGCCTTGCGGGTTTCCTCAAAGGCGTCCGCGAAAAACCTGCTGCTGAACGCACGCTCGGCCTCGGCGGCATCCTCGATCCAGGCCGCCTCCTCGTCGCCCTTCGGACGCCAGCGGGTCCGCTTCTTCATGGTCTCAAGCCAGGCGTTGACCGCCTCCTCGCCGCGTTCGCTGCGGACCCGAGAGGCATAGACCTCGAAGGGAAGATTTGAGAAGCGCTCGCGATGGATACGACGCAGGTTCGTTTGATAGGCGTGGAAATTCGGCGGTCCGAGCCACTCGCCGCTCATGCCGCAGCGCGCGACGATCTGGAAATTTCCGCTTGGTGGATCGACCTCGATGGTTTCCTCCTCGAAGAGGCTGGCCTTCGCATCGGATTGCCAGAAATGGCGGATCGCCTCCTCGCGAGTGAGCCAGAGCGAGCCATCGAGCTTCCCGACAAAGAGGGCGGGACGCGAGTCCTCGACCTCGAAGACCGCACGGACCCGCTCGCGCTGGGCGAGGAGGATCTGGGCGATGTCAAACAAGGAGTAGATCCGGGCGACCTGATGGATCTCCTTGCCGATGAGGTTCACGGCCTGTGGGTCTGGATGGATCTGGACACGCACGCCGGGTGCGGGCTCGATCTCCTCGCGCTGGAGTGGCCCGCTACGACGATCCTCGTACTTGCCACCACGCTCGTCCTGACGCCTTTCGAAACGCCGTCCACCGTCGCGGTCCCCTCCGCCTGCGCCGCGGGGTCCGCGATCGTTGCGATCACGGGAGTCGCGTCGCGGCGCTTCCGGAGTGGAGTCTTCTCGAGGGGCTCGTGCCTGCGGTTTCGGAGGCGTGGTGCTGCGCGCCCAGGCCGGACCGAGGTCGATGCCGGACAGAAGGCTGCGCAGGGGATTGGATTCAGGATCGCTCACAGGTCGCGAGGTTAATGGGTTCTTTGCAAATGACAAACACGGCGTTGAGGCAATCTCGCGATGATTTCAAGCCCGTAAGAGCGCAACCATGCGGGCACAGGCACCTTCATGAAGGGCGAGCACCGCACGCGCGGCGATGATGCCGCCATCCAATGAGGGGCCGCCCGCCAGGGCTTTCCGCAGGCAGTCCGCCAGGTTTTCAGGAGTCTCGACGCGAAGGCATCCGCCCGATGCGGCGAGCCGTGCGGTCAGCGGTTCGAAATTTTCCATGTGTGGTCCAAAGACAACCGGCTTGCCGGCGATGACCGCCTCACAGGGATTCTGCCCGCCGGTGCTCAGGAAACTTTTCCCGATCACCACCACATCGGCATGGGCGGTCCAGTCGCGCAGCTCACCGGTGGAGTCGATGACGAACACCGCGTTCGATGGGTTCGCAGGCTTTGAAAAGGAGGAGCGCAGGATGACCTCAAAGCCTTCCGCCTCAAGCGCTGCCCGGACCTCGACACGGCGTTCGGCATGGCGGGGGACGACGGCGAACAGCGCTTCTGCAGAGGCCTCGCGCACGGCGCGGGCGATCAGGATTTCCTCACCGGCATGCGTGCTGGCGGCGAGGACGATGGGTCTGTTAGAGCCGAAGGCACCGAGCATGTCCGCGAACTCCGATCGCGGCTGCGGACGGGCCCCACTGCCGGGATCGAATTTCAGGCTGCCGGTGACAACGATGCGGTCTCTGGAAATTCCGAGCTCGTTCCAGATGTCCGCATCCTCGGCTTCCTGCACGGCGACCAGGTCGAGACGGGAGAACACGGGCCTGATCCAAGCCGCGAATTTCCGATAACGGCGCCTAGATCTTGGGGAAACGCGGGCATTGACCAGTCGCACCGGGATAGCACGGCGATTGCATTCGTGCAGCAGGTTGGGCCAGGCCTCGCCTTCGACGAGGACGATTTGTGTCGGCTCGAAGCGATTCAGATAGCGCCTCACCATCCACTTGAAGTCCAGCGGGGCGTAAACGATGCGCACGTCGTCAGGGGCGTTCTCAAGCGCGACCGCGTGGCCGGTGGCGGTGGCGGTGGCGAGGACAAACTTCTGATGCGGATCCGCCTTCCGCCACTCGCGCAGAAGCTTCAGGGCAAGCAAGGCTTCTCCGACGCTGACCGCATGCAGGTGCACCGCCGCGCAAGGTTCGAAATCAAGTGCGCTGCGATACCAGGAGAGCCGCTCGCGCAGGCCGCTGCCGAAGCCGCCGCGTCGTGCCATCTTGATGAGCCAGGCCGGGAACGCGACAAGGAACAGCCCCGGCAACAACAGCCGGTAGATCGCCATTCCAAGAATACGTCGCATCGCGCGGAAGGCTAGGCTGAGGGAGCGGGAGCGTAAAGCAGGATGGCGCTGCTGCCGTATTCACGCCGATCCACCAGCCGCCAGCCGTCTGCTTCCGGAGAGCGATAGGAGGAGGAAACCTCGACGATGAACCAGCCATCGGGCGCGAGGTGCGACTGGATGTCACCCTTGTCTAACAGCTCACGCAGATGATCGTGGTCGCCGTAGTGCTTCACGTAGGGAGGATCGGCGAAGATGAGGTCGTAAAGCGCCTTGTCGCCTTTCAGGAAGGGCAGGGCCTCGGACTTCACCACACGGGCACCCTCCAGCCTGGACTTTGCGAGGTTCTCGCCGATGACCTTGATCGCCTGGCGGTGATCATCGACGAACACGCACGAGGCGGCACCGCGGCTGAGTGCTTCCAGGCCGATCGCGCCGGAGCCGGCGAAGAGGTCGAGCACCCGGGCGTCATCGACCTTTTCCCCGAGGATCGAGAAGATGGCCTGACGGACGAAGTCGGTGGTCGGTCGGGCCACTGCTCCCGGAACCTTGATGGCCAGACGGCCTGCTTTTCCTGCGATGATGCGCACACCGGATTCGTGGCATCCCGCGCGGCGGCTGACAATCACGGCGATGCGGCGGCCTTCGCTTTGAGAAGGGCCAGCAGGGTCGGGCCATCGATCAGATCGCCGCCTTGCCCGAGCTGGACGTTGATGCCGTCCAGATTCCCGAGTGCGTAGAGGTCCGACCCCATCCGGTCCGGGGTGCCCATGGTGCCGAAGGTGATGCGCTTGCCGGTCATCCTGCCGATGCGTTCGGAGAGACCGTATGCGTAGGCGGGCGGGGCCACGATCCTCAAGACTGCGGCAGCCCGGCTATCGGAGAGCACCGTGCCATTTCCGAGGAGGGAAAGGTCGTCGCCAATGAGCCGGGCATCGGTGCAGGTCAGCAGCCCGCCCCGCAGCAGGAAGACAGCGATGCCCCGGTCGAAGCGGATGTCAGCCTGAGGCGGCAGGCTGGTGTAAAGTCCGCGTCCCTCAATCAGGAAGTCTCCCTGCCAGGAGGCGGGAAAGGCAAGGAAGCCCCGGAAATGACCAAAGGCACGGAAGGCATCGACGGAGACAAGGCGTTGGTTCGGGACGGTGACTTTGAAGGATTCCTTCGGCGGAAGGTTCAAGTCGATGGCGATCGGGAGGTTTCCTGCGAAGGCGAGCTTGGCGATCAATTGGAACGGAATGCCGCTGGCCTCGGCGGAAATGGGGCCGATCTCGAGGATGGGCGACTGCCAGTTGAGGGGAACTTTCAAATCACGGATGACCTCATGCCCGAGACCCTTGATCGACTCCAAGGTTGCAAGCGAAGAGGCGGGAGCGCCCGCAGCCGGAAGGTCCGCATTGAAATGGTCCGCTTCGAGAAGGGTACGTGCCTGGCTTCCGGCAACGATGGCGAGCGAGCCATGTCTCACATGAATCCATGAGGTGGGCACGGAGACGGACGAGGACGCGGCAGGTGCGAGCGGCGTGTTCTCGATCGAAGGCTGTGGAGGAGGAAGCGCGACCGCGCCGGGCGGGACGGCCGCGATGGTGGGTGGGGGACCCTGGGTGGGCGGAACGGCCGCGATGGTCGGGGGGGGACCCTGGTCAGGCGCGGTGGGTGAAGGACCTGCTGCGGCCACGACCGGAGGAGCTTGGACGATGGGCGGTGGGCCGGAAAGATGGGCGATCAGTTCGATCGGAATAACGGCTTTTGGCGCATCGAGCTGGATCGAATGCATCTCGATCCGCTTCTGCAGCCAGGCCATCCACTTCGGCCAGATCTGGATCGAGGTGGCGGTGAAGAGCGGTTCATGGACACTTGACCGCAAGGCGGGAGGCTGTTGGATAACGATGCCGTTGATCCGGATCCCATCCCACGGTGACCACGAGGCCCTCTCCACGGCGGCTTCGAAACCGGTGCGGCTGGAGATCTTGGCAGCGACCCAACGTCGGCCCGGAGGAAGGGCCAGCCAGAGGTTGCTCAGAAAGAAGAGAAGGACAGGGAGGGAGCCTAACAGGAACAAGCCCTTGATCCATCGGCGGCGGAACCACTGGTGGGATTTTCCCGGCTGGGCTCCTGCGCTCATGCGTTATTTCTTTCTCGTCGGTGAGGGCTTTTCGGGTGCCGGCTTGTTGGCCGGTTCCTTGTCCTTGGCTCCAGATGACGGATCTGGCACCGCCTTGCCCAACGCAAACCGGATCACGAGGCTCTTGTCGAGCAAGCGGGTTCCTTCGCTGGAGATCTCCTGCACGCGGTAAACCAACAGGCCGTGTTTCTTGTCGGCGTATTGGCCCACGGCGATGTTCTCCTTGATTCTGGCGAGGGTGTTTTCCTCCTCGAAACGCCATTCGTGTCCGGTCCATGCGCCGAGGATGCTGGAAGAATCCGCGTTGATGTCCTCGATTCGTTTCAAATCGCCATTCGGAGACCGGAACACATCGTCCTTGGCCGAGTAACGCAGCGTCGAGATGGTTGCGGCAGTTCCCGTGCAGGTGAGCGTCCAATGGTCGGGGCCGGACTGCCTCAGAATGATGGCGACATCCTCCTTGGGCTTGAACTCACGCGCCGCCCAGAGCTTGAGATACTCGTCGTATTCCTCCTTGGTGAGGCCAAGGTTTTCATCGAAGGGCAGTGGCGCCCCGGGCTTGGCCTTGGCGGAAGTCTGCTTGAACCATTCCGGGTTCTTGCGGGCGGCCTCCTCGACCTTGACGACATATTTCTCGATCTCCGGCGGTGGCATCACGATGCCGATCTGGGCACGAACCGGTGTGTCCTTTTCAAGAAGACCGGCAAACACGGCGGGGACTTCGGCAGCGGGAAGGTGGGCGACCATCGCGGCGGCCAGGGGAAGGAAAAGGCGTTTCATGCAGGCAGATCGTGGCTGAAAGTGCCCGTCGATCCTTGGAATGACAAGCGGCAACTGACCAGAGGACGTCCTGAGCTGGCGGAACAGCATCCACTTCGGGGCCCGGCTGATCATTTTGAATCCAATGATGCCCGCAAGTCCTCGGTGGATCATGTCCGGACCGGCATTGGCAGTTCTTGTCACTTTTCAAGAACCTGACCATCCGCTTTCAAACGGGATTGGAGAACGGGATAGGAAAGATCCTGAACACTGACGCCCTGCTCGATCGAGAGCACGGCAGCGGTGGCGGCACTTTGGGAGAGGATCATGAAGACCGGCTCCATGCGGATGCTGCCGTAGGCGATGTGGGAGCTGGAAAGACAGACCGGAACGAGGAGGTTGTCGGCCTGACCTTTCTTCGGGACGAGCGAGCCGTAGGAGATCTGATAGGGCTTGAGGCCCACGCCGATGTCGCCCTCGTTCTGAACGTTGCCCTTTTCCGTGACGTAACGGCGGACGTTGTGGGAGTCCATGGTGTAACTGCCCATGCCGACCGACTCAGGGGTTGGCTTTTTCCTCGTCAGCTCGTTTTCGGTCATGACGAAACGGCCGACCATGCGCCGCGCCTCGCGGATGTAGAGCTGGCTTGACCAATGGCCGTTGTCGGCGAACTCATCCTTCGGCAATCCCCAGGCCTGCATCTTCGAGCGGACTTCCTGCGGCACGCGGGGATCGGTGGACACAAACCAGAGCAGACCTTTTTGATAGGACTCGTGGGCCTTGATGATCTCCAGGCGTCTTTCATACGAGGCTTCCGGATAATCCCAGTTTCCCCCGATGAAGTCGAAGCTGAAGGGCCCGTGGTTGTTGGTGTCGGTCTTGTGGTTGGGGAGGGGATCGAACTTGGAGAAGAAGTCCTTCCAGCCGGACTCGAAGACCCGGGCGAGGAGTTCAAACTGCGCCGGATCGTAGCCCTCGGGTTTCTCAAAGGGCAGCCGGTTGGCGGGATCGTTGGTGAGGCACATGCGAAAGCAGTAGGCCTGGATCCGCTTGTCGCCTTCACCGCGGACGCCGGGAGGCTCGGCTTGCACGCCGGCGACAAGCCCGCTGTTGGGGTCACCAGGGATGACGTGGGGGCTGATGGGGGATTTCACCGCGCCGAAGTGGTGGGCATGATGGAGGACTCCGACCTGGTTGCCGTTGTGCGTTTCGCCATGGACGGAGTTCGCCTCGCGCCCGACGTGGTGGTCGACTCCGGCGGCGGCCATGAGGTCGCCCTCGTAGGTGGCGTCGAGGAACCTCTTTCCGATGTAAGTCTTCCCGCTCTGCATCGTGATCGAAACGATCCGCGTGCCCTCCATGTTCACGCCTTTCTGCCGTTCCAGCCATTCATCGCGAACGACGGGAATTTTGAACTCCTTCACGTATCCCTCAAACACCTGCTCGGCGACATGGGGTTCGAAGATCCACATCGTGCGGTTGGCTCCGTCCATGGCGGGAGTGCCCTGGCCGACATTGCCGTAGTCTTCCTTCTTCTGCTGGACCCAGGCTCCTGGCTGGCCGTAGTGCTGCCAGATGCGGTGGTAGAAGTCGCGCGCGAGTCCGCCGATGACCGACTTGTCACCGGTATCGGTGAAACCAAGCCCGCCGCTGCTGAGTCCGCCGAGGTGCTTTTCCGGGCAGACGATGACGACGGATTTTCCCATCTTCGTGACCTGCACGGCGGCGATCACGGCGGCCGAGGTGCCACCGTAGATCACGACATCGTGCTCCATAGTGGCCGCGTGGCCGAGAAGGCTGGTGAGCAGGAGGATGAGGGCTTTCATGCGGCTGAATACAGGCTGAGTTGTGGCCTCATTGCAGCAAAGGTGCCGCGACGACGGCCCTTGACGTCACGAGTCCGTGGTCGCGACACTGCGGGTGTGCGAAGCATCTTGATCACAGGCGGAAATGGCGGACTGGGGCGAGGGATCGGGCGGTATTTCCTGGAAAAGGATCCGGAGTGTCGCGTCTGGCTGGGCGTGCGTTCCAAGCGTGGGGCGGCGGAGACACTGGCAGTGGAGTTTTCCGGGCGCTGTCGGCTGGTGGATCTGGATGTGACCGATGCGAAGGCCTGGGAGCTGGCGGTTTCCACGATTGTGGATGCCGATGGTCGGCTCGACGTGCTGGTCAACAATGCCGGACTGCATCGCGATCATCTGCTGGCGGCGATGCCTGCGGAGTCCTGGCATGAGGTGATTTCCTCGAATCTCGACTCGGTCTTCCATGGCTGCCGGGCGGTGGTGACGCCGATGATGCGCCAGCGGTTCGGTCGGATTGTGAACATTGCCTCCCTGAGTGCGATCCTGCCGCCGATGGGCCAGACGAACTACGCGGCGGCGAAGGCCGGGGTGGTGGCATTTTCCCGAACCATGGCCAAGGAGGTCGCCCGGGCGGGGATCACGGTGAACTGCCTTCTCCCAGGCTACATCGAGACCGAGGCCCTTTCCGGCATGGATGAGGAGGCGAGGAAGGTGGCCAGACAGGGCATCCCGGTGCGGCGCTTCGGAAAGCCGGAGGAGGTGGCTTCGGCAGTGTTCTTTCTCGCTTGTCAGGATGCGGGGTATGTCACAGGTTCCGCCTTGAAGATCGACGGCGGAATCTTCTGACAAGAAACGAACGAACCAAATGTCCCAGGGTCCCGAGCTGCGTCTGAAAATCAAG
This sequence comes from Verrucomicrobiaceae bacterium, assembly GCA_027485995.1. Taxonomy (GTDB): domain Bacteria; phylum Verrucomicrobiota; class Verrucomicrobiia; order Verrucomicrobiales; family Akkermansiaceae; genus Luteolibacter. The sequence goes on from JAIXPW010000250.1 coordinate 45,378, forward strand.
GAGGTGATGGTGGAGGAGTTGATGCTCGATCAGGACGCAGAATCCATCGGGGACACGGTCCCGATCTTCGGAGCGGGCGGCTTGGGCCTTGATTCGGTGGACGCACTTCAACTGGTGGTGGCTCTGGACAAGCATTTTGGTCTGAAGATCGGCAACTCGGATGAGGCCAAGGGCGTTCTCGAAAGCGTGGAAACCATCGCTCGTGAGATCGAGAAGCCCGCTTGATCCCGGCCCACATGTCTGATGGCAAAGCATCTTCCGGCCTTTGGAAAAAGGTCCTGGTGTTCCTGCTGAAGCTCGTGCTCACCGGCGGCTGTCTGGCCTGGGCGCTTTCACAGGTGAATCTCAGCGATTCCGTCTTTTCCCGTTCCGGTGCGGTGGATTATCGCTGGATGGGGGCCGGCGTGGTGATGGCCGGACTGACCGTGATGCTGACGGCGCTGCGCTGGAGGCTGTTCCTCATCGCACAGGGGGTGGACCCCGGGATGCGCCGCACGGCCGAACTGACCCTGATCGGCAACCTTTTCAACCTGCTCTCGATCGGCGGCATCGGCGGGGATGCCGCGCGGGTGCTGTTGTTGATCCGAGAGCATCCGCAGCGGAAACTGGCGGTCACGATGGCGGTAATGGTCGATCATCTGGCAGGGATGGTGTCGCTTGCCGGGATGTTCTTCATTGTCTCGGTGGCGAAGTTCGACTCGCTGGCAAACCAGAGCCACCTGGGCAAGGGCGTGATCCACTTCGCGTGGGTTTACCTTTCAGGTGGTCTGGTCCTCGTCCTGCTGTGTTTCCTGGCTGCCTCGCCACCGGTCCACCGGCGCATTCATGCGAACGGAAGGGAGTGGAAATGGGAGCTGCTGAGGAGGGTGCCGGAGACCTACGATGTCTATCGTAGAAAGTGGCCGCTGGCGCTGGCCGGGGTGGCTGTTTCCTTCGTGATGCTGCTGGCCTACTTCCTGTCTTTCTGGTGCGGACTGCGTGCAGTAGGAGGCACTGCCTCGGCGGGCACCTTGCTTTCGGCGATGCCGGTGATCGACTCGGTCAGCGCCCTTCCCATTTCGGTGGGCGGGTTGGGTGTGCGTGAAAAGCTTTTCGAGATCCTGATGAGTGACCTGGCTGGGACGCCACCGGAAATCTCAGTAGCGGCCTCGTTGGCGGGGTTTGCATGCAGCTCGTTCTGGGCTTTCATCGGAGGACTCCTCTTTCTGAGGAAAAGGGACCGGGTCACGGTCGCGGAGTTGGAGCGTGTGGACCAGAAGACAGGACAGGACGGATGAACGAACACCAAGGAGATCCAGGGCTGGCGGTTTGCCTGGCCTCGTCATTTTGTGGCTATCATGCGCACTCGGGTTTTCTCAACGGACTCGATCGGCTCGGCCTCCGTCCCGGCAGGATCGCCGGAGCCTCGGCAGGAGCCCTGACCGGTGGATTGTGGGCGGCGGGCGTTCGTGGCGAGAAGCTTGAGGCACTGATGATGTCACATCGTTTCAAACGGGCGTTCTTCGATCTGCTTTCCATCCCGCGGTTCCATTTGTTGTTCTTCAATCTGGGGCCGAGTGGGGTTTTTTCCGGGTCGCGCCTGCGGAGATTCCTGATCCGGCTGATTGGGGATCGGCGCATCGAGGAGCTTCAAGATCCGGTGCTTGAACTGGCGGTCTCCAATCTCACCCGAAACTGCATGCAGTTGAAAAGGGAGGGCTCGCTGGTGGATTTCATGATCGCCAGCCTGGCTGTGCCGCTGCTTTTCACGGTCCAGAAGGTGGGGGGAGAGGACTATGTGGATGGCGGTGTTGCCAATGAGACCCCCTTTGAACACTGGCTCGACGATCCCTCGGTCCACACCATTCTGGTCCACTACATCCGTCACAATGAGAGCCGCCGTTTCATTCCGTGGTGGAACGGCACCAGTGTCGCGGCGACCGCCCACTCGGTGGCGGCGGCGGAGCTTTTCGAGAAGCGGAAGTCGCTGGCTGCGAAGTCCGGCAAGAAGGTCGTGTTCCTGGAAACGCGGACGGTTCACCCCGGGATCTTCCAGTGGAGGACCGCGCGGAGCCTCATCGACGCGGGAGCCTTGACCGCGGCTGGGCTCGGCTCGGATCCGGGTCTTTCCAGCTTGCGGGCAGCTCGTTGAAGTCACAGGGTCCGGTCTCTCATGAGCGAGAAAGTTGACGGCATCACGGTGATTGGGTGGCTGCGGAGCGAGGAGATCCTGATGCTGGAAGAGGGCTTCTCGGTGCAGGATGACCTTTTCCTGGCCGGACTCGATTCCATGGCGGTGATGCAGCTTGTGGTGGCGGCGGAGGAACGCTTCGGAGTGCAGTTGCAGGCGGTCGATCTAACCAAAGAGAATCTCGGCACGGCGGAGTCGCTCGCAGCTTTGATAGATGAACACCGCGCATGATCCGGGACGTCGATGTGGCAGTGATCGGAGGCGGCAGTGCGGGTCTGGCCGCAGCCGTCATGGCGTCGCGTCAAGGCGCACGGGTGATGCTGCTGGAGCGGCAGGGCTTTCTCGGCGGGATGGGAACGGCCTCGCTGGTGCATACTTTCTGCGGGCTCTATCTTCTGAGCAGCGCGCCCGACGCGGAGATGGCGAACCCGGGTTTCCCTTCCGAAATGGCGGGGCGGATGATCGCCGCCACGGGACTGGGACCGATCCGGATGGGCAGGCTCGACGTGCTGCCCCAGCACCCGGCGGATTTCGTGCGGATCGCGGATGAGTTGGTGAAGGCCGAATCTTCCCTCACGGTCCAGTGGCACACCGAAGTCGTCGGAGTTCGGAAGAATGAAGGGCGATGGGAGATCGACTGGTCTTGCCGTGGTTCGTTGGGAAAAACACTCAGCACGGTGATCGTCGATGCCTCAGGGGATGCGGTGACGGCTCCGTGGATCGGAGCGGCGCATGAGGTCGCCCCAAGGCTCCAGCGGCCAGCTTATGTCTTCGGAATTCAGGGGGTAAGATCATTCCCTGACGAGCGTCGGCTTCAGTTGGCTGGAATGCTGGTCGAGGGGATTCGTGCGGGTGTTCTTTCCAAGGCGGCGCTGGGGCTTTCCTTTCGCCCCTCCGGTCGTCCCGGTGAGCTGTTCGGCACGCTCGATCTTGCGGGCGAGGAAAGTGGTTCGATCTATGATCCGCTCGATCCCGTAGGGCTCAGTGCACTGGAAGCCGAGGGACGTCGCGTGGCCTCTGGAGTGGTGGCCTGCCTGCGGGAGATGGATCCGGAATGGAGGGCGGCGTTCGTTTCCCAATGGCCGGCGCGGGCTGGCATCCGGGAAAGCCGCCGCTGGGTGGGGCGGGTGTGTTTGACCGGAGCGCAGATCGAAGCCGGCAGCCGTTTCGAGGACGAGATTGCGCTCGCGACCTGGCCGATGGAGCTTCGTGAAAACACCCGCGGACCGAAATGGCGGTTTCCGGTGGAGGATCGTCCGACCGGTATTCCCCTCGATTGTCTGCGCATTCCGGATCATGACGACTTCTTCGTCGCCGGTCGCTGCATTTCCGTCGATCACGAGGCCCAGGCCTCGATCCGGGTCATGGGCACCTGCTTTTCCACGGGACAAGCGGCGGGTCTGGCTGCCGCGATGAAGGCAGGTGGAGGAGAGCCGACCGCCTCGTCCATGCGTCGGATCGCCGGAAGTTGAAACTTCCTGGAACCCCTCTCAGATCGGGATTGCCTGCGGTCCCGGGACACGCCACGTTCACCTCATGTCGTGCCCGCCGAGGTTCATGGAACGCCTGAGGCGGCGGGTGTTCACGAAGACGGGCAAGGTTGTTGTAAATGGATGTCTTTCCCATGAATAAAGTCCGCCCGGATCCGTCGAATCCACTGACGGGGCCATCCGAGCCCGTCGAGTCCCGCGCCAAAGGGGAGCCGGATGACGACGCCTTGCTCGTCACACGGGCCCAGAAAGGTGACCTGCGGGCCTACGACGAACTTGTGATCCGGCACCGGGGAAGAATTTTCGCCATGGTCCGCAACATGATCCACCACGAAGCCGACGCCTGGGACCTCTCCCAGGATGTCTTCGTGAAGGCGTGGCAGGCTCTGCCTCGATTCGAGGCGAAGGCCCGCTTCTCGACCTGGCTGTTCCGGATCGCCCACAACGTCGTCTATGACTGGACCCGCAAGCGGAAGATCGACAGCGCGGGGGAATTCAATGATGAGATCTTTGATCGCGATCAGATCGACCCGCTGGCCAGCACCGCCCCTTCGGGAGCCGACGCTCCTGACCTGTCCATGGAGCACGGCGAGCTGCGGATGAAGATCCAGGCCGCCCTTTTCAAGCTTTCCGCCGAGCATCGCGAGTCAGTGATCTTGAAAGATGTTCAGGGTCTGTCGTATAAGGAAATCGCCGACGCCATGGGGTGCACCATCGGCACGGTCATGAGCCGACTTTTTTACGCCCGTCAGAAACTCCAAGCCCTACTCAAGGATGAATACGAAACCCGATGACGAAACGCTGGCCCTGTGGCTGGACGATGAATTGGAAGGGGATGCCTTCGCGTCCGTGGAAGCGTGGGCGGCTGGACAGCCGGATCAGCTCGAAGCCCGGCAGGCGGTCCGCGACTGGCGGCAGATGATTTCCTCGGCCGTTCCCAAGGTGGAGGAGCCTCCTTATCCGGAGTTCTTCAACAGCCGGATTACGGCTGCGATCTCCGAGTTGGAAAAGGTTCCAGTGAAGACAGTGGAGTCACGGACTTCCTGGTGGCGGACGAGCTGGTTCATGCCGGCCGCCGCTGCCGCAGGCATGACGTTGGCGTTCTGGATGGGCACCCGAACGAGCATGACGGTCGCGCCGGCTTCAGTCATCGAGGTCAGCAGCTCATCACCCGTGGTTTACACCCCCGAGACCGGAGTGAGAGCCGATTATTTCGCCAGCAGGTCCGCGGATGCGACCGTGATCGTGCTCGACGGAGTCCCCGCGTTTTCGGACGCCCTGGAGTTCCGCGAGACGGCAGCCGTCCCTTCGGACAGTGAAGTGGAGTCAACCGCCGCCAAGCAGGAGAAGCCCGTTTCGGAAGTCACCCAATGAGATTTCTCGCCGGATGTGCCCTTGGACTGCTTCTGGTGTTGCAGGTCAAAGGGCAGGACTCGGACCCCGGCAAGGAGGTCGTGGGTTCCATCGTGGTTCGGGTGATCCACGCGACCGACGGGGACGTCGCCACTGCGGGTGAGAAAGCCAAGCCGGTCTCCAAGGCGGTCACCGAACGTCTCCAAAGCGAGGCCCGGCTGAAGTTTGCCCACTATCGGGAAATCGGGATGGACACCAAGCCCCTCTACCGCAGCTATGAGAATTGGGCGCAGCCGCTAGGGGCCTCGGACGAGGTCCTGGTGCGCTTCGAGGCCCAGAGCCGACCTTCCAAGGCCTCCGCGAGGCTCGGTCTGGAGTTTTGGTTGAGCCGCAAGAAGATCCTCAAGACCGATGCCGAGATTTCCTCCGAGCGTCCGCTCTATGTGCTGGGACCGGCCTGGCGTGGCGGGCGTCTCATCATTTCCGTTTCCCTTGCCTCTGCCAGCAAACCACGCTCTTAGTGTCCCATGAAAATCACCCTGCTGATCTGGTCGCTTCTGGCCGCCGCGCTTTCCGCCGCCGGGCTGGACTTTCCGGAGTCCACCAAAGCCATCAATGCCCCGGCTGACGCCAGCGAGATCGTCGCCGACTTTCCTTTCACCAACAAGACGGGCAAGGCGGTCGAGATCAAGCGTTACGATGCCCTTTGCTCCTGCGTGGCCGTCGGAGTGGCGGGCGGCAAGCTGGTCTATCAGCCGGGAGAGGCCGGAGTCATCCGTGCAAAATTCGACATGAGCAACTACTCGGGTGATGTCGAGAAGTCGATTGCCATCTGGTTGGATGCGGATCCCGAGAGCACCCCTTCGGTCACCCTGCTGGTCAAGGTCCACATCCCCGAAGTCATCAAGATCGAGCCCAAGACCGTGAAATGGGACGTCGGTGCGCCCCCGAGCCCTCAGACCATCAAGATTATCGTCGAGGGCGAGGAGAAGGTCAACATCCTCTCCGTTTCCAACTCGAATGATAACTTCACCAAGGAACTCAGAACCCTCAAGGAAGGCTCGAGCTATGAACTGGTGATCGCTCCAAAGGACAGCTCGATTTCCGGGCTTGGCGTTTTCAGGATTGATACGGATTGCAAGATCGAGCGCCACAAGGTCAAGCAGGCCTTCGCCAGCATCCGTCGCGCCCTGCCTTCGGAAGCGGCCAAGACCCAGCCATGAGACTGATCGGGCAACTGGCCGTCCTGACCGGGATCTCGCTGACCGCTTCGGCGCTCCATTTCCGCATTTCCGGACCGCCGGAACGCCGTGTCTCCTGTGATCCCACCATCCTGAAGGCCCATGAGATCTGCCTCGACCAGGTCATGGTACGATGGCAGGGCAAGGTCCTGTGGGTGGACGCGAGAACCCGCAAGGAATGGCAGGCGGATGGCGTGCCTGGATCGATCCTTTGGAGCCTCGATCCCACCGAGGACGCGTTCAAGTTCGAGGAGGATGCCATGAACCACCTGATGGACGAGCCACCCGCCGTCATTGTTTATTGTGGCGAAGGCAACTGCGGGCTGAGCCATCAGGTCGTTGAGAAAATCCTCAAGCTGGATCCTGCAAGGAACGTGTTTGCGCTTCATGGCGGAGTGGGTGCGCTTCGGGCGGCGCGGATGCTCAAGGGCTCCAATTGAGGGCCTGCGTCGGGCTCGCCTCAATGGAGGTTCGGGCTGGATCGTTCCCTGATGTTCCAGTTCAGGATGGGGGAGCAGTTCTTCGGTCGAGCCTGGGCCGCATTTGTGACACTGCGAACGTGATCACCCAACAAGATGGCGCGCATTTCATCCGATCTTATCTTGAATTGTTGAGAGGGGAGTTCAGGTAATTCAATAACGATTGGGATAAATGATGACATTGGCTTTCTAACAAAATCGTGGAATTTTGATCATTTGAGATATGGTAAAATGGATAGTTCTCGGTAAGGGAGCTTTTCGATCTTCGCTGGAAAGGATTCAGAACCTGATTCGGCCAGAATTCCACAAGAGAGGCAATTTGTAATTTCCTTCCCCTTCGAGCCCTTCAGGCATGCTTTGAGCTTTCAAACCCAATCCATCATTCGTTCACTACCTCCTATGGCTACTCTCGCAACCACCGTCGATGGCTTGAAGTTCCTCAATCCCTTCGTGATTGGATCGGGCCCTCCCGGCACCAACGTCAAGGTCATCAAGCGCGCCTTCAAGGAAGGGTGGGGCGGGGTGATCGCCAAGACGGTGAGTCTTGATCCTTCGAAGGTCGTCAACGTCGGCCCACGCTATGCCAAGCTGATGTCGGCCGACAACAAGGAGGTGATCGGCTGGGAGAACATCGAGCTGATCAGCGATCGCTCGTTCGACACCTGGCTCGATGAATTCAAGGCCGCGAAGGACGAATATCCCGAAGGCATCCTGATTGCCTCGATCATGGAGGAGTTCAACAAGGACGCCTGGTGTGAAATCACCGAGCGATGTCAGGACGCAGGCGTCGATGCCTTCGAACTGAATTTTTCCTGCCCCCACGGCCTGCCAGAGCGGAAAATGGGCGCGGCGATGGGCCAGAATCCGGCGATCCTTGAGGAGGTTTGCCAATGGGTCATGGGAGTCGCGAAGATCCCGGTGTGGGCGAAGATGACGCCGAACGTCACTCACATCGAGGAGCCGACCGCCGCTGCGCTGCGGGCCGGTTGCCAGGGGGTCAGTGCGATCAATACGATCCGCAGCGTGATGGGCGTGAATCTGGAAACGTTGCGTCCGGAGCCGACCGTCGAAGGCTACTCCACTCCCGGCGGTTACTCTTCGAAGGCGGTGAAGCCGATCGCCCTGCGCATGGTGATGGAGATCGCCACGCTGATCCGGAAGGAGTTTCCCGGCCGTACGCTCTCGGGCATCGGCGGCGTGGAAACCGGAGCCGACGCGGCGCAGTTCATCCTGCTGGGAGCCGACACGATCCAGGTCTGCACCGGTGTCATGAAGTTCGGCTACGGCATGGTGAAGGATCTTTGCGAAGGACTGCTGTCGTTCATGGAGAGCAAGGGCTTCGAGACGCTTGACGATTTCAAGGGCCACAGCCTCCAGTATTTCACCACCCACGCCGAACTCGTCCGCATGCAGCTCGCCCGCAAGGCAGAAGAAGCCGCGGCGAAGGAGCGGGCCGGCATGGTCAAGAGCGATGCCGAATGGGACGGCGATGATTTCGTGAAGCAGTCGAACGCGCTCTCCCGTCAGGCTCCGTCGTAGGACCTTGGGGTTTTCCAAGCGCCAAGGCCTTCACTGCGGGGTTGGCGCTTGGGAATCGTCGCCAAGTTCACTTCAGATAGCCATCGACTCCCTCGGCCGCTGGATCCCAATAGGAAACCTTGCTGACCTTGCCGTCATCGAGCTTCAGGACCGTCACCTTCGCTGGCTGCTGCGGGTAGGGAGTGAGAAGGTTGGCATCGTCGCCGAGGATGATGCGATGCGCGTAGCCCTTCATCTTCGGAATCGCGAACATGCGGCCGATCCCCGGCATGCCGAAAATGTTGGCCACATAGACCGCTTTCTTGTCGGGCAGGTAGTTCGCGCCGAGGCCGGAGAGAGAGGCATTGGCCTTCTTGCCGGTCTCCATGTCGAAGCTCACCAGCACGAAACGTGTCGATTTGGCATCGAGGGTGAAGGCCGCGCCGTGCTGGTCGTTGGCGGAGAACGGGCTGACCTTCGAGCCAACGGAATAGGGCTCGGCGAAGGCGATCGAGGAGCAGAGCACAGCGGCGAATGCGAGCAGTTTGAAGGTGGATCGAAATGGCTTCATGATCGGATGGTTGGGAGATTGATTGATTCTGACTGAACCGTTACGATTCTATCCAGCAAGGGCGGGTTCGCCAGCGCTAAACTCACGAATCATGAAAACCAAGCTTTTCCTGGGACTCTCCCTTCTCTCCCTCATCGCCTCATTTTCCGCCCCGGCGGCGGATCTTGCGGTCGATTCCCAGAACAGCTGGGTCAAGATCGATGCCAGTGCCACCGGACACACCTTCAATGGCTCGCTGTCGAAGTTCGATGCCAAGGTCAGCGGCGATCCGGCTTCGCTGGTTCCTTCGTCCGCGACGCTGCAGTGGGACTTTTCCGACCTCAAGACAAACGATGCCAAGCGCGATGCCGAGATGCTGAAGTGGCTGGAGTATGCCAAGAACCAGAAGGGTTCCTTTGAAATGACCAAGACCTGGACCGACTCGGCCGGCAAGGTCTGGGCCCAGGGCAACCTGAAATTCCATGGGATTTCCAAGGCGGTGGCCTTCCCGCTGACCACCTCGAAGTCCGGGGACCGGGTGAAGATTGATGGCTCGGTCTGGATCGACTACCAGGATTTCAGCCTGCCCATCATCCGCAACATGGCGGTGATGACCGTCGATCCAAAGCTCAAGATTTCCTTCCACCTCGAAGGCGACGCCAAGTGATCCGCTGAACTCGAATTTCCGGATCATGACTCCAGATCATTGGTGGCACCACCGCTTTGCCTGCGGACTGGCGGTGATGAAGATGGCCTTTCGCGGCGGCATGGGCCGACTTGACCGGGTGGAACCCCGCCTCGCAGCGGCTCTCGGTGATGTTCTTGCACGCCCCGGTTCCCTCGTGCGTTCGACGATGGCCTATCACATTGGAAACGAGATGGGGCTCCCCGAGGATCGCTCGCGCTCGATCGGATGCGGCATCGAGTACCTTCACACGGCCTCGCTGATTTTCGACGACATGCCTTCGATGGACGATGCTCGCACGCGCCGGGGTTCTCCCTGCATCCATGTTGCCCATGGCGAAGGGGTGGCCACTCTCGCCGCTCTGGCCCTGATCAACCGCGGATACGGTTTGCTGTGGCAGGGGATCGGCAACGTCCGCCCCGCGCGGCGGAAGCTGGCTGGAGACCTCGTGGAATCCTGTCTGGGGCTGACCGGACTGGTCGGTGGACAAGCCCATGACCTCCGTGGCTGGCGCGAAGGCCAGGAGGTCAGCGAAGTCATCCACGTCGCAGCGATGAAAACGGCGACGCTGCTCAGGCTGCCGGTCGTGCTTCCCGCCTTGATCGGCTGTGGAACGGATCGTGAAGTGCGTTTGCTGGATCGTCTGGCGCTGCTGCGCGGATTGGCCTATCAGGCGGCGGATGATCTCAAGGATGTGCTTTGCCTGCAAAATGAAAGCGGCAAGACAAGCGGTCGCGACGATGCCATGGGGCGTCCGAACCTGGCCCTTGCGGAAGGCGTGACAGCGGCCTCGCAGCGCTTCCAACGCTTGCAGGACATCGGCGACCGGGTGCAGAGCCGGCTTTCTGGGCCGCCCGAGCGCTGGTGGATGTTGCCCTTCATGAGGGTTTCCTCACCTTGGCCGGTTATCGAGGAGGACACCGTCGCCGTCTGAGAGGCATCTTGTCTTGTGTCTTGAATCTCGAAGTCTTGAATCTCTCCCGTGTCCCTCTGGCGATTGATCTTCACCAACCTGCGCCGCCATCGCGTCCGCACGGCCATCGGTGCGACCGGGATCGCCCTCGGCGTGGCGACGATGCTGAGCGTGGTGGGTGTGCTTTCCGGCGCGGTCCGGATGTTCGAGCGCATTCTCCGCAGTGACTCCGAGGTGGTGGTCTTCGAGCGCAACGTCTCCGATCTTTTCTTCAGCAACGTGCCGGTGTCACTGGCCGATGAGCTGGAAAAACAGGCGTCGGTCAAGGATGCCCAGCCGGTCCTGTTCGCCATCGTGGCGGCTCCGGAACGTCCGGTGATCACTTGCTTCGGCATCCGGGCCAGCGATGGTCGTTTGAAAAAGGCGACCTGGGTGAAGGGCTCGATCGACGACTTCCGCGATGATGGCGAGGCCATCGTTCTCGGTGAACGAGCCGCTGAATTCCTCAAGGCCGAGCCCGGCCAGAAACTTGAACTCGGCCAGCAAGCGTATCCGGTGGCGGGAATCGTCCGCACCGAGAATGGTTTCGAGGACGGCGGGGTGTTCATGCCTCTGCTTTGTGCACAGAAGGCCTTTCACAAGGAAGGCGTGGCCTCGATTGTCAGCGTGGCGATGAATGCCGGTCACGAAACCTCCGAGGTGAAGGAGTGGATGAAGGCGAACCATCCGAAGTTCAGCGCGCTGGAGAACGAGGAGTTCAGCAAGAGCTACTCGCAGTTCAAGATCCTCAAGACGACCGCCTGGGTGGTCGGTGGCTGTGCCTTCCTGTTAGGTGGCCTCAGCGTGACCAACACGATGATCCTCTCGGTGTTCTCACGCATCCGCGAGCTGGCAATCGTGCGGGTCTCGGGATTTTCGAAAGGCCAGGTGGCGCGGATGATTTTCGGCGAGTCACTGGTCGTGTCCTTCATCGGCATGATCGCCGGACTGGTGCTCAGCGCCGCAGGTCTGCGCCTGCTGAAACTCGTGCCCCAGCTTCAAGGCTACATCGACCCGAGTCTCGGTCTAACAGAAGTTCTCGGAGCCCTGCTGCTGGCGGTGGTGACCGCCCTGTTAGGTGCGCTTTACCCGGCCTGGTATGCCGTGCGCCTGAAACCCGCCGACGCCCTTCGCTATGAGTGAGATGATTTCCGTGGAGGACGTGTGGAAGAGCTTCGACCGTGGCCGGATCGAGGTGCTGAAAGGCGTGAACCTGAGCATAGCCCATGGCGAGGTGCTGGCTCTCTGCGGCACGTCCGGATGCGGGAAATCCACGTTGCTGCATGTCATCGGAGGCCTCGAACCGCCGGATCGCGGCGTGGTGAGGATCGATGGCAAGGCCCCTTCGGGAGAGGCCGAGCGGCTCGAGTTGCTGCGTCGTGGAGTCGGCTTTGTGTTCCAGCTTCATCATCTGGTGGCGGGCCTGACCCTTGAGGAAAACTGCCTCGTCCCAGCGGTGGCCACCGGCCTGTCGCGCTCGGCCGCGAGGGCTCGCGTGCGCGAGCTGGCGGAGGCCACCGGCATCGCGGGGCGTCTCGATCGTCGTGTCCGCGAACTGAGTGGCGGTGAACGTCAACGCGGCTCGCTTGTTAGAGCCTTGCTGAATGATCCGCCGATCCTGCTGGCGGACGAACCGACTGGGGCGCTGGACGAAACGAATCGCGAGCGGGTGTTCGAGCTGTTGTTGGACCTCGCGAGGTCAAAGGGCAAGACGCTGGTCATCGCCACGCATGATCTTGATCTCGCACGGCGCTGCGATCGGGTGGTGCGGATGCGTGATGGGAAGGTGGTGGAGGATGGCGTTTGAGGACGCTGGAGAAGGCCGCGTGACAGCGGCCCGGCATGCACTCGGCTGGCTGTTGGTGGCAAACGCGGTGGGCGTGTGGCTGTCGGCCCTGTTGCTTTGGCCGGGACTGGGGCGACTCGCCGGTGAGGCTGGATATGGCCGATGGGTGCCGGTTCATTTGAACCTTCAGCTCTATGGTTGGACCAGCCTGCCGCTGCTATGCTGGCTGTTCGGGATCTATCAGACAGGGCAGTCGAAATGGGCTGGACCTGCCGTCTGGGGATGGAGTGGAGCCTTGATCATCGGGTCGATGTTTTGGCTTTCTGGGAAGACCACCGGAAAGATTTTTCTCGATTGGTCCGGAGGTTCGCTGTGGTCCTTGATCGTGGCTCAGATCGTTCTCTGGCTGGTGCTGGCATCCGCCTGGATCAAGAAGCGGCACGCTTGGTCAAAGGCGAAACGATTCGCCACCGGTCTCGGCCTGCTGATGCTGGCGGCGGTGCCGTTGATGCTTGTCATCGCGACCTCACCGACGACCTATCCGCCGATCGACAAGACGACCGGCGGTCCGACCGGTGCGAGTCTGTTAGGCTCGACGCTGTCCGTGATTGCGTTGCTGCTGATCCTGCCTTCGTCGCTTGGACTTGTCCGCAAGAGCCCCTCGTGGAAGTGGCTGTGGTGGGTGTTTGGGGCCGAGTTCGTGGCGTTCATGGTGCTGGAAGCAAGAGGCGGTTCGCATTTCACGCTGCCGCAGATCGTGGGTCTTGGACTGCTGCTCCCGTGGATGGGGTGGATTTCGCGCGAGTGGAGAAACTTTGAATGGCCTGAGCGTTCGGTGTTCTGGAAACGCTCGATGCTGGTCTGGTGGGGCGTGCTGGTGATCGCGGGCTGGTTGGAGTTTCTCCCCGGCCTGCTCGACCGGATGAAGTTCACCAATGGTCTCGTTGCTCATGCGCACCTCGCGATGGCGGGCTTCACCTCGTCTTTCGGTCTGCTGCTGTTGACGCTGTTAGGTGGCGACAAGGTGGCGACAGCGCTGTCGCGTGGCGGCCGTCTTTGGAATGCAGCGGTGGGCCTGCACGTGTTGGTGCTGATGATCTGCGGCTGGTTGGAAGGGGGCTCGTTTTCCTGGATCGAAGGCCAGCCGCCGTGGCGCGAGGTGGCCTTTGTCATCCGCCTGCTCTGTGGTCTGGTCATGCTCGCCATCGCCGTGCTCTGGTGGCGGGGCAGTCTCTTGAAGTCCGACGAATCATGAATCTTCCTATCAATCACAAGCCAGCCGCCTGGATCTCCTGGTGGAGCGCCGCCGTGGGGGCGATGGATGCCTGCACCGGATTGCTGCTGATCCTGGCACCTGCCATGACCTTGAAACTGATGGGGCTTTCTGTGCCAGCCGAGGTGCTGCCCTATCAATCGTGGATCGGTGCCTTCGTGCTTTCGACCGGTCTGGCCTATGGCTGGGCGATTCGTCAACCGGCCAGCGAGCGCGAGAAGGGCGCCCGGGAGATGATCTGGAAAATGACCGCTCTGGTCCGGATCATCGTCGCCCTGTTTCTAACATCCCGGATTCTAACAGGCGGTCTGTCCGCCGGATGGAGCACCGTGGCGGCAACGGACGCCGTTGTGGCGCTGGTGCAGTGGATCGCCTTGAAGCGTCGCGCGCTGGCATGAATCGGAAGTGGTCATCCGGGATCGCGGTGACGCTGGCGGTGGCCGGGGTTTATGCGTATTTCCTGCTGTTCGCGCAGTTCGCGTTTCTCGAACTTTTGCAGGCGAAGCTCAGCGGCCAGGGATTGAAGGGGGTGCTTGCGATGATGGCGCTGGGCGGTGTGGTGTCGGGCTTCGTGGTGTCGCGATCAGGAAAAGTCGGCCGAACCGCATTCATCTTGGCGATGGTGGGCTGTGTGGTCGTGGCCTGGTGCAGCAGTCTAACAGATTCGACGATCTTGTTTTCCATCCTCTCGCTGGTCATGGGATGCTCGTTGGGAACTGCGACGGTCTGTCTCGCTTCGTTGATCGGGGGGAACCTGGAACCGAAATTTGGCTGCCTATGGGTCGGACTTGGCACAGGGCTGGCGTACGGACTCTGCAACATCCCGCTGATCTTCACGGCTCCGCCAGCCCTGCAGGCTTCGATCTCTGCGGCCTTGGCGACGGTTGCGGCGGTCGGAGGAGCCAGGCTTCAGGATTCCCAGGGGAGAACGCCCGGAGCGAAGTCGATCCCATGGCGTGCGATCCTGGTCTTTGGAGCTCTCGTCTGGATGGACTCGGCGGCATTCTATGTCATTCAGCACGCGCCGGAATTGAAGGACGGCACCTGGGGCGAGGAGCGCCTGTGGCGGAATGCGGCGGTGCATTTCTCAACCGCGATCCTGGCGGGATTCTGGCTTTCGAAAGGCGGTTGGAAATCGCTCTGCGCGACGGCCTGGGCCTTGCTGGCGCTGGCAGGTTGGTGGGTGAATGAGCCCGCCACTCGTGAATGGGCGGGCTGGATTTATCCGGCAGGGGTTTCCCTTTACTCGACCGCCTTGGTGGCCTGGCCTGGATTGCTGGCGGAACGGGTTGGCATCGAGGGACGGAGCACGGCCTCGCGGGCCGCGTGGCTGTTCGGGATCGCGGGCTGGGTCGGATCCGCGAATGGCATCGGGATGGTGGAGTCCTTGCAGCGGGTGCCGGGAGGATTCTTGATGGCGGCTGGAGTGGCGGTTTTGGTCGGGACGGCTTTCACACTGCCGAACTGGAGAGTTCTGGTCATTCTGGGCGCCATCGGCGCGACCGGATGGATCGGCCTGTCGGAGAAACAAATCGAGCCGGATCGGATCGCGCGCGGGCGTCAGGTTTATGGTTCCGAAGGGTGCATCCACTGCCACTCGCAGTATGTCCGGCCGGGCTCACGCGATGAAGAGATTTGGGGGCCTGTTAGAAGTCCGGAAGAGGTGCTGAAGGGGCAACCGGTGCTGATTGGAAACCGTCGGCAGGGTCCGGATTTGAGCAACGTCGGTGCCCGCCGGTCCGAGGCGTGGTTGAGGCAGCATTTCATCGACCCGCGCAGCCTCGTTCCGGACAGCCGGATGCCTTCGTATGCACATCTGTTCGAGCCGGGAGGAAAGGGGGACGATCTGATTCATTATCTGAGGCAATCCGGGATCGGGCAGATTCCCATGATCATCGCCAAGGCCTCAAGCTGGTCGCCTAACGCAGTTGCTGCCGGATCGAATGGGAGCGCCCTGTTTTCGACTCATTGCGCAATGTGTCACGGCGAGGAAGGTCTGGGGAATGGTCGGCTTGCTGGAAACTTCCAACGTCCTCCGGCGAATCTGGTGGCAGGTCCGTTTGCATGGACGCCGGCGGGTGATGAGCTGGGTCTGAGGATTGCCCGAGTGATCAAGTTCGGGCTTCCCGGCACGGACATGCCCGGACATGAGACGCTGGAGGATTCGGAGGTGCTGGCCTTGCGGGATCACCTCCTCCAGCTTCGCCGCTGATGGAAACCTGATCCGCACCGGCGGTGTGGACTTGCAGGCGAGGGGACATCCACTCATTCTGCGAGGGTATGGTAAGTCGTCTGGCGCTGATGGGTTGTGCATTGCTGTCCTTGTCCGGTGCCCAGGAGGCACCGACTGGAAAGGAGTGGCAGCAGGAGCAGAACCTTTCCCTGCACAAGGAGCCTCCTCGGACGAGCTTCGTGTCATTTCCGGATCCGGAGTCCGCGAGGAGTGGGCGGCGCGAGGATTCACCGTGGTTTCAAACGCTCGATGGCAACTGGAAGTTCAATTGGGTCGGCAATCCCCATGAGCGGCCGAAGGATTTCCACAAACCGGAGTTCGATGTCTCGTCGTGGAAGGAGATCAAGGTGCCTTCGAACTGGCAGCTTGAAGGCTTCGACACGCCGATCTACTCGAACCAGTCCTACACGTTCAAACGAGACTGGCCGAAGGTCATGGGCGAGCCTCCTTTCGGCTGGCCCGCCTTCAAGGCCCGCAATCCGGTGGGCAGTTACCGCCGGACCTTCACGGTTCCTGGGACCTGGAAGGATCGCGAGGTGTTCGTGAACTTCGAGGGCGTGGACTCGTTCTTCTATCTCTGGATCAACGGCCGATATGTCGGCTTCAGCAAGGACAGCCGCTCGACCGCGGCGTTCAACATCTCGAAACTTCTGGTGCCGGGCGAGAACGTGATCGCGGCCGAGGTGTATCGCTACTCGGATGGCAGCTACCTCGAGTGCCAGGACATGTGGCGGCTGAGCGGGATCTTCCGCAGCGTGTTCCTCAATGCGACGCCGAAACTCCAGATCCGCGATGTCTTCGCGCTGCCTGATCTCGATGCTGCCTATCAGGATGGCTCGCTGAAAGTGACAACCACCCTGCGCAATCTCGGTGAGTCGGAGGTGGCGCTTTCTCAACTCAAGTTGACGCTGATGGATTCCGCAGGAAAAGAAGTCGCCAGCCAGACGGTGGAGTCCAAGGGAACTCTCGCCGCCGGAAAGGAGCAGGCGCTTGTGGCCAGTCTGGTCGTGAAGAGTCCGCTGAAGTGGACGGCTGAAACCCCGAACCTCTACACCTTGCTGATTGAAAGCAGCGATGGCAGCACGCTGGAGGCCGTGTCGATCCGCACAGGCTTCCGCAAGATTGAGATCAAGGATGGGGTCTTTCTCGTGAACGGAAAGCCGATCAAGCTGAAAGGGGCGAACCGGCACGAGATGGAGCCCGACACCGGACACGCGGTCAGCCGCGAACGCATGATGGCCGACATCCGCCGGCTCAAGGAGGCGAACGTCAACCACGTCCGCACCAGCCACTATCCGAACGATCCCTATTGGTATGGGTTATGCGATCAATACGGGCTCTATCTCTTGGATGAGGCGAACATCGAGTCGCACGGTTATTCCGATGGAGGGCAGTCGCTTTCCCATCCCCCCGAATGGAAGGCGGCGCATTTGGACCGCGTGGTGAACATGGTGCAGCGCGACAAGAACCATCCCTCGATCATCCTCTGGTCGCTTGGAAACGAAGCGGGACCGGGAGCAAACTTCCAGGCGGCCCATGAAGCCTTGAAGGCCATCGATACCTCGCGGCCGGATCATTATGAGCGCAACAGCGACCTCGTGGATCTTGACAGCAAGATGTATCCGGATGTCGATTGGGTGACGAAACTCGCGGCGGAGAAGAATCGCAAGAAGCCATTCTATATCTGCGGGTATGCCCACTCGATGAACAATGCGTTGGGCAATCTGGCCGACTATTGGAAGGCGATCGAATCGAGCGACCACATCCTCGGGGCCTCGATCTGGGAGTGGCAGGATCAGTCGATCCACGCAAAGGAGGCCAATGGCGTGGTGAGCGTGGATCTTGCCCGTGGAAAGCCGGAACCCGGCTGGATGAAGTTCCAGGCTTATGGGGGAAATTTCGGCGACAAGCCGAACGATGGCCTCTTCATCCTCAAGGGCGTGGTGTTCGCCAACCGCGAGCCCAAGCCAGCCTTCTGGGAAGTGAAGCGCGTCTATCAGGACATTGTCTCGAAGCCACTCGACCTGAAGTCAGGCAAGGTGGAGGTCACCAACAAGCATTACTTCAAGGACCTTTCGGAGTTCGAGTTGCATTGGTCGCTCACGGCGGATGGTCGTGAGATCCAGAAAGGGGTTCTAACAGATGTGAAGGTCGGACCGCGTGCGAGCGAGCCAGTGGTGATTCCTTTCAGCAAGCCGACCGAACCCTTTGCCACGGATTATCGGCTGCGGATCTCGTTTCATCTCAAGGAGGCTTCCAGTTGGGGGGCGAAGGGCCAGGAGGTGGCGGCAAACCAGCATGAATTGTCCTTCGAGAGGCCGGGCTTGGTCATGGCGACCCAATCCGGCACGCTCAAGGTCTCGGACAAGGCTGGCCGCAAGGTGGTCGAAGGCAGCGGGTTCTCGGCCGCATTCGATCCGGCGACGGGTGCGCTGGTGTCCCTCGTCCAGGGAGGCAAGGAACGCTTGGCGGGCGGCTCCAGGTTGAATGCCTTCCGCGCCATCACCGACAATGACAAGTGGACCTCGGCAGCGTGGTTTGCGAACGGACTTCACTCGCTGGCGGATCGCGCGACCGATTTCCATGTGGATGCCTCCTCCAAGGGGGCGGTGAGTGTCGTCGCGACCGTGCGCTCCCAGGGGCTGACATCGGACAAGGTGCCGGATCTCATCAGTGGCTTCCATCAGGTGGTGCCCGGAAAGCCCCTCGAGGCGAAGTCGTTTCACTTCGAGAGCACCTATGCGTGGACCGTGTTGGCGGACGGAACCCTGGTGCTCGATGTGATCGGCCAGGCGGTCGGCCCCCAGATTGTCTTGCCCAAGCTCGGGAATGAAATCCGGCTTTCACCCACTCTTGACCGCTTCACCTGGTACGGTCGCGGCCCTGCGGAGAATTACCCTGACCGGAAAACGGGCTCTGATTTCGGCCGCTGGAACTCGACCGTCGCGGATCAACTGGTGCCCTATCCGAAGCCGATGGATCTCGGCAATCACGAGGAGGTCACCTGGTGCACGCTGACCACGGCCGCCGGTGACGGACTGCTGTTCACCCCGCGTGGCGAGCGCTTTTCGGCCAGTGCCTTGAAATGGTCGGCCGGCGAATTGATGACGGCGCGACACATCCCGCGCCTGCCTGAATCGAAGCGGGTCGTGCTTTCGCTCGACGACCAGGTCCTCGGGCTCGGTGGTGCCAGTTGCGGGCCCGGTCCCTTGGCGAGGGACACGATCCGCTCGGGCCCGTATCGCTTTGGTTTCATCGCCCGCCCGATCAAGGCCGGTGAGGATCCCGCCAAGCTCGCGGCCACGAGGGTGCCAGTCCTGGGTCCGGTAACGATCGACATCAATCCCGCCGGGAAAGTCGTTCTCACGCCGCCCCGAACGACGGCGAAGATGAGATTCCGCGTGAATGGCGGGCCTTGGGCCGACTGGCGTTCGCCACTCAGTTTCCAGGAAAAGGTGGTGATCGAGGCGGTGGCCGACGCGCCGGGGTTCCTGCCATCGCCGACCGCCCGACGGGAGATTCCACTGACGCTCCGCAAGGAACTCTGGAAAGTGGTCAGGGCCGACAGTGTCGAGCCCGGAGAGGGAAATGCGGCGCATGCCATCGATGGCAAGCCGGATACCTATTGGCACACCCGCTGGCAGGGCGGGGAGCCCAAGCCACCGCACGAACTGGTGATCGATCTCGGGGCACGCGCGGAGATCGAAGCGGTCACCATGCTGCCACGCCAGCAGCAGGTCAATGGACGCATCAAGACCTATGAACTCTACACCAGCGAGGACGGCAACAACTGGGGCACCGCGGCTGCAAAGGGCAGCTTCAGCGGTGAGACGAATCTGGAACGCATCGACTTTTCCAAACCAAGGGTCGTCCGTTTCATCCGGCTCGTTGCCCTCAGCGAGGTCGGCGGAAATGCCTGGTCGTCGGTGGCGGAGCTCGATGTGGTGCCGCTGAAACTCATCGATTTCCAGGATCGTGATAGTTGGTCGATCCATTCAGTCAGCGATGAGGCGGCCGGGGAAGGGGAGGCCTACCGCGTGATCGATGGCAAGCCCGGTTCCTACTGGCACAGCAAGTGGGCGGGCGGCATCACGGTCCGGCATCCGCACTGGGTCGTCGTCGATCTGGGCAAGACCCGCAAGCTGGCCGGCATGTCGGTCCTGCCCCGCAAGGACAACCGCAATGGCCGGATCAATCTCTACACGGTCGAGGTCAGCCCGGATGCCGTCCAGTGGGGCGCGCCGGTGGCGAAGGGCAGCTTGCCGGACGACATCAACCTCCATGAAATCCGCTTCAGCGCTCCGGTCGAGGGCCGCTATGTCCGCTTCACGGCCCTCAACGCCCACGACAAGGAGGGTTTCACCTCGGCTGCCGAGTTCGACTTCATCTCCGCGAAGTGAGGCGGAACGGCTTGCGCAACGCTGGACAAAGACCCGGACCTCTGGCAGACCTCCGCCGCCATGTCCGAGTTGTCGAAAGCCTATGAACCCGTTGATGTAGAGGCGAAATGGTACGCCGCCTGGATCGAGGGAAAGTGTTTTGAAGCCGATCCGTCGTCCGACGCACCGGGCTACTCCATCGTCATCCCGCCGCCGAACGTCACCGGGATCCTCCACCTCGGACACGTCCTCAACAATTCGCTTCAGGACATCCTCGCCCGCCGCGCCCGCCAGAAGGGCAAGGAGGTGCTGTGGCTTCCCGGCACCGACCACGCCGGCATCGCGACCCAGACCAAGGTCGAGCGCGAGCTGAAGAAGAACGAAGGCCTCGGCCGACGCGATCTCGGACGCGAGAAGTTCCTGGAGCGTGTCTGGGATTTCAAGAACGAGCACGGCGACATCATCATCAAGCAGCTCAAGCGCCTCGGCTGCTCCTGCGACTGGAGCCGCGAGCGCTTCACGATGGATGAGGACTACACCAAGTGGGTCAG